>JAFAHS010000215.1 GCA_019237115.1 Deltaproteobacteria bacterium
CGGGTGCCTGTGCGAGACGGTTCCCAGGCGAGCTACACCTTGCCGCGCATCTAGTGATCACGAAATTGCGCGGAAACTATCGGAGGTTCCATCCGCGTTCGGCTTTCGCGAAAGCCCATTGAGTCAAGTTCTCCGTTCACACGTTTGCTGATGATGTTGCGGCCTACATCGAGGCGTATCGGCTGGGCCCTATCGTTATCGGCGGGATTTCGATGGGGGCGGCCATTTCATTGCATCTTTGCTGTGCATCGGCCCGAGGTCGCGC
Source organism: Deltaproteobacteria bacterium (assembly GCA_019237115.1). GTDB lineage: Bacteria > Desulfobacterota > Binatia > Binatales > Binataceae > JAFAHS01. The sequence goes on from JAFAHS010000215.1 coordinate 266, forward strand.
GAGGCCTAATATTAGCTCGCCCAGCATGGATTACCGCATCCGCCCCGGCTAACCAAAGTCCGAATCTAGAGGTTGGTCGGCTGCTTGCAGATTTATCACAGGAGAATGCTAGACAGGCATTTGAGACTAGCGAGGCCGCGCCTCAGACCAGCGAGTGGTAGAATCCTTGAAAGGCAAAACCACCACCAGGCTAATTATAGACGCCGGAATAAAATTTGACTTGTCTGCAACACGTTTTGCTTTTCAAGGATTCTAGCGGATCTCTTGTGTATGCGTTAGACTAACCCCATTCCGGTTCAGCGCGTTCAAATTTTTGATTAGCGGGCATGATCCAACGTCTACTTCTCCTCAGGGGTGAGCACCACGGCAGCCTCTGTTGTCAGCAGCCGGAAAGTAAAAGTCTCCTGGAAATACAGTTCAACGACTGTACTGGAGTGGCCCCGGTACCCGATCGAGATGTCCTGACCGATATCCAGCTCAAAATCGCCACCGCGGGTCGTGACGACGAACCCGCCTTCAATGCCGGGCGCCCAAATAATCCCTCCGTCCACGACACGCTCAATATGATGGAAAACCGGATAACCCTCGTCGCTTACCCCACTGGCCGCAGTGTACGCCCTTGCACTGAGCACAAGCGCGTACGGTCCATTGACGCCAGCGAGCCGCAATTGGCTGACCGCCTGCGCGACTGCGCCCGGATAGTCTTTCACATTAGACGGGAGCGCCACCGCGGGATTGCTGCTGCCTTCGCGAATGCCCTGAATCCCGGCCGCAGGGTACCCGTCGAAGACGGAGCAATCTTCGGCAAAGGCGATTTTACGCGCTGCTTCCTTCACCGATGACCAGTCTGAATCCATTGCGCCGCGTTCTACGTCGTCTATCGCCTGCCGCGTAAGTTCGAACGGAACACGCAATTCGACGAGCGCTTTCGCTTCGCGTTGGGCAGCCTGGATTCCATCGCTAGGCGCCTGAATCTGGTGGAGGTGGCCGGTGCCGATAGCTGAGAGTTCAAGCCCCTTAGGGCCCAGTACGTCGACGACCCGCCGTGCCGCCAAGTGGCGCTTGAGGGTGCGGGACGCCTCCTGTTCGACTTGAGCCCAGGCCTTGTCAGAGATGGGAGCGAGTTCCCGATGGAGATTATTCATATCCTGCCTCTTTTTTCAGAGAACCAATACCGAGTGAGCCATCGGACGGAGACAGTCGTAATCTAAACTTGCCCTCGACCTCAGGCTCTTTCGAGGTCGGGTCAGCGGTCGATTGGGCCTCCCCCGTCGTAACATCTTCGAGAAAGTTCGCGGACGGCACAAAGAACAGCGTGCCAGTTACGGCGCGGCTGAAGTCGAGCAGCCGGTCATAGTTGCCCGGCGGCCGGCCGACGAACATGTTCTCAAGCATCTGCTCGATCCTGCCCGGGGACCGGGCGTAGCCTATAAAATAGGTTCCGAATTCGCCCTTCCCCACGTCGCCGAACGGCATGTTGTCGCGCACAATCTCCAATTGTTCGCCGTCCTCAATAATCGTGGTCAAAGCGTTGTGAGCCGAGCTTGGCTTCAGGGCGTCGTCCAGTTCGATGTCGGAAAGCTTGGTCCTGCCGATAATTCTCTCTTGTTCCTCTATGGGCAGCGCGTTCCACCCATTCAGGTCATGAAGGTACTTCTGTACGATCACGTAGCTCCCACCCGCGAACACGCCATCTTCCTCGCCGATGATGGTGGCGTCGAGAGCAGCCTGGTCCACGGGATTCTCCGTCCCATCGACGAAGCCGATCAGGTCGCGATCATCGAAATATTTGAAACCGTGCACCTCGTCCGCCGTGGAAACGGCGCTGCCAAGCCGCGACATGATCTGTGTCGCCAGTTCGAAGCACAGATCCATGCGTGTGGAACGGATATGAAAGAGGATGTCACCCGGCGTTGAGACCGCATGATGCTGGCCGCGGATTTCGTGGAAAGAGTGCAAATCTTTCGGCTTCGGCGCTCCAAAGAGCCGATCCCATGCGTCGGAGCCGAATGCCATGACACATGACAGTCGCCCCTCGAGGTCACGGAACCCCACTGCACGCTGAAGCGCGGCCAGATCGCCACACGAGGCCCGCACGGCGGCTTCATTCTCCTTTCCGGAGTTGATCGTCACGACAAGAAAGATCGCGGCCCGCGTGAGCTGGGCGACGACCGGTTGCGGAAAAACAGATGGCACGCCTGAACTCCTTGCAACCTCCCTGACAGTCTACGCTAAACCATGTCCCGAAAAAGGATGGCCGGCAGCTTCGACACCTTCCACGACGCCAGGAGACAGCAAGTTCTGCCCCGCGTTGCCATCAAAGACCCAATCTTCTTTATCGGCAAGACCGGGGAGACTCGCGCCCTTGCACACGTAGAGGCCAATGGCGGGCTTTTGTAAATTGATGTAAGGACCGTATTGTTCCATCGCGACAATCTTCCTGGAATTAGAACAAAGCCAGCACCGGATCAGTTCGAGTTGAATCACGTAGTCCCTGCCCGACTCTCCGGGAATGGCGACGTCAGCTCCCTGGCTTTTCAACGTTATCTTTCACAGAGGTCTGGCGCAACTTCAATATGCGCGCGCGCTGACGCGTCTCGCTTTGCTGCGCGCGATCGCCTCGTTAATCTGTTTGCCGTCGGTCTGCTAGTTCTACCGAAGCATCCAGATAGTCTTCCGAAGAAATTATTTGGCAGCAAGCATCACATGAAGCCTGCGCTTGCCGCGTGCAGCGGGTTTCCAGCCCGCGAGTCGCCGGCCCTTGCGTTTGGAACAAGACGCCCGCAAGCGTATCGGAGAGCTTGATTACTGTGCGGCCGTTATCGCAGGCCTGGTCCCACGATGAGTCGAGAGCCCGATCCGTGTTACGCCGGCAGTCGTCGACGAGGGAGAGGTGGATCCAAAACGGTACTGACACGGCCGTTAGCGCAGCGCCGAGATCGGCGTCGCCACCGTCCGAGAACGCCCAATTTAGCGCCGCGCGGACATCGTCGATGCAACGGCCGTAATCCGCAAGCCAGTCCTCGGGCGGACGGTTTTCCCATTCGACCTCCGCCCGGCGGAACAGCGCCAAATGGTGTTGGGCATGCCGTCGCAACAAAGTCGCAACCTCGCCACTCTTCTCAAGCTTTTGTCGGGCGTAAGCGCGCATGGAGTCGAGCAGACGATATTGTACGGAATGGCCGCTCGTTTCGACAGAGACGAGCGACTTGGCCACGAGATTACCGACATCCGCGGCGATATTAGTCTTCGATCCCTTATCATCACTCACCACAGCGATCGCGGATTCGAGAACGAAGGCGCCCACGAAGACCGACAGGCGACGCAGGACCACGCGCTCATTTTCCGGCAGCAGCTCATAGCTCCAATCGATCGCGGCGGCTAACGTCTGATGTCGGGGCATATCCGTCCGTCGCCCGTGGGTCAGCAATTGGAAGCGATCCTTGAGAAGAAAGAGCAATTCCGAAGCCGCGAATGCATCGGTACGTCGGGCGGCCAATTCGATCGCCAGCGCGATACCGTCCAGGCGCCGGCAGATCTCAGCCACGACCTTTACGTTGCTTTCGTTCAGCTCGAAACCCTGATGGGCGGCGGTCGCCCGTTCGACGAAGAGCTGTATCGCCGGGAACTGGATTGCGTCGGCGGCGGTTAGCGGTTCCCCCTCCAGAGGTGTCGCCAGGGGACCAAGGCGCCGCACCGTTTCACTATTTGCGCGGAGCGGCTCTCGGCTGGTGGCGATTACATGGAGCTCCGGCGCG
>JAFAHS010000145.1 GCA_019237115.1 Deltaproteobacteria bacterium
CCGTGCTTCGTGCGCTCGCTGCGCTGCCAGCGCTGCCGAGCCTGCTCGGTACGACCAGCGCGCAGGCGCAGACAACGCCAGCGTCAGGCTCTGCCGGTTCGGGGTTTTCGTTTGCCGCGTACGGCGACTCGCGCCCCATGATGTACCTTCCGGTCAAGAACGACGGACAGCCCGACCTGACCAAGTTGTTCGTCGAGTTATTTGGACTGGTGATGCCGGAGAAGGTCGCGGAAGAGGTGGTGAAGCGGGATGTCAAGACGATCTTCGACCCAGTCACCAAGGAACTCATCAGGGTCATCATGCCTTTCATGAGCAAGACGGAAATCATGACGTTGTCGGTCGATCGGGGATGGGTCGCCGAGGCCTCGGTTGAGGACGTGTTACTGCTTCCCGGAGTACATCGGACGATGTTCCGGCTCGCGGGCGGCGATTGGGTGGCACGCGAAATAGTCAGGGACCTCCAGGCCGGACGCGCCAAGTTCGTGGTCAACAGCGGCGACGTCGTCTGGTGGGGAAATCAGGGCCGCACCGTCACCGATAGCCCTTACTGGAAGCGCGTGAACGACACCATGTTGAAGCAACTGCCAGCTCCGGATAGCGAGATGCTCGAGGCCGGGCTGGAGGGTCGATGGTTCATATCCCTGGGCAATCACGAGGTGTGGGGAGACCCAAAGATCGAGGGCGTGCTCGACGCGGTGCCATATCTAAAGAAGTTCGGGGTCACCCCGGAGAATCTGATCTACACATTCGACTTCAAAGGCGTGCGCTTCATCTATCTTTGGAGTGGTAAATACGACTACCGGTCGCCTTCGCTTTGGAATGGCGATCGGCCAAAGTATGACGAGCAGATGAAGCAGATGGGACAGTGGATGGACGACGCCAAAGCCAAAGGCATCCGCAAGGTTTTCATCAGTTTCCACTACCCGGTATTTTGCCGGGCGGGCCTGGGCCCCATACCCGCCGAAACCAATCCGCACAAGGTGATTGCGTCCTACGCGAAGGACTTGGAGGTGGTTGTGTTCAACGGCCACGTCCACACGACGGAGCTGTACGACGTCGACGGGGTGAAATACCTAGTGCTCGGAGGTGGCGGCGCTGAACAGGATCCGATTCTGCCCGGCCGTACGACCGTCAACCTACCTGCGGACTACCCGCCGGATCTCTATTGGAAGGGCCAGCCGCCCAAAGAGGAGTACAACTACGTGTTTGTGGATGTCGAGCCCGGCCAGAAGAACAGGTTCACGCTCAATCGCTTCCGCCCGTGGTCGGCGGAGCCGTTCGCGACCGTTAAGCTATTTGAGTGAACATGCTGGATCCAGCGGCGGGAGTTCGATCGTGATAACCGCTCTCCTGATTATTCACGGTTTAGTTGCGGTCGCTCTGCTGGGCGCAATTACCCACCAGACATTGGCGGTATGGATACCAGCGCGCACGAAGTCCGGTTCGTTCTTCGACCGCTTTCGCGCCGTGCCGCCCGCCTCGTTCGCAAACGCCATCGTCGTTCTGTATACGGCCTCGGGAATTCTGGGCGCGTTCGTGTATTTCCACTTCTGTGTCGACGTCATGCCCGCTCTGCAGCGCACCCGCCACTGGGATGCCCTCGGTCTCTTAGAGCTCAAGGAACATTTCGCTGCTATTGGGCTAGCGCTGTTGCCGGCTTATTGGGTTTGCTGGCGCCAGCCGCACGCCGATAAGTGCGCTCAAGCGCGCGCCGCCCTGACCGCGGTCCTTGCGTTCATCGTCTGGTGGGGCTTCCTAGTTGGTCACGTCTTGAACAACGTCATGGGCTTTGGGTCATGACGTCCCCACCTTGGTTCCGCAGGTTCGCTTTCGCATACGGACCAGCGTTCGCGGTCCTCTATGCGATCACCTTAGCGCGGGACCTCGCGCTCTTTACCGTCTATCCGTCACTTGGCATCGTCCTTCCGGGAACGCACCACTCGGCAGACATCGTTTCGCCTTCAATCGCGTTTGCTGTTCCCGCGATGTACTGGTACGGCTGGACCGCCACTGCTGCGTTGGGAGCGCTCATAGTAGGCGTTGTTGGCGCTTTTTTGCCCGAGCGATGGACGCGACGGTTCTCGTTGGGGTGGTTGTGGGTGGTTCCCGTCGCTGCGATGGCTGCCTGCGTTTACCACACGATGCCGTGGTTCCAACTTGCTAAAATATTGTCCCCATAATTGGTCAGCGCGATCCACAAAGCAGTTTTGCAGTTATCGTAACTGGCCGCACTAACCTAAGTTTCTTCCGGCTCAAAAAAATTTCCCTCATAGAGGGGTGTTCTCGGGAGGTGGTGAAGATGACGATCGTACTGTTAGCCTCGCCGAGACATTGCGCCCGATCAGATGATCATGCATACCAGGGAATTGAGCATCGACTTCAGTTTTTCGTACAGCTTCTGCTTCGGCACCTGATTACCGGGCATATAACTGAGCGTAATAGTTCCCTCCCGGTCCACAGTGATCCTGTTATCCGGGCTCGGCAGATCTTCGGTTGAGAGCCAGAAGTCCACGGCATACAACCACTTCGGTGACCGCCGTTCCGGTCGCATTGGTGTTAAGCTTTACCACCTGCGCGTTGGTCAGCAGCGTGACGTTGGGATATTGAAAGCGCCGGGCGTACATCGAGTACTTCTGCGTCGGACTTGGCATGGACTACGCAGGGAAATCCGTCACAGTCCATACAACGTACGCAGGTGCTGAACGGCATGTTTTTCTCATCCAGCAAGCTATTGAGGGTGTACGTCTCGATTCGCCGAGCGGGCCTGATGAACGAGCGAACCCGCTGCTGGCCGCGTCGAGTTCGT
>JAFAHS010000558.1 GCA_019237115.1 Deltaproteobacteria bacterium
GTAGGTGTTGACCGACCCGGCCCAAGCCGGCGCCGAGGAGAGGATGGCGAGTCCCATCGCGAGAACGACCACTTTGAATGACGCCATATTCGATCCTCCTTTGCCGCAAGACGCGTGCATCTTCATCTGGATGAGCGCTTCTCCAGCCAAGTTCGCAAAGAGACGGACCGAGCACAATCATCCGGTTACTTTGGCCAACCGAGGGGCCGATCCCTCAGATGCTGTGCTCTTTCAGATCCCGGTTCAGTAAAACCGACGCAAAGGCAGCTCCCGTCATTGGGCATGCAGGCAGAAGCGTTGACACGTGTTGGGGGTGGCCAAAGACTGGAGGCCGGAGGTGCGGAAATGGACCACGCCGTGTCCGAAGGTGCTCGACCTTATTTCGACAAGGTACGGAAGCTCGCTCCTACCATTCGCGAGCATGCGGACCGCGCCGAGCGCGAGGCGCAGATGCCTCGTGAGGTTGCAGAGGCTTTCCACCAGGCCGGGCTGTTTCGGATTTTGCTTCCGCGCAGCCTGGGCGGCGGCGAGCTGACCATCCCTGATTCACTACGGCTCGTGGAAGAGGTTGCCCGCATCGACGGCTCGGCAGCATGGAATCTATCCATTTGTTCCGGCGGTCCGCTCTTCGGACACAATCTTTCACGCAAGGCGTTTGAAACGATCTATGCCGACGCGCGCGGTCTCAGTGCCGGCTCGTTAAATCCGATGACCAGCCGAGCTGTAGCGATCGAGGGGGGATGGCGTTTCAGCGGAAAAGCCACCTACGCGAGCGGCTCCGCTCACGCCAGTTATTTGATGGCCGCGGCAGTAGTTTTCCGCGACGGGGTGCCGCAGATGGTCGACGGGTTCCCGATCATGCGCGCGGGGTTGTTTCCCATCGAGCACGCAAAAATCCTCAACACCTGGTCCACAGCAGGGATGCGAGGCACCGGCAGTAACGATTGCGTTTTCGAGAACGTCTTCGTTACCGACGAATTCACTTTCGACTGGCTCAACGCGCGATCAACCTGGCAGCGCGGTCCCTTCACGAACATTCCATTGCCCTTGCAATTTGTGGGCGGGTTGGTAGCGGTTGTGCTGGGGATCGCCCGCCACGCTCTCGACGCGCTGAACGAAATCGCGCAGGCCAAAGTGCCTGCCGCTTCGCGGAATTTGCTGCGTGAGCGCACCATCGCGCAGGTGCAATTCGCGCAGGCAGAAGGGCTGCTGCAGGCGGCGCGGGCCTACTTCTACTCCTGCAACGACGAGATTTGGCGCAAGGGCGAGGCGGGTGAAAGTTTCACCATCCAGGACCGCGCACATGCGCGTCTTGCGGTGGTAACCGCAGCCAAGCTGGCAGTGCAGGCAATCGATCTGGTCGCCGATGCCGCCGGGATGAGCTCCGCGCAAACCTCGTCTCCGATCGAACGATGCTGGCGGGACGCGCATACCGCCTGCCAGCACGTGCTGATGAACACCGCTCGCTACGAAGTGGTAGGACGCGTGCTGTTCGGGTTGGATCCGGGGTCTCCGGTCATCTGATGAATACCGCCTCGCGCCCCGGTCGGTGAGCAAGGCCCGCTGGTGAGATCGTGAAGAAGAAATCGAGCGCGCCGGGCAAACCCGGGGAAAAATCACCGCCACTCGGCTCATGCGTGATTCACGGATGCGAGCAAATGGCCAAGCCACGAACGATTATAGACACCAAGCCGCGCGCCAAATGGATCGTGCTGCTGTGCGACTTTCATTTTGCGGGGTTTCAAAGCCGCGAACGCATCCTGCTGGCCCACCAAAAAGGAACCAGAAGCTGAGAGCTCCCAATCTCCAACTCCCCGCCTATGCCCGGTCCCCCCGAGTCTGGATGTCCGAGGACCTGCTGCGCGTCCTCGACCTCTTCAAGTCACTGAACAACCAGTGATTCCAGACCAGTGAGTCGCAACATCCTAGGCCGGCCCGCTGCGAAGAATCCCCTTCTTTTCCAACTCGCGCACCCGATCGGCATCGTAGCCAAGCCAGCCCAGCACTTGTCCATTGTGTTCGCCCAGCATCGGTGCGTGCAGCTCCAGGCGCTCGGGAAAATCGGAAAATCGGAGCGCGAAGCCGGGCACCTGGAAGTCGCCAAGAATCCGATCATGGACGGTGCGCACGGTACCCCGCTGGCGTAGATGCGGGTGCTGCACCGCCTCGGCTACCGACAGCACCGGGGCATGCGGCACGCGATACTCCTTCAGCGTCGCCATCGATGCCTCATCGCTCGGCATCGACTGCAGCCACCCCTCGACGGCGGCGATCAGCTCCTTCAGGTTTTTCAGGCGATCCGCGTTCAGCTTGAAGCGCGGATCGGTCGCCATCTCGGGCCGGTTCATCGCGCGGCACAGACCCGCGAACTGGTGGTCGAGCGGTGCGATAATAATGATGTAGCGGTCTTTCGCTTTGAAAAGTCCCGCGGGTACGGCGTACCAGGAGTGGAGTCCCGACCGGGTCGGGCTGATCGCGCCCTTGCTCAGGCTATAAGTCTCGACGGCGGCCTCGTGGTAGTGGAAATAGGTATCGAGCAGCGAGATGTCGAGGTGTTGGCCAAGCCCGGTGCGTTCGCGATACAGCAGCGCCGCGCAAATGGCGCCCATCGCGTGGGCTCCGGTGCTGACGTCGCCAATCGCGCTCATGATCACGTACGGCGCCCCTTCCGGTTCGCCGCCCATCGACACGATGCCAGCATAGGCCGCCCCCAGGTAGTCGAAACCGGGTTCGTGCGCGAGCGGGCCACTCTGCCCAAAAGCGGAGATGGAACACATGATCGCGCGCGGGTTTAACTCCTTCACGGTCTCGTAGCCGAGCCCGAGGCGGCCGATGGTGCCGGGTGAGAAATTTTCGACCACCACGTCGACCTTGCGGACGAGGTCTTTGGCAATCGCGAGGCCATCGGGGGTTTTGACATCGATACAGAGGCCTTTCTTGCCGCGGTTGTGTTGCACGAAATAGCCGCTGCGGCCGTTGATCAGGACCGTCCCTCCGCGGGCCGGATCGCCCGCGGGCGCCAGCTCCAGTTTGATGACCTCGGCTCCCATTTCGGCGAGCATTAACGTGCAGGTGGGTCCGGCGACGATCTGCGTGAAATCGAGGACCTTGTAACCGTCGAGGACGTGTCGCTGCGGATTGGCCATGCTCGTTCCTCCGATCCCCCGTGCGATTCGACCGTTTACCAAGTCTCTATAGCACCTGATCGACCAAATGCGATCGCGCGCGGTCCCCGCCCGCGCGCGGCCTCCTTGCTGGCCGGTTCGTCTCCACGCCTTAAGTTGGTAGACTGGCTCGATGCTGAGGGTTGCCGACCGCTGGTTTGAGCGTCGCACCATGGGCGAGGGCGTGACCTGGATCTGGGAGCCCCATCTCAATCCGTTCATCCGGTGCAACATCTGGCACGTACGCGGCCGCGATGGCGACCTTTTGGTGGACACCGGTTCGGGTCTGTCTCCGCTGCGTCGTGCCATCGTCGACCTGGTCGCACGGCCCCTGGCCGCGGTCGCAACCCATATCCACTACGACCACGTTGGTGGGCTGTACGAATTCGACGAACGGATGATGCACCACCTCGAGGCGCCGCGCATGAATCCGTACCGGGAGTTTCATCCGATTCGGGCCAGCGACTTCCCCGAGTCCTTTCGCCCCTACCTGCAAGCGGACTCGACCGGTGCGCGTGATTTGTTGCTCGACGCCCGCCCGGCTGAGAACTGGACGGCGGGTGACTATGCGATTACCTCGACCACGCTGACGCGCCGACTCACGGACGGCGACGTTGTCGACCTGGGCGATCGCGCGTTCGAGGTCATGCACCTGCCCGGACACTCGCCCGGGAGCATTGGTCTATGGGAGCCGCGCACCGGAATTTTCTTTTCCGGCGACGCGATCTATGACGGGCCGCTGTTCGACATGCTCCCCGACAGCAGCATCCGCGACTACCTCCTTACGATGAAGCGGTTGCGTTCGCTTCCGGTCACCGTCGTGCACGGCGGGCACGAGCCGAGCTTTGGGCGGGAGCGAATGGTTGCGATCGTCGACCAGTACCTGCGATCGCGCGGGGCCTGAGCGTCAGCGCTTCTTCATGGCTTCCAGCTCCTCGAGGGTCGCCGGCCAATCCTCGTGCATCAGCCGTGACAAGGCGCGATCCGCCAGCAGGCGCCCCCCGGTCTGACACGTCGCACAGTAGTTGGTTTCGTTCGCCGCGTACCTGATACGCTGGACCTTCGAGCCGCAGCGAGGGCAGGGCTGACCGTAGCGTCCGTGGACCGCCATCTCGGGGTGAAACGCGGTCACCTTCTCCGGAAATTCACCTGCACTTTGGGTGCGCAGGCGATCGGTCCATTCGATCAGGCTTGCCCGGGTTGCCTCATACAAACGCGCGATGTCTTCATCGCTCAGCTTTTGCGTCATCGCGATCGGCGAGAGTCGCGCCCGATGCAGAATTTCGTCGGAATAGGCGTTACCAATACCGCTGAAGATGTGGGGATCGGTTAACGACCGCTTGAGCGTGTGATTTTCCGATTTTAACGCGGCGGCAAATCCCGTGAGGTCAGCGTCGAGCGGTTCGATGCCCCCGGCGTCGAGCGAGGTGAGCCCCTCATCTCCCGCAACCACGCGCAGCGCGCCGCGTCGCTGCGTGCCCGCCTCAGTCAGGAGCAGCGTGCCATTGTCGAACTGGAAAGTCGCCAGCGCGTTCTTGCCTCCGAGCTTGACGGAGGAGGTCTTCCAGTGAAGCCGCCCCGCGATCATCAGGTGCAGCACCAGGTAGAGCTGGCCATCGAGCCCGATCGCGATCTGCTTGCCGATTCGCCGTATCGCGCGGACTTTTCTGCCGAAAGTCTCGCCCAGCGAGGGGGTTACCGACCGAAGCAGGAACGGTCCCTTGACCAGGACGCGCCTCAGCTCATGGTCGAGAATGCGCGCGCTCAGCGCTTCGATGTAAACGGTAACGTCGGGCAATTCGGGCATCGGCCGGCTCTAAACCTTGATCGGTTCCGCCTGGGGCCCTGCGGCGGCGGGTTCGATCGCATCGAATTTTCCGTAGTCGATCAGAACATCATCCTCCGGCGTCCGGACCATGATATCCATCAGCCGGGCGCCCCACACGATATCGCCGGCATCGTAAGTATGCCGCGCATAGACGGTCTGCATGAAAGCGCCATCGATCCCGGTTACCGATGCCACGATCTCCGCGGAGGAGCTCTTCAGGCTCTCTTCCGAACAACCGTAGAGCGGACTTCCCGGACGAATCGGGTGGATGACAGTCCAGGAATGGCGAAAGGTCGCGTTGCGATAGCGGGTCAATTCGAGATCATGAAACCGAAGGATCCGCTCACCTTCGACCGTGACCTCACCGCGCGCGAGCAACACGCGCACCTGCGCTTCGACGATTTGGTCGGAACGCTCATTGGCCATCCGGAACATCAGGCTTAAGACCCCGTCGCGCGACGAGATCACGCCATAGCGACTGAACCTGACCCGCGCAGTTGGCCGCGAGAATTTCGCGAAGATGAGCCCGGTGGTAACCGCCAGACCGATCATGCCGGTCAGCGCTTCGAAGCTCATCAACATGTGGGCAAACAAGGAGACCGGCGCCATCCGCCCGTAGCCGATGGTGGCCATGGTTTCCACGCTGAAGAAGAATACGTCTCCGAAGGAGCCCGGGCGTGCGTTTGCGATCCCTCCGTCAAGGTAGTAGCCGACCGCGAAGATCGCGTTCAGAGCGAAGAACCCGGCCGCTATCTGCACCAGCAGCATCGGCCAGGAGGAGGTAAGCAAGTGGTGGTATAGATCGGCGAAGGAGCCGCCCTCCAGCCTTCCCTCCTCGGGAGATACACTATAAACGGGCACCAGCTGATTTCGGGTCTGTCTGCTTGCCATAGGTCTTACCTTCTCGCGACTGGTGAAATACCGGCAACGAAAAGGCATGATAGCCGTTGAATCGCTGGGGTTGTACTTGGAACCATCCGGCGGAGGGCGACAGCCAATGAACTACTTTCTTGCCAAGAGCGAGCCGGGAACCTACTCGATCGATGATCTCGAGCGCGACGGTAAGACCGTGTGGGACGGAGTTACTAATCCGCAGGCCGTGCGCGCAATCCGTTCGATGAAGCCGGGCGACAAAGTATTCATCTATCATAGCGGCGGCGTGTCGGCGGTGGTCGGTGTCGCGACCGTACGCTCAGAGCCGCGCAACGATCCGAAAAACTCCAAGTCAGCGATCGTTGATCTGGAGTTTGCCGCCCGTCTCGAAAAGCCGGTTTCGCTAGCCGAGATAAAGCAGTCGAACCAATTCGATGATTGGGCACTGGTGCGCCAGGGACGATTGTCGACGATGGCGGTCCCACCCAAGTTCGTGGCTTGGGTTCGCAAACATAATCCGAGCGCGGATATCTGACCCCAAGGCCTGGACGAACAACCCGGTGAGTCTCTGAGTTTTCTGATTCGCGGTCTGAGCTGCGACCGAAGGAGGCTTGCAGAACCATGTCGCCGACTCAAGTCATGTGCAGCCTAAAGCGTCTCTCGATAACTTCGCGGTTCTAGTGGCGCTGGAGTAGCTTTGCAGCCATGCCTGCTTGCGAGGACCTCCTCGGCCAGATTTTCGGCGCAAGCCGACGCGCCCGGCTAAGTGGTGCCGCGGGATCGGGATACCGCGCTGGAGGAGCGCCTTAAGGAACGGCCGTGACATGCGCCCCGCTGGTGGACGCGGAAACCAAGATCAAGGTCGAAGGTACCGTGCTCAGCAAGACCTTCGAGGGCGACAATTGATGTAGCCCCTTCACCAACCGGAGACGGTGTCAAGCATCATCTAAAATTCCCCCCCTTGTGTCATTTAAAATTCCCCCCTCCCGGTATTTCCTGGTTCGTGTTGGGGGAGCGCGAGGGGGAACTCCCCCTCGCAGCTCCGTGTAAAAGGCCAGCAAGATTCATCAGACTACCGGCTGTTCGAGCTTGGGTTTGAGCAGTCCGGCCTTGAGCTTTTCTTTAAGTCGAAAGCTTTCTCCTTTAATGTTGATTGTGATCGAATGGTGCAGCAGGCGATCGAGGATCGCGCTGGCGATCACAGTGTCGCCGAACACCTCGCCCCACGCGCCGAGACTCTGATTGCTGGTGATGATCATGGAGCCGCGCTCGTAGCGGCGCGAGACCAGCTGGAAGAACAGATTGGCGCCCTGGCGGTCGATGGGCAGATAGCCAATCTCATCGCAGATTAACAGCTGGGGTTGGGTCAACAGCTTGAGCCGTTCTTCGAGCCGGCCCTCGGCCAGCGCTTTGCCCAAGGTAGTGATCAGCGCGGTCGCGGTGACGAACAGGGTGCGGATACCCTGCTCGCAGGCCTTCATCCCGAGGGCCACTGCCAAGTGACTTTTCCCGACCCCGGGAAGAACAACCACATACTGCTCAGTTTTCACGTTCGATAATCATTCACTATCGCTGGCATCCGCTCTTTGGTGAGAAGCTCGATGTTCGCCGTTCACATCGGCTTCCCGACGGCGAACGAGTTTACTTCTGCATGCTGCCGAACCGCACGCTGGGCGCGATTCCCCAGTGGATGAGCGATCCCGAATGTTGCACCGCCTGCCAACTCGTCTCGGTTCCCGAGGTATCAATCGAAGCTCTGCGAGACCTTGCTACGGTGCTTGCTGAGTTGCCGCACGCCACCATCCCGAACACCATCAGCGCCAGTGAGGAGGCGTGGAACGATGCGAAGGAGCGGCGCGGATGCGGGCCAGTTCGAGTTCGAGCTGGCAAGAAGTGTGCGGTGGAACGAGCTTCCCCAAGTCTGTCGGGAGCAGGCGGTGGAACTTCTCGGCCAACTTTTGCAGGCGGTGGCGCGGGCGGAGCGACGCGGCGAGGAGGCGAACGATGAACGGTAGCAGCAAGATAGGCCCGCAGCATCTCGCCCGTCCGGCGATGGTGTATGTCCGCCAATCGACTCTCGATCAGGTGCGTCACCATCATGAGAGCCGCCGGCGTCAATACGATCTTGCCGCGAAAGCGCGAACGCTCGGCTGGACCGAGGTGGTTGTGGTCGACGAAGATCAGGGCAAGTCCGGCGCGAGCAGCGCGAAGCGGACGGGCTTCCAGCGCCTGGTCGCCGAAGTCGGCCTCGGTCGAGTCGGCGCGGTGCTGAGCGTCGAGGTCTCGCGTCTGGCCCGCAACAATCGTGACTGGTACCACCTGTTAGACCTGTGCGGCCTGATGGACACGATCATCGTCGATGACGAGGGCATCTACGACGTGCGCCAGACCAACGATCGACTTCTGTTGGGGCTCAAGGGAACGATCAGCGAGGCCGAGTTGAGTTGGTTCCGACAGCGCGCCCAGGCAGGTCTGCTAGCGAAGGCCCAACGGGGCGAGCTGATCCTTGGCCTGCCGGTCGGCTACACCAAGGGCGCTGATGGACGCATTGAGAAGCATTCCGATCGCCGGGTACGGGAGGCGATCGACTTGGTCTTCAGGAAGTTCATCGAGTTCGGCAGCGCGCGTCAGGTACTGCTGTGGCTGCGCCAGCATGAGGTTCGAGTGCCAGCCCGAAGCGAACGCGAAGGCCCCATCTTCTGGCGGCTCCCCGTTTATCAAACCATCATCAAGTTCCTCAGGAACCCGATCTACGCCGGCGCCTACGCCTTCGGCCGAACCGCTACTTCCACGCGAGTGATCGACGGCGCGGCGCACAAAGTCCGAGGGAACCGAAAGGAGCGCGCGCAGTGGACGGTGTTGCTGCGGGATCATCACGAAGGTTATATCGGCTGGGAAGATTACGAACGCCATCAGCGGATGCTGGCAGAAAATGCGCAGATGAAAGGACTCATGGTCAAAGGTGCCGCGCGAAAGGGGCCAAGCCTGTTGGCCGGACTGTTGCGCTGCAGACGGTGCGGGCGCAAGCTGCACGTTGCCTACTCGGGCACCCATAGCCAGGTGCCCCGCTATCACTGCCGTGGCGCGGCGCTCAATCACGGTAGCGACTTCTGCATCTCCTTCGGCGGCCTGCGTGTGGATGCGGCTGTGACCCACGAGGTCCTCGCAGTCCTCGCCCCTGGCGCGATCGAAGCCGCACTCAAGAGCGCGTCCGACGCGGCCGGCAAACAGAGCGAACTGGAGCGCGCCGTCGGACTCGAACTCGAGCAGGCGGAGTACGAGGCCGAACGCGCGCGGCGTCAATACGACGCCGTCGAGCCCGAAAACCGGCTGGTAGCGGCAACGTTGGAGTCGCGCTGGAACACGGCCCTGAGATCGGTGAGTGAGTTAGGGGCGCGGCTCGAAGCGATACGCACGCAGGGCAGCAGCGATCCGCTTCCGGATCGCGAGACGTTGCTCAAGCTCGCGCGGCAATTCGATGAAGTGTGGCATCACCCGGCCGCCGACCACCGGCTTAAAAAACGCTTGGTCCGACTCCTGATCGAAGAGATTCTCGCCAACGTCAACGAGGCCGAATCCTCGATCGAACTGGTCATTCACTGGAAGGGCGGCAAGCATACCGAACTGCGAATTCCTAAGAATCGTACAGGCCAGCACAGCCGATCCACGGACAAGGAAGTGGTGGAGGTCGTACGAGAACTCGCGCATCGTCTGCCGGACAGTCAGATCGCACGAGTGCTGAACCGCCTCGGCTATCGCACCGGGGTGGGTAATGGCTTCACCGAGCCTCGGGTGAAGAGCTTGCGTAACTATCACTCCATCGCGGTGTTCAAGCCCGGGAGCGAGCCGCCAAGGTTGACCATCGAGAAGGCGGCTGCTCATCTCGGTGTTAGCACCTCCACGGTGCGGCACATGATCGAAAGAGGACTAATCGAGGCTGCCCGGCCCATTCCATACTCTCCCTGGGCGATTGATCCGAAGTCACTTCTCACTGAACCCGTCAGAAGCGCGGCTGCGGCTGTCACAGCCGGCGGCAAGCTTCCGCGAACTCAATCCGCGCAGCAACTAAACCTAATAAAATCAACCACGTAGCGAGGTGGGCATCATGTCTCTGGATCGGGCGGTCCCAGAAACAACAGATTGTCACCGCTCTGGATATAGCGGCCGGTAGCGAGTTCCCGAATCAGCTTGGGATCGATGGAAGGCTGGAATTTAAACTCGAAACTTTCCAAGGTCTTCTGGAACGGAAAGCGTGCCATCGCGATCCGCATCTGGTGATGTTTGTAAGTTTTCGAGTCGATCTCGCCGGCCAGCAACTGATCCAGGAAGTCAGCGTAGGACAGCTCCTGTTTCGCCGCCTGCTCCAGGCGCGCGGAAAGTTCCTGCTCGACCTGGTAAAGCCGCAGCCGGTGGCAGTGCTCGCGCAAACGTTCGAGTTGCGGGGTGCTCATCGCTCCTCACCTCCTTCGCTGCGGCTGACCGCTTCGTAGAGCTTGAGGTCGCGCACCATCACCTCGCCGAACCCGGCAAAGTACGGATCGTAGTGTGGCGGCGGCGGCGCGAGCTCAGCCCCCGCAGCGACCCGCAACAGACCCGCATAGTGTCCGGGTTCCATCACCACACTGTGCCGTTCGGCACGCGGATGGCGGGCGATGAGCCGCTCGTGATGAAAAATCTCATAATGGGCGGCGCTTTCCTGCACGCTCACGGTTTGGCCGACGTACTCGACCGGCACCGAGTAGCGCGCCGCGCCCACCGTCACCAGTGCGTCGTTGGCGACGCGGCGCATCTGCACCCGCTCGTATCGATAGGGCGGCCGTGCTCCCAGCGGCGTGAGTTGTTCGTGCGCGAAGCGATCGATGGGACGTTCATGAGTGGTGCCGTGGATGCGCAGGTCGGCCACCTCCAGGCTCCAGCGCTCCAGCCACTCGTTGAGTTCATCCCACGAGTTAAAGCGCCGCCCGGCCAAGGCGTTGCGCTTGACGTACTTCACCCCCGACTCAACTTTGCCTTTGGTTCTGGCCCGGTATGGTTGGCAGGCGCGCGGGGTGAAGCCGTAGTAGCGGGCAAAATCCTCGAACAGCGGATGCCACAGGACCCTGTTCTCGCTGCGGCCCAGGACCAGAGTGCCAGGGTTATCGTACAAACAGGTCAAGGTCACGCCGCCGAACCACCTGAACGCTCGCTCGTGGCCGTCGAGCAAAGTTGCCAGCCGTTCGTTGGGATAGCCGCGGGTATAGAGCCGGCGCGAATAACCCAGCGTGAACACGAACAGGTGGACCTTCTCCCGCTGCGGCCCGATCCAGACCCATAGCTGTCCGTAGTCAACCTGCGCTTGCTCGCCCGGTGAGGTCTCAAACCGCACCGTCGCCACTTCCGACCACCGGCGCTGTTCGCGATGCGGCCGCAAGAAACGCTGCACCTGCAAACGCCCGCCGCGGAACCCCAGACCTTGCAGCTCCCGGTACAGCACCGCTCCGTTCCAGCCCACCTCCGGTGCACGCCGCGTGATGAACTCGGCGAAGCAATCG
>JAFAHS010000562.1 GCA_019237115.1 Deltaproteobacteria bacterium
ACCCATCGCAGTGACGAATTGGTTGATATCGACGCTGCCCCAACCGGTGGCCTGATCGTAACCCGGGCCTGCACTGAATCCTTGCACTCCGTTGAAGCCGTTATTACCCGTGGTGACGTCGTGAAACCCGGCCGCCGCCTGCCCGGCGCTCGCCAGAGCGTAGACCCTCGGATTGATTGAGCCGACCTTGCCACCTGATTTCTGGGCGAGAAGGTCAATAATCCCCGCCCAGCTTGGCGCGGCAAGGCTGGTGCCCCCGATGACACCTAGAGCTCCAACGCCGCCATTGTCATTGTAGAAAAACGCGCCTGGAAAGAAAGCGCTCGCCAGCAATGCAACATCGGGTTGGTCACGGGCACCATCCGCCGGCGTTGCTCCGCTTTGGAAAGAAGGCTTAGAGAAGAAAACGCTCGCACCGCCACCCGTGGCACCGGCACCGATGCTCGCTATACCATCATTGGGATCGTCCCAGACCCGTTCTGACGTGTAGCCGGTGATCACTCCCGCGGCGTTGAAAGGGGCATTCAGGGACGTTCCACCGACTGAGGTTATCAGCGGATTTGACGCAAGTTCGTTGACGTTGGCCGTCATAGCTGTCACGCACTTATTACCACTCAGGACGAGTCCGGCTGCACCCTGATCGCCAGCGGACACCACAATGGCTTGTCCTTGGCTCTGCGCCTGGGTGACGATGTCTGCCACCGTTGAGGTGTAGAATCCACCTGGGACGCCGCATAGACCAAAGCTGACACTGATGACCGCACAGGAACCGTCAAGGACCGCTGCATTCAGCGCATCAACGATACCCCCGTTCGTGGCAGTGCCCTCATTTCCGAGAAAGTATTTGGTAGCGGCCCCGGGCGCGACCGCATGGGACCATTCCAGGTCCAGCAGCGTCTCGATCTCGTCCATGGTGATCCCGGGACTGGAACCGTCCGCGAGAACCTTTGTGATAGACCCACTATTATCGGGAAGTCCGAATTGAGTGTTGAAGGCCTGAATTGGGCCTGGGTTGAAATCCGAATCGCCAACAATCGCGATACACCCGGTACCTGTGACACCCGCGCTTTGCAGTGGAGTTTCATCGTAGAAGGTATAGAAATCGGAAGGTGCCACTGCGGTGAAGTCTGAAAGTGTTACGTCTGGCGAGGGCTCAACAATCATCGGCTTGGATGCATGCAAATTGTTGAGACCCGTGACACTGCCGACAAGATCGCCGTACTCAGCCGGTACTTGCGGATCAGTAAGATTTCCGTATTTGGAACCATCAGCAGAAAAAGACGAGACGCGAGTGTTGAATGCGTGACCAATGCTCAGCACACTACCCCTGAATTTTACGTAACCATTCGCTGGAGAACCGCTCGTTACCTGAAAGCCTTCCTTATTCAACCAGCTAGAGACCTTGTTGAACTCTTGCTCAGTGACACCAAACTGTTCCGTGTATTCCTGTGGTGTCAGCCACTTGTGAAATTGCGGAGACTTGCTGTCCTGCTGGCTAGCAAGCAGCTTGGTCAGTTGATCTTGATGGTGAGGTTTGAACCAAATCTGAAGTGACAGGCTCTGCGAGGAGGGGAGATCTCCGTAATTCGGCAGCTTCAAGGCTTCGGGTGAAACGGTGCCGGACAGCTGAACTGTCTGAGCGGACGCTTCCGAATATCCGGCAATCAAACACAAAGCGACAACGGCGAGGATTCCCTGGCGACGGGTGTTCATTCCCTTCTCCGTAAGCTAGGCTAGACTTAGCGTAATCCTAGCTCTATTTACTTCAATTCCGCTAGAATGTTCTGAGTGTAGCTAAGAATGCATTCCAACGAAATAGGTTTATCTCGTCTTTCTTCTGCAGTTTATACGAGTCTTTGCCTTTCTAGTTGAGTTGCGTGCACATTCTCCAAACGAAGCCGCTGCCCTGTCCCAGCGATGCTTCAGCTTACAAGGCTCGCCGTCGCCCGCCGCTCGAACACTTTGCACGTTGACCGTTTTTCAGCCGTCATCTTTGAGTAGCGCGTCTATTTGAGCCAGAGCGCCTCGAGGCACACGAGTTTAGATCCATCGAGCGACCACCGTCACTCAGAAATTAACCGAGCTCCGGTGTGACTCCGACTGTGGATAACTCGTGCTGGCGCGCGAGGACAGACTCAATTGCTGGCTCCCTCAGCCGCACGTAGATTGCAGGCGTTTCGGCGTGTTTCAATCGCCTTCGGGCGTTATGTGCTCTTACCTTTTCGCTCGGACCAACACCACTTCTAGCGGTTCATCACGGCATTTTCCGTCTGGAGTGTTTCTTCTTCTAGCCATGCTGCCACCCCAGCAGAAGCACCGCGTTCATCTCTTCGTCCATCGGCAAAACAGGAGCTTTACCTGGACGTGGGTCAGAGTCGGCAAGACCCGCGGCGGGTGCGTCACCATCAGTCCCGCCTCGCGACCTTCGAACCGCAGCCGAACCAGCCTGACAAGTTCGTTCTCAAGCACGACTTTGTAGCGCCTGGGGTCGATTTTGACGGCATCGAGTTCCATCGGTCGCGATTTGATGGAACCTTTCAGTTCGACGCGTATCTCGTCGATGTTTTCGTCGAGCGTTACATTTGGCTTTTCCGGCGATGCTTTATCGTTGAACAGTACCTGCCGTAGAGCGCACCTGGCGCGAGCTGAATCCTGACCATTGGCTTTGCAGCGGGCGAACAGGCTGGAGCTCGTTGTCCGCACCTGACAACTACGCGGATGACTCGCACGTAGTCGTTCTCGAGCATTGTCTCCATAGACATTACTTCCTTTTTCAAGCCTAAACCCTCGAGCACGGTCCAAGGTCAACCGCGTCCTACGTGGCCAGTCAGAGAATTTGGGTCACATCGTCCCTCGGTTGACGCTCGCGGCAGAGAATTGCTTTTCGTGTATCCGCTTCTCGCCTTGCAACGAATGATCGGCCCGCCCAAGGAATTTTCGCACCACTCTTCCATCCCGCTGCATGAGTTCGCAGCTGCAGTCACGACTCTATCAGTTCGCCGCTTTCCTCTCCTGACTCGACTCCGGGTACAATCGCGCAAACCATGCCCAGCCCAACCATCGCGCCATACGGTTCCTGGAAATCGCCGATCACCTCCGATTTGATCGTCGCCGAAACAACCCGGCTGGGCGGGGTGTTTGTCGAGGGCGCTGATATCTATTGGCTCGAAATGCGACCTCGTGAAGGCGGTCGCTCGGTGTTGGTCAGGCGTCTTGCCGACGGGCGGGTTGCCGACGTAACCCCGGCTTCTTTCAACGCGCGCACCCGAGTACACGAATATGGCGGCGGCTCAGTCCTTGTCGCAGGCGAAACGGTCTGGTTTTCGAACTTCAGCGATCAATTTCTCTACCGCCAGAGTCTCCGCGAAAGCGATCGAGCGCCGCAGCCCCTCTCATCGACGCGCGGATTCAGATACGCGGACGGTGTTCTGGATCGGGCCCGCAACGCGATTATCTACGTGCGCGAGGATCACACTGCAGGCGAGGCAGATGTGGTCAATTCCATCGTCGGCGTTGATGCGATCGGAGCCGGCGCGGAACGCGTCCTGGTCTCCGGCAATGATTTCTATTCTTGCCCCCGCTTGAGCCCGGACGGCATTCGTCTCGCTTGGCTCACCTGGAACCATCCCAACATGCCCTGGGATGGAACCGAACTCTGGACCGCCGAAGTAACCGCGGATGGCGTGCTCACATCTTTGCAGCGCGTCGCGGGCGGCGTCGATGAATCAATTTGTCAACCCCAATGGTCACCCGACGGTCAACTCTATTTCATCTCTGATCGCAGCGGGTGGTGGAACATCTACTGCAACGATGGTCGGGAGTCGCGGCCCATATGCCTCCGCGATGCGGAGTTCGGGCGACCGCAATGGGTGCTAGGCCTATCGACCTACGCGTTCGAGTCTCCAGACCGTATCATCTGCACTTACTCTGAGCGGGGAACCGACCGGCTTGCGTGGTTGACTCCTTCAACCGGAAAGCTCGTGGCAATCGACGTACCCTACACCGATATTCAGGACCTCCGCGTGGCACCCGGTCGGGTGGTGTTCCAGGGCGGTTCGCCAACCGATTGCTCCAGCATTGTGGCCATGGACACTGCCTCCGGACGCTGCGATGTGCTGCGCCGTTCCAGCCCGGCTGCCAGCGATCCGGCGTTACGCCCGTATTTCTCGCGGCCGGAAGCAATCGAGTTTCCGACCAACGGCGGGCTCACCGCCCACGGACTCTTCTACCCTCCTAACAACCCCGACTACGCGCCCGCGCCGAGGGAGGTTCCGCCTCTATTGGTGAAAAGCCACGGCGGTCCCACCGGGGCGGCGTCCGGTACCCTGGAGCTCCTCACGCAATTCTGGACCAGTCGCGGGTTCGCAGTCCTCGATGTCAACTACGGCGGCAGCAGCGGCTATGGCCGCCAATATCGCAATCGATTGCGAGGCCAGTGGGGCGTCGTCGATGTCGACGACTGTATAAACGGCGCACGGCAGCTGGGGGCTTCGGGTCGAATTGATCCCAACCGAACGATGATCACGGGTGGCAGTGCGGGTGGTTACACAACTCTTTGCGCACTGACTTTTCGTGATTTCTTCAAGGCTGGCGCCAGCCATTATGGCGTGAGCGACCTAGAGGCGCTCGCCCGGGATACGCACAAGTTCGAATCCCGCTATCTCGATCGGCTCATCGGCTCGTATCCCGAAAAGCGCGACCTTTATCTGGCACGCTCGCCAATCAACCACGCAGAGCGCCTTGGGGTGCCGGTCATATTCTTCCAGGGCGACGAAGATCAGATCGTTCCGCCCAATCAAACCGAAAAGATGGTCGACGCGATTCGCGCCCAAGGCCTGCCGGTCGGCTACCTGCTTTTCGCCGGCGAACAGCATGGTCTTCGCGAGGCCGAAAACATCAAGCGCGCGCTGGACGCCGAGCTGTATTTTTACTCGGCGCTGGTTCTTCGGGCAGGGCTGCGATTCTAATCCGGTTAGCGTGCACCGGGCTCGGCACACATGGAGCGAATCAATGGCCGAGTCCGCCCCAAATTTGAACCCGCGTTCGCCGTTGCAAAGAGATCTATCTCTGCTGGTCTATGGTTCTACGAACGCGGCGATGTTTCCGGCACGCAGATGCTCCAACGCCTTTGAGGGGTCTTCCGCGATAATGACGGCGTACTTTGAAACAAGCTTCGTCCCCGAGTGTAGCTTGATGCCTTTTTCGTTAAGCAGATTCAGCGCTTTCACGAACCTCTGGGACAGGTCGTTACCGCTGGACGCGGGCTCGACGATGATCCTGGCCATCGTTTTTCTCCAAAAACAAAACTCCCCCCATTTCGCGCCTAAGAATTAGTCCGGCGGTCGACGCAACACCAGATCTCCTCGGGTGGACTGAACGTTCGTTCAAATGATATGACTGGCAGTTTCTTTCGATCACTATAGTGAAGAGTCGCCTACGGAGTCATAAGCTGCTGCAACGAAGGGATGATTCCGCGAGGAGTTGCGCGCATGATACTGCCGCGCGGCTTAGCGCCGCCTCACGTCGAGCGAAATGTTCAAGCCGACAGAGATTTGGCGTGTACCCAAACGCAAGGCTGAGTTCAGGATGAGCCCAGCCCCTCGATCCTCCCAACCCCGCGGTTCCGTATGATCCTGAACCACCAAGCGGGCACCATTCACTAGGCAACAGGAATCCGAGTCCCAAGGCATTTTCTATTCCCATAACCTCGTCTCGCCCTCGCCACTGCTCTGCGCGGGCTCGATTCATGCCGAGTGACGAAAGCAGGCGGATTCCGTCCGTGGTGTCTATGGTCGCGGCAAAGATTCGTGCAACCGAACGTGCATTCCCGATGCCATTGACCGCGGGAAGTTCGGCGGTGCGAACATCTTCTCGATTTACGTCCGAAACCTTGAGCGGTGGAGAAATCCAGTTAAGCGTGCGGTTGGCGTATGGGCCGGAATCGGGGAGCCCTAGTGCCTGTCCCGGTTTCTGTTCGAACAGCACAGGTGCGACGCGATCATTCCGCTTGGCGGATAACCCGATGAAAAAATCGGCACCCAGGGGTCCGGCGATTTCCTCGGCAACATACCGACCCGTACTGCGTCCGCTTGCGCGTCGTATGATCTCTCCGACCAGGAAGCCGTACGTCATACTGTGATATCCATGCTGGCTGCCGGGCACCCAAACCGGTCGTTGTGCGGCAAGACGTTTTGTCATGTAGTTCCAATCGAGGAGCTGGGCTTGAGTAACCGGCTGGTCGAGTCCAAGTACACCCGATTGATGCGTGAGCAGCCAACGGATTGGGACTTCACGTTTTCCGGCGGCGCCAAATTCAGGCCAGTACGAAGACACCGGCGCATCCAGATCGAGTGCGCCACGATCAATCAGCATGTTAGCGGCAATCGCGGTTATGCCCTTGGTCACTGAGAAAACCGGCTGCAAGGTTTCTCGGGTGTAAGGCTCCCCTGACGAGCGATCTCGAAACCCAGCCGCCAGATCCACCACAAGTTTGCCCCTATGATAAACGGCGAGCGCGGCGCCCACTTCGAGCCCCTTATCGAAGTGGAAGGAAAAGACCTTTCGGACTTCATCGAACTCGGGGGCACAATGTCCTTCAAGCTTCATCAATAAACTTTCCTCGCTCTCACAAAATCGACCGGAATGTTTGAGGAACGGAATCCGTCCTCGATGGTTTCGTGGCTGATTGCGTTGAACCCCGCATCACGGGGGTGTGCGCAGAGTCGTTGCGCAGACAACAGGTGTTGTCCGACTCCCTTGGGCGGTTTCACGCGGAATCGAGCAAGGCCGTTGAAAATAATGGGCGCCCAGCATCGCAAACGGTCGAATGGCTTCACCGCGGCAGGGTCGAAGTTCGCGATGATCAACGTCCCGCCGGTTTTCAGGATGTGGCGCATCTCGGCCGGGGTCTTGAGAGGATCGGTGAAGTGAATCACCAAACTCATGAAAGCGGTATCGAAGGTCCCGTCGCAACCGAGCTATTTTGGAGTCTTCGATCGGAAAGGTTACGTTCCACGCTGTGATCCGTTCCTTGGTGGCCAGCATTCCTTGAGAAAAATCAGTTGCGACCGGGTTGTCCGCCGTGGTCGCCAAAGCGCAGTGCCACACCCAAACTCAACCAATGAACCCTCACCATGTTCCTCGGAGACTATTTCCCGCGGCAGCGAACGCGTCGTCCAGCCGATTTGCAGAGCGACGACGCAGTCGTACTTCGGAGCGACCCTCGTCCAGTATTGACTGTGGTTATCCACCATCTGAAAACCACATCGTTGAGCCTCTACGGTCCTGCGGCTTCCAATCAGATCGCCGCCTGGCGTTATCTGGGACCGTAAAATGGAAAATTCGCGATGGGTCGGTACCCCATCCTCAAAATACACGGGGAGACCGGCAGCCGTGGCATGCAGGCAGCTTCGCTCGAGGTGAGTGACCTCCTTCGCATCATCCAGGCACGCTCTGATAACCAACTCGGC
Source organism: Deltaproteobacteria bacterium (assembly GCA_019237115.1). Lineage (GTDB taxonomy): Bacteria > Desulfobacterota > Binatia > Binatales > Binataceae > JAFAHS01. Next base: position 7,470 of record JAFAHS010000562.1, read on the forward strand.
GAGACCCAAGCCCCGAAACTCTTTCGCGGTTGCCACCCAAGCGATGTAGAGGGCGCGATCTATGCGGAGTGCGAAGGCTCCCGAGGCTGGTTCATCACCGACATAGGCAACCCGGCCGAAAAGTTCGGACCTCGCAAGAGCGGCGCCAAGCGCCAGCCTACCCCACTCGTGCGGAACCCCGTAGGCGTCAGCGTTGAGGTGCGCCAGCGCAAGCCTGGTCTCCTCATCGTTGATGCGCCGAAGCTGCGCCGATGGAGACGGGCGAAGCGGGCGATTCAACGGCTCCGCCATCATGCCGGTTAGGTGAGTTTTGAATTCAAGGTCAAGGCTCGACAAAACCTGCTGCGCCTTTCCACCAAGCCAGTCTTCGCTCGCTCCTAGAAGCCAGGGGTTCTTGCCGACACCGAAGTATGCAGCAGCTTCCCTTGCTCGCCTCTCAAGGTCACGTTGGTTCGTGACGGGTCGGTTCAGCAAGCACAAGTTCATGAAAAACCATGGTTGCTTAGCGTTGGCGAAAGAGAGGCCATTGTGATCGAATGACTCACCCCCGAGGACTCGCCAAAGCGTACCGTTTCCACGCCTCCCGCAAATGGCGGTTTGACTCCTCGATATCCGATTGTTTCATCTCCTTGTCTTTCCTTGTGCTAATGCGCCGTTGAAGACAGCCTCGACTGAGGCTCGCGCCGCACGTACCGCCTCCGCCTCAGAGGCAGCCGTGCCGATAGTGCCGCCGTCACCGTATGGACTGGCCACGAACCAGAACCATGTCCGCTGTCGGAGCCATACTTTGAAGCCGATGTCGAATTGGTGCTTTCGGATAACCATCGATATTTTTCAGCAGTTAGCCCTCCCGGTAGTCAGCGGTGGCAAAGCGGTCGATCCGTGAGTCCTCCGTGTCGATGTACTCGATAGCCCTGGCAATTAGCGCCAGCGACTCTTTTTGGACGCGGCGGTTGTGGTTGGAGGAGCTGGTTGTGCCCCGGCCCGCCGCCTTGAGGTGCGGGGGTAATTTCTGTGAAACCTCCGGGGTAAGGGGCCCGAACAGGACAATGAACTCGCCCGTTCCGGCCAGTGACGGAACTGGTATCGGATGGACCTTTGGTAACTCAGACGCTGTCGAAACGACAAATCCCGTCATTAAGCTAGCTGAGAGTCTCTTCCATATGTTCATTTCGCCTACCTTCTCATTGCGGCTCGTGGCGGCCCGCCAGTGTTGATGCGAAGGTAGACGGAGCGGAGCTTTCTGTCTTAAAGGTTTCTTATAAGTTCAATCTAAAGTTTCGATAATTTGCGCAAGGCAGCCTTGCCAACCGAGCAGCATTGGCTTTTCTCTGCATTTCGCCTCGATCCGCGTAACGAGCAGCTTTGGCGAGGTCAGAAAGAGATTGTCCTGCGGCCTAAGACCTTCGACGTCCTGCGCTACCTGGTCGAGCACCCCCGGCAATTAGTTACCAAAGCGGCCCTGTTGGACGCGGTGTGGCCCAAGGTCGCCGTCAGCGATTCCATGCCGGCGATCTGTGTCGGCGAGTTGCGCAGGGCGTTGGGCGACGAGGCCAGCACCCCGCACCTCATCGAGACTGTCCATGCCCGCGGCTATCGGTTGAACGCCGAAGTCACGACCACGCCGGCAGGCGCGCCGACCACGCCACAACCGCCGCGCCCCGAACCCGCACCGATCTTCGTTGGGCGCGAAACCGAGCTCGCATTGTTGCGAAGCCGGTTTCAGGAGGCGCGTTCAGGGCAGCGGCGCATCGTGTTTGTCGCAGGCGAACCTGGAATCGGCAAAACTGCTTTCGTAGGCGTCTTCCTCGAGTCGGTCGCAACCGAAGATACGGGCCTGCTTGTGGGGCGCGGGCAATGCGTCGAGCAATACGGCGCGGGCGAGCCCTACATGCCGGTGCTCGAGGCGTTGGGCCGGCTCTGTCAGGAACCGGCCGGTGGCCGGGTGATTGAAATTCTGCGTCAGTTTGCGCCGATGTGGTTGGCACAGATGCCGGCGTTAATCACGCCCGACGAGCGTGCCCGCCTACAGATCGAAACGCAAGGAATAACGCAGCAGCGGATGCTTCGCGAGATGACTCAGGCGCTTGAAGTACTGACAGCGGATGCCTCGTTGGTGCTGGTGCTTGAAGATCTCCAGTGGAGCGATTGCTCGACACTCGAACTGATTTCGGCACTCGCGGCGAGGCGCGAAGCTGCCCGCCTGATGGTAGTGGCGACATACCGCCCCGTGGAGATGCTGACGGGCGACCACAGGCTTCGCACGATGAAAGAGGAACTCGAGCTGCATCGCGAATGCGAGGAAATAAGGCTCAAGTTCCTCAATCAAGACAACGTGGCCGACTACCTGACAAAACGGCTGGCCACAGGGAGCCCGCGACGGTTCGGTTTTTGGGCCAGCGCGATTCACCGGCGAAGCGATGGCAATCCCCTCTTCATGGTCAATGTGGTCGACTACTTGATCGACGCGAGGCTCCTTGGCACTCAGCGCGAAATCACTGCCGGGCAGTTTGCAAAAGTGCCTCGCTTCGACCGCCTCGACGTCCCCAAGAGCATCCGTCAAATGATCGAGCGCAATTTCGATCTGCTGAAACCGGACGAGCAAGCGGTACTCGAAGCCGCCAGTGTGGTCGGAGCTGAGTTCTCGGCGGCCGGGGTAGCGGCGGCACTTGAGCGAGAAGTCAGCGACGTCGAGACCAGCTGCCTGGAATTGTCCCGCCGCGAACAGTTCCTAAGTGCCAGGACCCCTATCTCCTGGCCCGACGGTACGCTGGCAACAGGCTTTCGCTTCCACCACGCCCTCTATCAAGAGGTGCTATACGCGCGAGTGCCCGCAGCGCTCCGGCTTCGACTCCATGGCCGAATAGCCGAGCGCGAAGAGGCGGCATACGGTGAGCGCGCTCACCAAATCGCCACCAGCCTCGCGCATCACTACAGCAGCGCGAACCACAAGGACAAGGCGGTCAAATATTTTCAACTTGCCGCTCGCCAGGCGGCGGGACGTGGTGCGGTGGTCGAGGCTGAGGGTCACTACAGCCGCGCTCTCAGCCTTCTTGGCCAATTGCCGACGGGCGCCGAACGCGATCGCCGTGAGCTTGCCCTGCAAATCGGGCTGGGGAGCGCTCTCTGGGCCTCAAAAAGTTGGTCGCATCCAGACACCGGCAGCGCTTTTAGGCGCGCGCAGGAGCTCGGAGAGATTCTCGGCGAGACCAAACAGGTCTTGACCGTCCTGCTCGCGTTGGGTTCTTCCGCGGTAAGCAGCGGGCAGTACAAGTTGGCAAAAGACCTGGGCGAACGCCTGCTGCTCGCGGCCGAGGGCCGCGGAGACCGCGTATCGCTCTGCGCGGCCCATACCTTTCTGGGTCAAACACTCATCTGGCGAGCGCAGTTCGCCGACGCGCAAAAGCATCTCGAATTAGGGAGCGGCTACTATTCAGCGGCCGACGTCAGCGGGCTCGCCTCCTGGGGGGTCGATGCACCTGCCTTAACCGCCCTGGTGACTCTGGTACTCGGCTTTCCGGATCGCGCACGCCAGCTGATGAACCTGGCTGAGCAGCGCTCGAATCAACGCGGCGATCTATTCAGAGCGGGAATGGTGCATATGTGGGGGGCGGCGTTCTACGTTCGGCTTCGCGATGAGCAAGCGGCGTTCGAGCACGCGGAGATGCTGAGCCGTTTGGCCGCCAAGCAGCCCGTTTGGACAGGAATGGCCGAAGGCTACAAGGGTCAGGCACTGTTGTTACAAGGCAACTGGGAAAAAGCGATTGGCTATCTGCGCAGGTCAATGGACCTCAACAGGGAAGTTGGCCTGATAGGGACATTGCCTTGGTCGAGGCTCGACCTGGCAGAATGTCTGGCAGGCGAGGGACGGCTCGACGAGGCCCTTGCGCAGCTGATTCAGACTATTCCGGAAACCGAAGAGCTGGCCTATCTCCGATGCCCGACGCTGTGGAAGCACGCGAATCTTCTAGCTCAGAGCAACGCGGACACAGCGGAGGTGGAAGCGGCCTATTGCGAGGCAATTGATTGCACGCGCAAGCAAGAAGCCAGGTTTTATGAACTGGAGGCGACCACCGCATACGCGCGATGGCTCAATGGTACGGGGCGTAGTGCCGAGGCGCACGCCATCTTAACTAAGATCTACTTGTTGTTTACCGAAGGCTTCGACGCGCCAGCCCTGAAAGACGCCAAAACCTTGCTTGATGAAATACCTAGAACGGCAAAAAAACGCGCGCCCCGGCGTGCGTAACCAGACTCCGCGCGACCCAGCGGCCGTCTATGAACAATATGTCGCTGCGCAGCGGACCAAGGCTCGTGCTCAGGTCCGGGACGCAAATGTTTTGGGCTCGCGCCCGTCGTAACTGCTTCACGATCCGACCTGAATTGGACCGGGTTCGAAGCAAGGAATCTCACTACAAAGGGCGTAATATTGAAAAGCATCAACGTCCACTTTTTCGAGGGTGCGAAGGAGAGGGCATTGAAATTTCGACGCGTCGCTACGCTCGCAGCGTTGGTGGCCGCTCTCGGATGTGGCGCAGGACCACCTGCTGGAGTGGTCGAGACAGGAAGCAAGGTCAGCCTCGGCGGATGCACCATGGACCTGAAACGGATATGCGGGAGGCTCTTCAAACAACCCGAATTCACACTTAACGGAGTTCAATACGACACTCGTCGCCTCGAGCAGAACGGCCCCCGGCACCCAGACTTGTTAATGAACTACAGATACCCAAACGGGGAGCCGCTCGCGGCCGTTAACTGTCAGCTTGACATGAGTACTCACGCGGTGACTCGAGCAGACCTCGCAACAAGACCACCTATCGATGACCGAGCCATTGAATACGCGCACAGTCAGGGCCTGTGCCTGGAGGAAGCAGGGTTCTTCTCAGACACATGGCCTCCGAGTCAGGGCCAGTACACTATGCCGTGAACGTGCGACACGCAGCTGCGCTCTCGCTGATGGACTGCTGCCGGAATGGTGCCACCCCTCTGCCGCATTCACTAAAGAGCACGCAAAAACCACCTTTGTCGGAAGGCCTGCGTCAAACCCGGGCCTGCTGCAGCGAGGTTCAGAGCGAACCGCTCAACTCGTCCCATAGGGCCTGGGCGCCTTCTGGTCGGCGGCGTCCAAGCCCTAGCTTACCCGTCAGGCACCAGATTCTAATTCATCGAACACCTGTCGGGCCTCTATCAAGTCAGGGGTGTCGTGCCCCTGGGTAAAACTGGAATACACGGGACCGAGGAGATCCCGAGCTTCCCCCGCAGACCCCCGCGTGATGAGTAAATTCGCCAAGCTCGTGGTCGCGCGCAGTTGAATCGTTTTCGCAACGATCCGCGCCGCTAAGGCGCTTGCGTCGCGAAATGATTGTTCAGCTTGCTCCAGACCAGCCGCTCTTGAAAGTACAGTATTTGATTGAGAAGCTGCGCGCCGCGATTTTTCGAGCAGCAGCTTACCTTGTACCCACATTAAATAGGGCTGCCACGCACCTTCCTCGACGGTGGATTCGAGAGCATCGCGCACCGTCCCGAGCGCCTCATCATGGAGTCCGGCCTCTCCTTCGGCAACTGCACGCATGCCGAGGAACAACCCAAGCCCGATACGCGTACCGGCTGCAATGTAGTCAGATACGCCTTTGCGCACTGCCGCTAGAGCCTCCGGCGCTCTGCCTTCGTTCAACATGACCCACCCATTGAACATTTGGCTCGTAGCAGAATAGAAGGGGAAATGCTGGCGAGCTACCAGCGAAGCAAGTGCGGCTGCGTGCAGCCTCACTCCAGCTGCGTCACGCAGGTGAATTGAAAGTAGAGTAGCGAAGTGCTCGGCGAACGCCAGATCGTTAGGCTTGCCTAGTGCCTGCGCAATACTGATGACCTCGCGGATTTGTTCGCGAGCCAGGTCGATGTCGCCGAGCTCCCAGGAAGCCCAACTGTGATGCCCCAGAGCCAGAACCCCCGGATCTTGCGGACCAAACAAATGGTCCTCGCTTCGGTAATGCGAACAAGCAAGAAGCGCATGATCGCGAGCGCCGCGGAAATCGCCCGAGTAGAACCTGGTCATGGTCTGAGCGGTATGCGCCCAAACGATTGCAAGCACTCCACCGTCTCTGGTTGCGAGTCTCTGCAGTTCATCCGCGAGCGGCTGACCCAGACCCTTCTCGCCTCTGGTCATGGACGAGATATGGAGGCCGGCTAACACGAACAAGAGTTGCGTCGGGTTTCCAATCCTCTCTCCAAGAGCCCGGGCTTTTGCGTAAGCTTCCAAGGTCTCCGGCGCCGCATATCCGAATACGAAGGTGGAGACGTGCCCAAATCCCATCCATAGGAGCATTTCTCGCTCCAGGAGCGCGGGACTCTTTTCAAGGTGAGTCAATTCAGCGAGGGCGCGGTTGTAGTACTCCTTTGCTTCGGGAAATGCGCCCCGTATTACGGCGCGCTCACCGGCGGCTTTCCAACAGGTGGACGATCGATCGGCGTCGCCGGCGGCGCTGTGGTGGATCGCCAAGACCTCGGGTTCGGTTTGCGCAAGCAGGGCAAAATCGCGCTCGAGTACCGAGGCGATTTCGCCGTGCAACTTCTTGCGCTGCGCTTTCAGCAGCACCTCATAGGCGGAGTCACGGATCAGGGCGTGCTTGAACTGGTAGGTCGCCTCCGGCGGGATTCCCCGCGCGTAGATGAGCTCTGCGTCAAGAAGTTTCTGCAGCGCCGATTGCAGCGCCGCCTCGTCGATCGACACTACCGCCCGAAGCAACCCGTAGGAGAACTCACGTCCAATTACGGCCGCAACCTGGGCGACTTCTTTCGCTGGACCGAGCTTGTCCAGCCGTGCCGTGAGCGAGTCGTGCAGCGTAGTGGGAATATCGCGCACCGGGGAACGGCTATCGCCCTCCAGGATCAGCCTCGTCAGCTCCTCCGCAAACAACGGCACCCCATCGGTGCGTTTCACCACCTCGTCAACCAAATCGGGAGCCAGCGTCGAGCGAGCGACTACTCCTATGACCATCTCTCGGGTATGGCGTTCGTTCAGACGATTCAGCGTGACCTGCGTATGATGCGCCCGCATCGGCCAAGGCGCGCGGAACTCGGGGCGCCCGGTGCAGAGTAACATGAGCGGGGCGGTTGCCGCCTGCTCGACCAGCGTCTGGGTTAGTTCAAGTGTAGAGGGATCGACCCAGTGTAGATCTTCGATCGCGAGTATCAGTGGCTGCACGCGCGCGAAATTCAGCACCCAACCTACAAGGTTCGCCAGGAGGCGCTTGCGCCGCTGGTCGGGCGTGAACGTCACTGGCGGATAGTTTTCCGGCTTGGGCAGGTCGAGCAATTCAGCGATGAGCGGTACCGCTTCGCTAAGTTTCAGTCCGGCGCCTTTCAGACTGCGTTCTAGCTGGCTGACCCGATCTTCAGGGCTTTCGTCGCCCCGCCAACCCAGCCCCTGGCCCAAGAGCTGGGTCACCGCGTGAAAGGGCGTACTCTGGAAAAGTCGTTCCCCAGCGCATTCAACCCAGACATGGGTATGATTGCGGATATGCCCGCGGAATTCCTCGACCAGGCGCGACTTGCCGATTCCCGGCTCCCCCATCACCAGCACCAGCTGACCTTGGCCCTCGCGCGCCCGCTCCCAGCGACTGAGCAGCAGACGCATATCGTCCTCGCGCCCCACGAAGGGCGTCAGGCTGCGCGCCGCGGCACGCTGCGCGCGTCGGCGCACCACTGTAGGTTGGGTGGCCCGATAGAGCTGGACCGCATGCTCGATGCCCTTGAGCTGATGCGCACCGTAGTCCTCGACCACGAATAGTCCCGCGACGAGCTTGTGCACTTCAGCCGTAATCACTACCGAATCAGGTTCGGCAGTCGACTGCACCCGCGAGGCGACGTTGGGCACATCGCCGAACACGTCGGCTTCCCCACCACCCCCGCGGCCCATGACTACCGAGCCGGTTTGGATCCCGACGCGTACTGCGAGCTTCACCTGGTACTCGGCGGACAGTCGTCCATTTAGCGCGGTGACCTCTTCCACCATCGCCAGACCAGCACGCACTGCGCGCTCCGCATCGTCCTCGTGCGCCTGCGGCCAGCCGAAGTAGACCATCAGCCCGTCGCCGAGATACTTGGCGACGTGACCGCCAAAACGGGCGACCGCCGCCGTTGCGGTGCGCTGGTATTGCGCGGCGACCTCGCGCCAGTCTTCGGCATCCAGATGAGCGGCAATCTCGGTAGAACCGACCAGATCCGTGAACAGCACCGTCAGATGGCGGCGCTCGCCATCCACCGAGGTAATCGCATCGCTTTTTTCGGTCGGGGCGCGAAGCTCAGCGGTGGGCGGCGGTAGGGAATCCGGTGACTGTCCCGACCCGCCACTGGCCGCTAACGGCGCGCCGCAATCACCGCAGAATCGCTTCCCAGCCGGATTGTCCGCACCACACTGAGCGCAGCGATTCTCCAGCGGTGCGCCGCAGTCACCACAGAACCGCTTGCCTTCGGAATTTTCAGCTCCGCATTTCGCGCAGCGCATGGATTAACCGAGCCTCTCGCTGACAAGACGATCCAGACTCAGGTCTCGCCATTGGCAGCGTGCTGCGGACGTTGCGGTGTGTCCTGGAACATTGCATAGCTAGCTTTTCGGCGCTAACAACCCATAAGCGGAGAACGCTGGAGATGAGCACAACGACTCCTTCCGACCAAAAGGCTCAATCTGTTACAACCGCCGAGTCCTTTCCTACACGTCAATATAGCTATAGTGCTCTTTCTGGAACTGGGCGAGCACCCTCCGGTTTTGCGGACGCGCCCATGCCGTCACTAGCCCCCGGCGTTTATCGCTTTAAGCTTGGACGCGATACCGCGCCCCAGGCCCTACCCCCCGAGAAGGTCCTGGCCACCCTCCACGATCCATTCGCGCAACTCGTTTTAGGCGTGAGCAAGATGCCCACGACCCTACGCGAATTGCTCAAGGTTATCGACGCTCTTAACCCATCCGAGCAGCTCCCGCGCCAGCGAAGCTTCGTTGTCGCCGACGGTGGGCAAATCCCGTGGTCTGAGAAGACCCGCAATGTAGCGCGCCAATTTCGTTTCCTCATTACGCGGAGCAAAGATGGGGCGCTGCCCGATCTTTTTGTAAGCACGAGCCGAGATATCGATTCATCCACAACCTTTCTGCAAGTCGTCGGATGGGATCCTAGTGCAGGCGCGTTCCAATTCTATGATCGCCGGGAGAAAGCTTGGATTTGGGCAGGGAGCTCGTGGGACGCGCTCGAACAGGACACGCGGGGACGAGGCCCATTCGACAGTCACGTGAACGGCGCCTTGAACATGAAGGAGCTCAAGCTCCCTTGGATAAACTGGAACAGCCAAGCGGCACAGATTGACAGCGCCTTGGCACCGGACGATCCGCTTCGAAAGGAGCCGGTCTGGCAGGCGCGCGAAGGTGCCGAGCTGCTCGAAAGAGAGATAATTCGTCCGAACATCGAGCGTTGGACTGACTCGCGCTTGAAACATCGCACGAATGGTTCCGCTATCGAACGATTCCCGGAGCTACTCGGCCAGATCCTAATCACCACCACCATCAATCTGATAGCGTCTCCGGATCAGAGCAGCACGGTTCGGTCGGGGCACCCAGTGCGCTTGCCGGTGACGTTCTTCATAAATACTGACGCTCTACTCAATGTACTGGGTCTGGACCCGGATATCAGTGTACCAACGGTGGATGGTGGCATTTACGACAATTGCCTCCAAAGGTTTGCTGTTGCCGTAACTGATGGCACGGAAAGGTTCGCCGGGGACACCCACTTTGTCTTCGTGGTGCCTGAAGTGGCATTCGAAGATATAGCTATCCTGCGACGCCTTCTCGACCAGAAAATCATCTCGCGAAAGCTGGCCGCGGCCCTCCTCATGGTTGATTTCTGCAACCCGGTTTTCTCGCCGCGCCGCGCTGCTTTGATCCGCTACGTCCCTGCAACAGTTCAGATTGCTGGTGCAGACGATTTCGATACCGCTCTTGCTCAAGCAGTTGAAGCAGGTGCTGTCGCCTCCCGGCCTGACAGTCCGGAGCAGGAGTTCCTCGCTAACTGGAGGCTCAGCGATGAAACTTGGCGACCAGTCTTTGAATCGCGAATAAAGGCGTTTTTGGACGCGATAAGCTTGAAAGTGCGCGCCCTCGATGATTTTTCCGAGATTTTTCGGTTAGCCGAGTCGCGCCGCAGGGAATTTCGCCGCCGCCCACTAGCCGAATTCCGGCTCACAACTCCGGTCACCAATATTCCTGAAGAGGCACCATTTTTGGAATTCGCGCCAGACGCTTCGATCCGGCAAAAAGTATAAGGGGAGCATACCCACCGATGGCCCTGACAAGCTTTGATCCTCCGGGATTTCTCAGCGACCTTAACCAGGTTCAACGGCAACAATGGAGTGATTTTGTTTCCTCGCAACTGGATACAGCGCGTAATCGTGACGGTTCCGATCTCGGATTGGCCAACGATGGTCCTCGGCTGCAATTTTTCAACGCGTTAAAGGATCCCCCAGACCCCGACGCAGTCGAGAAGGATATCTCGTGGACGGCCTTTCCGCGCCTCGTAGAGATCGACAGCGTCAATGACATTCAGCGCTGGCGGAAGGCAGATAACAGTCGCGACGTTCAGGATGAATATTGCGAATGGAGTGTCATACGCGATCCAACAACCCACAAGATCATGCAGGTTATGTTCACCTGCGAAGGGCCGGAATATTGGAGCTTTCTCGGCGCTTCCAACCCTGCGAAAGTGCTTGAGCTCTATCAAAGACATGTCAGCCCCAAGGTGACTATGCAGGATCTTTTTTCCGCTCAGGGAACCTACGATCCTCGCAATCGCTTTAACAACTCGACGGAAGGCGGTGCTATGCACCTGATCCAACAAAACAACACGCTCGCAGCGGAAATCGAAATCGCTGGCGCTGCGACGATCATAAGGGAGCGCGATGGGCAGATTTTGACAGGGGAACAGGATTTAATAATCTGTGGGCGATACGGGCAGACCGAGCGTCATAGCGATCCACACATAGGTGCCGAAGTCAACGCCCTGGCGCGCGCGCATCACGATATAACTCTCGCCAACCCTATCGGACTTTGCATAGCGGGCCTCTCGACCGTAACGTTTAAAACACCTGACGGGTCGGACCCCGCTAGCTACTGGAGGATCACGCGTGGGACGCCAGAGAAAGCCCTGCGAGCTATCTACGAGGTTCCGCCAGGCAAGGGCTTTGTGGTGGGGGACATCATGATCAATGACCAGCCTATCCAGTTCGCGGCGCAGATCGCAGATTTTATATCTATCAAGCTGACCGGACTGGTGACGCGGCTTGGTAAAAGCGCGGTGCCTCCAGTCAATGGCTGTGCTCAGCCCTTGCCGCAACCTAAGGCCGTGCTCGCATCGGTTACTTCGATACTATCGGCAGCAGAAGCTCGACATGTTACGCGCCGGTAACCGATGGTTGTCGGCACGGTCCGATGTGCAAGAAGCCCCGTATGTCAGACCAGTACGTAGAACTCAGTCTTACATGGAAGCCGAACGCAGCCGGTAGCAGAAGCGGCAACGGCTACGCAAAAGAAACACACGACTTCCCGCAGCGCTGTTGATGTTGTAGTTGGGGGCAACAATCCGCGGTTCAATAGTCAAGGCCAGCGGCGAGCCGTACTGTTGGCTACGGGCTCTGGCTTGCTCGACGGTTCGGCGGCACTAACGTATGCTACTGATCGGATTTAATTCGACCGCGGAAAAGCGAATCAAACTGAACGGCACGCGTTAGCGGCCGAGCACGATTTTGATGGTCGTGCCGCTTTTTTTCCTCGCAGGTATCCCAGCGGTAAGTTAAGTGACTGGCGCATTGAGTCGCTCCCCGAAAGTATATCGACCGGCGTAGAGATTTTCGGCCTGGTCGGGTCGGGTCAGTGTCCGGTATTTTCGATGTTTATCTAATGATGATGTGGGGGGCCGGATGAAAAGCTATAAGGGTGATCCTTCGCGGCACTTTATCGCACTGCGCCGGCCGGGGTTTGTCTCGCTACGCGACACAGTGCGTAGTGAGCCCGGTGCCTTGTTGACAGTCGCATGCGAACTCGGGAGTGAACCTTCGAGTCGTACAGGCACAGCGCCAGCTCGCATGCTCAGCTAAGCGCACGGTGGGTGAACTGACCCTGGACCTATGTGACATCTCTCGGCTACTCCTATGGCTTTCCGGCTCCTGTCTTCAATCTTTGATTACAGAGGAACGTCAAGATCACCCGCCAGTAATCGAGGAAACAACTGCCGAAAGCTCCATTGTGCGCCGGTCTGCAAGCGGTCAAACCGCAGCACCACGTCAAACCTACCTCCGTCCCATTTGGTGGGAAGGTTCGGCAGTGTCTGACCCCCGGCCAGAGCTGGAAGAATAGCTTTAACAATCAGCTTGTGCTCCCAGCAGATCAAAACGACGCCGGTCAGCTGCAGCACTTCTTTAACTAGCCGGGCTTCATCGCCGCTACCATACGTGGTGACGGGACTGATATGGAGCCGGTTGCAGAGTGCCGAGACGGTTTCAAAGGGGCGCTTGCTATGCGAACCATCTTGAGACGAACTTTGAGCAGGATCCGCTGCGTAGACGATGTTGGGTTTCGGGAAGTCTTGTCCTGCCGTCCCCGCTCCGAATAGTACTGCCCAGGTTCCTGCCCGTTGCCAGCCCCGAATGACAAGGGAATGTTTGTCTTCCGTCCCTTGGGTCGTTAGGCCAGGACCGAGATTGGGATTGTCTGGATCGTTCGGCTTCTCGGCGTGGCGGATAACGAGGACCGTTAATGCTGACATAGCGTCAAACCATTCAGTAATTATGCTCGTCCTTCTCCGAAGATAAGGCCCGAGCCCATATAACTTCTCATCCGTAAGGGCAAATGGCAAATGACATCGAGTGTGACCTAATAGACCGAAAGTGCGGAGTTCGCGTAACCGGCTTGGGGGCGCGCTCCGTTGGTAACCGCCACGAAATGGCTGTTCTGTCCGTTCCTCGTGGGGCTGGATGCGTTCGAGCCATAAGAAGGTGAAACATGGCAACCGACACGTCGGTGGTGGTGCTCATCGCAGGAGCTCTCGGCTCTCAACTCTCATGGACTGACACGAGCGACCCTGCTCCAGTATTGATCTGGCCTCCAAATTTAGGAGACGAATTGGAAGGGTACCGCTGGAATACGCAGTTGCTCAGCGATTCCGTCGAACCGGATGGCATTATAATGACCGCAGGTTGCGATTTGTGCCCAATCTACCAGCCTCTCGTCGACCGACTAGAGTCGTGGGGTTTTCGTAGGGCGGACCGCACCCTCATACCTCTGGCCTATGACTGGAGAAAATCGGCCGCAGATGTCGCCGGCCAACTTGCAAACACGATAAGTAGCATCGGCCAGAGCTTGCCTTCGCCGTCGATAGCTATTCTTGCCCACAGTTTTGGTGGTCTTGTGAGCCGCTATTATTTAGAGTCCGGCGACTTTCACCCCGACGAGCACGTTACGCAGTTGATTATGATGGCGACACCTAACCTCGGTGCGCCTGACGCGTTAATCACGAGAATGGGAGGCGACACCATACCGACCGTAGGCAGCGTCGAAGTCCGCCGGCTGGCCGACGACGCCAGGTATCCCTCTACTTATCAGCTCTTTCCACCAGTCAGCGAGATATTCGCCTACGATTCGTCAAACTCCGGCAAGGAAATCGATGTGTACGATCCGGCTAACGGCCTGATGCCGAACTCGTCAAATCTGAATTCGGCCATCCAGTTTCACGCGCGCCTTGATGCCTCCAGACGTCAGGTCAAATATTTCTGCTTCTATGGTCAACACCATCCGACATATACGGCAGCGTATTTGCGACGTCAGCCAGACGGGACCTTTCGGCTGGACAAGGCAAAAACACAGAAGATGGCTGATCAGGGCGACGGAACGGTCCCAATCTCGAGTGCGAGGCTTCCGCTCCCGGACGCAGACTTAAACGGAAACAGCGCCGCCCCGCACGAGACCATTTTTCAGGATGATGACCTTTTGAGGGCCTTGGCCAGCCTGCTAGGGAAACCCCAGCAAGCGCTGGCGATTGCGCCCCGGGTACAGGTGTTTGCTTCTCGAAGGCCGTTACGCCGCGATCGTACCGCGCGGATTGTAGTTAAGTTTCCAAAGACGGCTGAAATGATTCGAGGAACACTCCGAGTAGAGAAAGTCGACCCTCAAGGCAGAACCATGCGGGTCGTGTCCACACATTCGATTGCTCGTGAGGGCACCGCCGAAACTCGTCGTCCTATGAAGGTTCCTCTTCCTAAAACGTCTGGTACTTACCGCCTCGCTTTCCAGCGACTAGATCGTTCGGAACCCGAGACGGTAGAAACCTTTTACGTCCGTCCGTCAGAACAGACGCGTAAGCGAAAGAGAGAACGGGCGGGGCGAAAACGAAGAAGCGCAAAGTAATGGGGACTATCTACAGAGGAAGATGAAAAACAATGAGCATTTAGAGGGGGAAAATGATTGGACCCCTCGCTTGACCGGAAGCAACCTTCAAAAGAAGCATTTATCTTCGTTCAGCAGAAATGTCCGCCTCTAACTGTTCAGCGAAATTGTCCGCCGCCCGCCCCCTAGGTTGGTCGCCCTTGAAGATTTGATCCCCCGACCCCTCTGACCCAAAGGGACATTTGGCAGCCTACAGTGACACTGGCCTTACCCTAGCTGGTATACCAGCGATTAGTTAGATACCGTGATTTTGAGGTGGCCCGCGAAAGTATACCGACCGGCGGTAGAGATTTTGGCCTGGTATGGTCGGTTGATGCCGGCGCGCAGCGCATACCCTGTGTTATCAGCGTTGCTAACACGCTCGACTATCATCGCTTTCATGCGATCAGCTGGCCCCAGGCATCGGCCTGTTCGGTCGCCTGGCCAGTGTCGAATCCTACGGCGGTTCGAGTTCGGTAGCCGAGAATGTGGGACCCGGGAATAGTAGGGTGTTGAAGGAGACGTCGGGGCCGCGGTCGCCATCGCGCCGCCTTTGGAGATGCGCTCAGAGCCGCTGAACACTAGATTCCTGCCCATCGGCGGCCAACGCATATGGAAGCCCACGCGCCGGAAAAGAATAAGTGCGCATCATCGATACGGTAATTGACACATCCGCGTCTCAAGTACTCGGCGCGGGGCGAGCTTCAACGCGCACCATTTTCGTCGCTCCTCAGCCTCGCTCTTACCGGGGCGACCCAGTCGATATTTTCGCGGGGCGAGTCGAATCCCGGCCTTTTGCGATTTCCGGCTCAGGATTGGCGTTGACGTTCGCTTGGCCCAAAAGCTATTTTCTTGGTCCCGTCGTTTATTGCGACGAAACTTCCGTTCAAAGAGGGAGTATTTATGCCAAGCCCGACCACCACACTAAATGCCCTTCTCGCTGCGCTGAACACTCCAGGTGCTCTTAACTACCATAACCCAGTCGGTTTTGTGCCGGCGACGTTTGGCAATGACCCATCCGGCAATCCTCCTAAGGTAGGACTCGCTCAGGGCCCGAAGTTCAACGGCGTAGTCCCAATTGAGACCATGTTCGCCCAACTCTTTACATTTTTGCCTAATTTTCAACTGAACCCAATCGGTAACTGGTTGTATGACCCCTCGAATGTTAACCCTGCCAGGATCGGAATGGAGGCAACAATCATGGGACAGCAAACTGGTAGCTGGTTTCAACGAGCCACATCTGTTGTCTTTTACTCGCCACCAATTTCTGATTTGATACCGCCGCCCGCAGGCACCCCTGGTCAGATCATAAACCAAGAGGCCTTCGCGGTTTTCTCCTTTTTCAACAACAAAATCTACCAAGCAGGAGTCTATTTCGATCGCTACTTCATGGCGAAAACTCTTGGTAATGGCAGAACCTCCCTGAGAACGGTCATTGGACCGTAGTCATCCGCCATGCTCCGCTGCAGGGCGGCGGCCGCGCTCCGATGGTTAACAGGCGTAAAGTGGCAGTTTAAGCTGCGGAGGCGAGGCGGCGGCGCGCCCTCGCCGCCCCGTCTCCGCAGACTTCGGCGTCACCGCGTACGCCGCGCCGACGGTGCTAGGGGGAACTAGCGCGAAGACCCAGCTTTCCTCGAACTGGACCGACGCAAGATAGCCCAGTGCCGAGTGCCACCTTCGCCGCCTAGCCCGCCGGAGACGCAATCTCTGAACTACGGCCCTGCGGAGATGAGAAACGACCTGTTGAGTAAAACGAACTGCTGTTTTCCATCTCTTTGTGTGGGTTCACACTGCCGGCGACGGCGAATCCGAATTCGGCTTTGTCCTGGAAAGAATCCTCGAGATGCTTCTTTCAGCGAAACGCCACGGGGATTCGTGTATTGAAGCTACCATAGTACCAGATGAGTTCGTCCCGAGTTCGACCTATGTCTCGATCTGGCTGCAGAAACTGATTCGGCAAAGAGAAGCCGAGGTTTGCCTTCTGTTTGCGGACAATCACAGGCGGAATCAGACGTCGACTAATACACGTTCATCATGCGTATTCTCATAGACTTGGCACTCGGAAATTGGACCCAGAGATAAAAGGACCGACGGCGACCGTCTTCGAATCCTTCAACTGCTGGATCCTGTTGCCGAATTGGGTAGCTTTCGCCATGTTCTCGCGTGCATGATTCTGGAAATGTAACCTCCCACAACCATATTGCGTGCATTCTCATTGAATGGGTCGCAAAAAGATTGTCTGCATTGGTTCCATCCTCGTAGGTTGCATGAGAAGCAGCATTGTAGCAGCGAGTGTGGCGTGGCCACGAGCGGTTTGCTCTTGGCATTGCATGCTGGTAGATACGCCAGCCTAGAGAGACTCCTTCATACCTCACATTCCGACGAGCGAGATGTTGTCCGCCATTACGTCTTCAATCGCCGTCGGGGTTTCAATCCTGTCCTTCCTTCACCCAAGCGAGAAGGGCAGATGCATGCGCAAAGAAGGCGCGGACCGTGAAGGCTTTCCTCGAAGGAAAAGATTCGATCGCGTTCGTGGCGCTGACACTCTTGCGCGACGGTCTACCTTCCGAATCAAAGCAACGTAAGATCGCCCTTGCTGCAACGATTCGGGCATACGTCTTTGAAGGATCGGGCAGAGCGCGGGCCCTGTTGTACCGGGTTGTTCGGCTAAACCGAGCAAAGTATTGAGCCGAACTTCGAGAAGCCCTAGGCACGATCGAGGATACGTTTAAGAATATGCAGAAGTACAAATTCTCGAAAGAAGAACTCGATCTAGGTAGGGGCAACCTTCGGGATGGGAGTCGCGCGAACAGTTGGTCGACGTTCCATCATTCGGCTCATAGTTCGGGCGCCGTTGCAGGGCGACAGTCGTCGATATTTCATGTTTCGCGCGATGACTCTGCGTAAGAGGGTCGGGTGCGGAAAGTCCTCGGTACCTGTTTTCGCCGCCTTCGCGTTCGCTGCCGCTTTCGTCCTCGCTGCATACATCTGCGCTCGGGCCGCTGATTCCGGCGAGGTCGCCTTGAGCCTGGTTGAGCCACCGAATGTCGCCCGCAGCCAGTCTCTTACACTCAAGACTGTGGGCCCCTTCGGCACTGATCAGGCCATCGCGGTATTCGCGGAGCCTTGTAGTTCTGCGCAACCTGGAGCGACAAGCGGATGCAGCGGAACTATTCAGAAGCAAATCGTATGCGTCAAGAAAGACGCCGGCTCGTGCAGCGCGATTGTCCCGCTCGACCTACCGCTTGGAACCTACGCGGTCGCGCTGGTCCCAGCCACACTCACCTCGAGCGCGGACCTGACCCTGATCCCTTCCCTTATGGTCACAGTTGCCAGCAGCAGTGATCAGAGGCCAGTGCTTTTGGGAGTGATGCCGACAGTTTCGTATCCACCTCAGGGTGACCAAATCGCACCGATACCCGAGGGAAGTCTCGGTCCAGAGCCGGTAGGCCGAGGCGCGCACGGGGCGGCGGGCAGCAACGCATGTCAGGACACAAACCCGCAGCCCGCCACAATAAGCTTATTGCTCACCGGAAGTAACTTCAGCCGAGCCGGCAGCGACAACCGGATTCTATGGAAAGGCTGTGAAATGCCCGTTTGTTGGAAGTGCGACCAGAGTGGTCAATGTGCCGCTTCGATGGTTATCGGAACCGTCGACCGTAGCGGCCGAGAAATCCAGCTGAGAAACATTTCGATCGCTTCGTTTAGCGGCATCTCTACCATAGCGGTAAGCGTGGGCAGCGACACCTCGGAAACGAAGACCATCACAATCTCACGCGCCGCTAAGGACGATCCGAGATGGGGGGCAATAGTGGCACTCCTCGTCATCGGGGTTCTACTCTTCCTCATTCTCGCGAATGCTCCAAAAGCAAGAGTCGGTGGAACTCTCAAAGGTCTCTGGACCAGGTTAATGATCGATCCGGAGACTCAGACCTACAGCCTCTCGAAATTTCAGTTCTTTCTATGGACTGCAGCCGCGGTTCTTGCATACCTCGAGTTTTTTCTCGCGCGGTATCTCGTCCAGGGACGATGCGAGTTTCCCGCGATTCCGCCCAACTTGCCAAGTCTGTTGGCCGTCAGCGCGGGCACCACGGTGGCCGCGAGCGGAATCGGCTCCGCGATCGGATCGAAGGGCGCGGGCAGGGAGGAGGCGGGCTGGAGTGACTTGCTTACGATCGGGGGCGTGGTCGTGCCAGAGCGGGTGCAGTTCGTCGTGTGGACCATCGTCGGGGTCGTGACCTTTCTTTCCGCCGCCCTTCTCGCCGACCCCGCGGCAGTCCAAAATCTCCCAGGCGTCCCGGAGGAATTTCTCCTCTTGATGGGCGTCAGCTCCGCCGGTTATCTCGGTGGTAAGCTGGTGCGCAAACCGGGCCCAATAGTTGCCGAGGCCGATGCGCTTTGGGAGCTCGAGACACCTGGGCAAGCCAGCCCGCAAAAGCTCACTGTGAACATCATCGGCCAGAACCTGGCCCGAACTCCGGGAATCAGGTTTGACGGGCAGGACGAGAAAAAAGTCGTATACGTTACCAAGGACCCGAGATCGACAGATTCAGTGCTTGAATTCGTCACCAAAGACCCAAAGAGCACAGACGATAATCTGGCCTCGCAGCTGCGCCTGACAATTCGAGATCAGAACCTCATCCAGAAAATCGTCGAAACGCAAAAGCCGCCGCAGCCGGCCCCATATGCTGGAGCAAGCGCCGCCAATGCGACGAGAGAAGACGAAGCCAATAAGGCCGATTTGACGGCAAAGTCAAAGATCTCCCTCACCAATCCAGATGGCCAAATGGCGGAGTGGAGCGTGCGGATTAAGACGAAATCACCTGGAGTGTGGTGGAGAATTACAATCTTCCTTGAGAAAGGGCGCGCCCAACCGTACTGCAACCGCCATCGGTGCTATCCGAATCGGATGGACCTGCTAACCGAGGTTATCGAATTGAATGGACCTGTTAACCGGACCTGTTAACTTGACGACAACCCGCAAAAATAGTTGTAACGAACGCCTAGAATAGTCGAGGCACTGCATATGGCATGACTATCGCATATTGGTGCGAATGGTATTGCTGATTGTCTCTTTCGACTTTCGAAACGGCGACGGCCGCCGTTCGATACTCGAGCGACAGCCGCGCAAAGGAGTGTGCATCATGAAGGCGTCCCGTTCCCCAAGCGTTGTGACGCTCGTGGTCGCAACGATCTTTTTACTCGCCCCAGCCGCCAGCCCCCAGGTAAAGCCCGGCGACCTCATTACCCCCAGCAATTCTGCCCAGGTTGTGAATTTGGTGAGCCCTGGAAATTACCAGCTCGTGCGCCAAGGCATGATCATGAAAATCGTGCCGACCTCACAGCTTGAGTGGCCCCCACCTTACAAGGCGGCCACCGAACAATACTCGCCCCAGGTCGTGCTCACGCCTGGCGGAAATCTCCTGAACTACAAGGCTGGACTGCCGTTTCCGCTGGTCGATGCTAACGATCCGCAAGCCGCGATCAAGATTATGTGGAACTTCGAGTTTCGCCCGCTTAACACAGATGATCTGGACGAACCCGGCATCGAAGCCGTGAGCCTTAGGTCAAACCAATCGGAGCCGGTGGAAGTGATGAGCTTCGGTCACTTTGGATTTTACAAGAGCATCGGCCGCACCGAGGTCGAGCCAACACCGATTGACAAGGACATCTATCACAACGGCATCGCCTACCGGTTCGGGGCTTTCCCGATTCTCGAGCCCGCGGAGATGCGCGGCGCCGGAATCGTTCGTGAGGGTTCGGTCCTTCCGGGCGTCGAAGACAACGCGTGGGAATACAGCGGTCAAAGCCGGCGTCTTCGGCGTCTGCCGGCCACCGAATTGTCCGATTCGTTCGGGGTCCCAGCAATGAGTAGTGCCGGCTCGGAGTACGGAGCCGGAGGCGCAACAACTTATGCGTCGACACTCGATCCCGACTCGGCATTTGGATTCGGGGCAAAACCTACTGACTACGACTACCGATTGATGGGCGAGCGTTCGATGCTGGCAAGCGTGAACGGAACCTCACCGGCAACTGCATGCGCCCAGGACGGCGGGCGGACCGTGTGTCCCGAGAACTGGCAGATGCGCAGTCTCTATGTAATCGAAGCCACCGCCAAGCATCGGCCCTCCCTGGGTGGCAGCACGATCGTTCCGCGGCGGGTTTTGTACATCGACTCGGAAGGATGGTTCATCACTGCTGCGGACCTATACGGCCCCGACGGACAGCTGTGGAAGACGATTGCAAACTTTCATGCCTACAGCGATCGAGCCACGCCGAACGCCCGGGTCGCCGTGTGGCCGTACAAGCGGATGTTTGAGACCGCCCAGGTCGACGAAGATCTGACCACGGGCTTCTCGACTATTCTGTATTCGCCACCACACGACGGCGGAAACGAAGGCTGGTACATCAATACGGGCGCAGTAGACAGGACGTTTTTCACCCCGATGCGCCTCGAACAAGGCTACTGACCGTCTGTCTTACCCATCCGGTGCGCGCGGCGGCTTGGCCGCCGCGCGCACCGGCTTGTCAGCTTTCAAGTGCGTTCGCCCGCCAAAATACTGACCCTCGCCCAAATGCCAATCCTTTCACGAGTTGCAGCAGGGCATGCAAGCCTCGCGTCAAAACCTTGATATGTGGTTTGCTTTCTAAGAGCCGTTCGCGAATCAGGTCTTACTGTAAAACCCCGGGGCCAAGAAGTACGGTCCAGAGTTCGTCCATCACCCTGCTCGTGGTTTCGAGGTGGGTGTGGGGAAAGTATCTTTCCCGCGGCTTGGTCCATAAAAGTGAACAGGTTTTCTCATCTCGCGTTTGGTCGACCGTTCACTGGACATCTCATTTGACCGGAAGCAACTATCAAAGATGCCATGTGACTTCGTTCAGCAAAAAACTCCTGTCCTTGCAAAAAATGCCATCGCAAAGCAAAGCCTGGAAGTCGATGCAGGAGCTTTGGCTATAAGCAGGACCCGACTGATCCGGCACGTAAAGGCTGCAGCTTTTCTCTCAGCTTCCCTACCAGAGTCGGTAATCGCGGAGAGCGGTGCGCCGCGCGCCACCGCGTGGAGTAGTCAAAGGACAAATGGGCTTTCAGGCGGCAAGGCGTAATTCTGCGCGGCTGCGAAACCGGCAAGCCAGCCAAGATAGGAGCGTCGAAACCAGTGCGAGCATGCTGACGACATTACGGACTGCAGACCGGAATCGGCCAGCCTTTTCGCTGCTTTCGGAATTTTCAGCAGCCACAGGTGTGAGGATGCTGTGGAAGGACGAGTAATGGACGAGACGCTTCAGTTTGCGGGTCAGCGGCTGGGCGGCCTGTGACATTTAATTGATCTTCAGAGCTTGTTAAAGAGCGAACCGGGCCTAGCCCACGATGAACACTTCCCGCATCCTCGAATGGAAGGCGCGTCCGAATCTGCTCTGCACGCCGAGCATTCTTCTCTCTCTCTCTCTCTCACGGAATGTAGTAGAAGGGATTTGGAAGCTTGAAGACACGGTCGGCAAATCCTCCGCGCAGATCGCTGTCTTGATCTCCGATGTTCAGCACGATTGTGTAGCCAGCGTCAGTAAGTTTTCTGCGTCCTTCCGCTTTGAAGGGTGCCGCATAAGGATAGTGCGACGCGTCGGGTTCGGTGATAAGGTCTTGGTCGTCCCAACCCTTATAACCGGCGGAGCGCAGATTGGCTATTGTAGCCTTCCGCTGCTCGGCATTCCGGGCTGTGATGAAAAATACCTGGAAACCCATGTGGCGGGCCAGATTGTACAGGTCGAGAACTGGCCTGATTGGCTGGTCTCGCGCGAGGTCAACCCATCGGTCCCAGCCACACGGTGCTTCAACCAGGCCGCTCGCAGAAACTGAAGACGTGCCGGGATGAAAAAATCCGAAATCATTTGCCAGTAGTTGCGGCCAGTTCGACAGTGCGGTCTCGTCTTGAGGTGCAGCTCAAACCCTGCTAGCCGCCGCGGCGCACTGAGACAAGACACCCATGTGTGATTGGGTGCTTGGGCCGACCCGCATCACTTGATAGATTTTCACGACTACCAAATCACTCTATAGACGCGATAGAATCCGGAGAGGCCCTTGAGCTCCACTTCTTTAGCTTCGTCGAAGCGCAAGTCACCTGCGTTCTCGGTTAACTCGCGCAGGAGAGAGGAGACAAGGATTTCGCCTCCTCGCGCAAGCGCTGTGATTCTTGCTGCAAGAATCACAGCCTTTCCAAACAAGTCATCCGATTCATTAATGGGCTCACCCGCGTGTAACCCTATTCGTACCTGGAGCGGTTGATCGCCATGCTCTTTTTCGTAGCGTGAAAATGCCCGTTGTATAGAAATTGCGCACAAGACAGCCCTCCGCGCGCTGGAAAAGACGACCATGAAACTATCGCCCATCGTTTTAATCTCTTTCCCTCCATGACGCGCTACCTCGACGCGAACGATTTCATTGTGTTCACGGATAATTTCTTGAGCCCTAAGATCGCCTAACTTATCGAATAGCTTAGCAGAGTCTTCGACGTCCGAGATGAGGATCGTGACGGTCCTTTCCAACGTGTGGTCAGTGGCTAAATCCCGGATGGATGCGACCGCCGCCTTTGCAGTGAGGTCGGTTGCGTCGGAAACGAGATCACCTGAGGAATACTCCCCTTTAAGTCCCTTTGTCCGCTGCAGATGCTTATAGGTGCTGGCTTCCTCAAACGTCTTCGCCTGCACTGGATCCACCGTCGCTTTCAGTTCCTCGGCAGAGACGTTCTCGTTAAGAACCTGTAGTGCGTTTTGAAGTCGCGTCAATTGAAGGGTCTGTGCAACGCGATTGGCCGAAACCAAGAGCTTGAGAGCATGCGCATAATCACCCTCTCCGGCGCGGGTGAAAAGCAAGGCGGCGTATTCGCACTCGCTATGAGCAAGCCAGATGACTGCGCCAATTCTCTGATTGGCTGCAATTGCTGCTTCGAAGTGCTGGGCGGCTTCTTCTTGGTGTCCAAGGAGGGCGGCCAGCCGACCCAGCACAAACTGGACGGAACCGTAACAGTAGACGTATCCCAAAACTGCATTTCTTGAGGCATAAGGATAAAGGAGACTATACAGAACTTCAGCGTAGTCTCTATCGCCGAGCTCCACGCACACGTCAGCCAGAACAAACATCGATGGCAGCCAGTTCCAGTCTCTCGGAATGGATTGAAAGTCGTTCGCCGCAAGACTGATGAAAGCCTCTCTCGCTTCCCGGGTTTTTCCGGCCTGGATCAGACACTGGACCAGCGCGCATCGCCCAAAAGTGATGAGCGGGTTTTGAGCGATGAAGTCTCTCAGGGACGGTTCGAAATCTTGGAGGCGTGCGCGCTCCCAGTAGACATGTCCGGTCTGGATAAGGAAGGAATTAAGGGCCAGGGGGCGTCCGCTTTCTCGCCCCGCTATGAGAGCTCGTTGGGCTGCGCCCTCTGCCTCGAGAAGGCAACCATCGAGTAAAGCACGCATACCTTCTAGAAGCAGTCCGCGTTTGAAACGATCCTTGAGTTCGGCTTCCGCGCGCAGATACTCGCGAAGTTCAACCTCGACCGCCGAAGCATCTCCGGATTCAAGGAGATCAGAAATCCGATAAAAGCGCACTTCCAGCGCGAAGTCGTTCTCTCCGAGCTGCTCGGCAATTCCTATTACCTCGCCTGCATCTGCTAGTCGCTGACCCAGACTGTCGGGGTTGCGCAGCGAAAGATGGTGTGCCCACAAAGCTATCACTAACGAATGTTGATCGTTGATCCTTCGAGCGATTTCCACGGCCTGCTGGCACAGCTGGGTACCGCGTGCCCGGTCTGACCAATATAACTCCACCCCCAACCTAGCCACGACCTGCGCGCGTACCGCGCTGTCCGATTCGCCTAAAAGATCGAGCGCCTCCGTTAGCAGCGCCACTAGGGAGCGGTCCGTAGTACCGGACTCACTAACCGATCTGCCTGCAGTTACAACGGCACGAGCAAACCGGTCGGCCTGTCTGAGGCGCCGTGCATGATCAACAGCCAGCAGACAAGTTTTTCGAGCTTCTGCTAAATGACCTGCTTTGGTCTGTGCCTCGCCCAGCGCCAGCAAGAGTTCACCACGCAAGCTCTCTTTTTCCGTATGCGCGAAACGCAGTACTTCAAGGGCCGTATTTAGGTGACGCGCGGCTTCCTCATAAGCCAATTGTCTTGCGGCGACTTGAGCAGAACGCCGCGAGTACTCAACCGCGCTCTCAACATCACCGGCGGGCGCCGCCGCGCAATAGTGATAGGCGATCTCGGCGGGACGCTGTTCGGCGTCGTGGGCATCACGTATGGCGTCTGCGATCCTTCGATGCAACCCAAGTCGTTGCTTACTGGGCAGGGCTTCATAGAGAGCGTCGCGAATCAGGGCGTGGCAAAAAATGTAGCGTCCGAAAATTCCTTCAGCTTCGGTCAACAGCTCAAGTCTGATGGGTGCGTCGAGCAGTTCGACGATGCGCTCGCGTGGGATTTCGCTAGCAGTTTCAAGGACCGCCAGGTCAAACTCGCTTCCTATAACGGAGGCCACAGTCAGGACTTGGCGGCTCTCGGCGCTTAGGGGCAGCATACGTCGGCTGATAGACTCTCGTACGCTGTCTGGAATCCGCAACTGGCGGCGCGACGCCGTCACAAGTTCGCTTGCGAGCTGGCCCTCTGCTGCCATGAGGCGGAGAATCTCGCTCAAAAAGAATGGATTGCCCTCGGTGGCTTTTTCGAGCATCGAGACCAGCGACGGTGCTGGCGAAATCCCGGCAGCAGATTCGATTAATTGACCGACGTCGGACTCGGCCAAGCCTCTCAACGGAAGACGGGTACCTTCGCGCTCAGCTTCGGCGATCAGCCCGGATAGCACATCCGAGTTCCGCATTTCGGTTTCGCGATATGTCCCAATCAACATCAAACGCGCTCCGCGTAGGTCCCTTGCGAGCGCCATCAGCATCATTAAAGATGTGGAATCCGCGACGTGAAGATCGTCCAGAACGATTACAAGCGGTTGTGTTTCGGCGGCATGCCGCAAGAACGCCACCGCTGAAATGAGCAGTCGAAAGCGAGCCTGCTCGGGCTCACTCAGCGAAGTCTGCCTGGGCACGGGAAGTTCGGGCAAAACGTCGCGCAGCTCAGGCACGATCTGAACAATCTCCGATGCTCCACCGCTGAGCCATTTGGCGAGATTGATTCTGTCAGCGTCGTTGATTAATCCGCGGAGGACTTGAATCCAGGGCCAATACGCCGGGGCACCCCCACCCTCCCAGCACCGTCCCCAAAACACGCCAGCGCCACGATCGGCTCCACTCCTCGCTGCCTCATCAGCCAAGCTGCTCTTACCGATACCTGGCTCGCCCACGATGGTGAAAAGCCGTCCTCGTCCGCTTAAGGCGTCCTGAACGCCAGCTCGAAGCTCGCTCAATTCACGCAGGCGGTTTACAAAAGCCATCTAACTTCGCATCTATGCTGTTTCACACAGAAGCGTTTGAGATCGTTAAAAGCGCAACCCATCGAATATTACGCTTCGTTGAGTGGACCTAAGCTTGACAGAACTATGATTGCTTTGCTAACGCACAAAAGCTCTCTTGGAAGAGCATGGATCTCGGAGGCAAGATGAGCGCCGATGACATCGTCAATTCCTTTCTGAACGAATTGAATAATAACCCTGAGCACGACCCACAGAAGCTCGTAAGCACTTACTTCTGTTCCGACGATCCGCCTCCCCCTCCGCCGCCAAAGCCCACCATTCCGAGCGTCGGACTAGCGAATTATGGCCCTAGTTTCGCCGGCCGGAATGAAGTAGTCGCCCTCTTTGTTCAGATCTTCAATTCTTTTCCTGACCTAAAGTTTCTGCCCTTGCCATCGTTTCCTAGGCTTTACTCCCCCTCCGGCGATAAAATCGCGATACTAGGAAGTATAATGGGAACACATAAGGCAGAATGGTTTGCGGAAGGGCACCCCCACCACTCCAAACCGATCTCAGGCATCAAGCCGGACGGTAGTCACACTATGAACGTGCCCGCGTGTGCGATTTTTTCCTTTGATGCGAGCGGGTCTAGAATCGCGAATCTTTCGATCTATTTCGACAGATCCACCATGTCTAGGCACCTGGGTGGACCTTAACATGAGGTCAGCGAACTCAAACAGGACCTAAACTGCAAACCCTCTGAATCCAAAGTCAGGGGCTCAGCGACAATAGGCGTGAGCCCGCTGTCGAGATTTGAACGCACTACGTCTACAACAGGGAGCACGTTCCGTTCGGACATTGCGCGTCTTTAACTCCGCAGAAGACCCCTTCCTGCGCGTTTTCGAAATACTTGCGTCCGCTCACATCTTCACCGAGGTTTCTTCTTCGATGACTCCATCCGAGTTTGCCGTCCTCGTCCAACGGCTCTAGAGACCACATCCGTCGGATTGTTCCGCTGGCATCGGCGATCGAGAGGCGCGTGAAGCGGTCGTAGACTACCTTGTGATACATCGCCTCAAGCTGGCGGCCTGCACTAGCGAACTCAGCGGCGAAGTTATGCTGCAAATGCGCGGCAAGAAACTCGAAGGGTAATCGGGCGCTTGCCTCCGAGCCAGCGGTTGAAGTCTTATACGCAAACCGTACGCTCGATCTCGGGATGATGCTCCAAAAAAGAGTGTATCAGGTAGGGACCGCTGCCGAAGCGGGTGACCCTAAGCCCGGTTATCTCGAACGATATGGTCGAGCACGGACGGTGGGGTGAAGGAAGGCCAAGGCAAGCTCGCGCACGCCTAAACCATTGCGAGTAAGGCCCGGAAGAGGCGGAAGGCCAGGGTGCGTGACGGCTCTGGTAGGAATCCAGCGCGGCCTCGATGCACACGGCTCGGAAGGCGAAACAGACCATTCAGGCGGCGAGGCGTTCGCAATTGTATCCAAAGGTATCGATGTCGGCACCTCAAATCCATTCGGCAAGAGAGGCTACCAGGGCTGTAGCAAAATGCCTGCTGATCCTCGTGGCAGCCTTTTTAGCTGCAACGCATCTCGCCAACGCCGCAGATTCGCTCGGTGCAACGTTGCACGCAGACGGGACCACAGCGTTTCGGGTATGGGCCCCGTTCGTGGACAGTGTCGCCGTGCGTATCAATGACCGCGCGCCGGTGCCGCTCGCCAGGGAGCCGGGACACGCCGATCCAGCGGATACCACTTGGATCGGTGTGGCGTCCGGTACGAGGGCAGGAGACCAGTATCGGTATGTTATCCGAATTGGCACCGTCACGCGTGAATTCAACGACCCGCGGGCTCAGCAGCTCACCGGCTTTGAGCTGCCCAACGGCTTTGGCCTCCCCGGCAATGACGACAAGCCCAAGTCCGTAATCATCGACCCGAACTTCAATATGCCCCCCTTCACAGAGCCCACTTTCAACACGATGGTAATTTATGAGCTGCACGTCGGCACATTCGCCAACACGTTCAGGGGTGCCGTGCAAAGACTCGACTACTTGAAGAGTCTCGGCGTCAACGCGGTGGAAGTGCTCCCGATCACTCAAAATCCGCTCTTCTCCGATCACACTCCCGCGGACCACGATTGGGGCTACGATCCGGTTCAGCTCTTCGCGATCAAATCCAAATACGGGACGCCGCAGGATTTTAAGGAATTCGTCAGGCAATGCCATCAGCAGCAGATCGCCGTGATCGTAGACGTGGTCTATAACCATATGGTCGGCAACAATCTGCTGAATGGGTTCGGAGGTTTTACCACTCCGCAGATTCCACACGGGATATTTTTCTATGGCGGGGATCGCGCCGATACGGGATTCGGCCCACGCCCGGATTTTGGCCGGCCCCAGGTCCGGCAGTACATTGTCGATAACGCGCTATTGCTGCTCCGGGACTACGGTGTGGATGGACTCCGCTTCGACGACACGATTGACATCCGCACGTTTGGCCGGTCGCGCACTGTCAATAACGAGGGGGCAGAGCTCCTGCGCGAGATCAACTCCGCGTACCGCAACACTGACCCCAAGCAACCGGGAAAGATCACCATTGCCGAGGACTTGCAAAGCTCCGGAGACGTCACGCTCCAGTCTGGTGCGGCTGCCCTCGAGTTCAATAGCCAGTGGGACGACACCATGGTCAACACCTTGCGCGATGTGGTCACGCCGGTCAGCGACTCGGATCGCGATGTGGACGCCGTTAAGGGCGCGATCGAGAAGAAAATGGCCAGCGATGTGTTTTCCCGGGTAATCTATTCGGAGAATCACGATCAGGTAGGACATCCGCCAGGCCAGAACCGGCTGCCGACGATGATCGATACAAACGACCACGAGAGCATTTTCGCCAAAAAACGTTCCACACTGGCAGCTGCGATCATGTTGACTTCGCCTGGAATCCCAATGATTTTTCAAGGGCAGGAGATGTTGGAAACGCGCGCGTTCGGCTTCAATACGCCGACGAATATGGATTTTAGCCGCGCCGTCGATCCGAAATTCAAAGGCATCGTTCAGATGTATCGTGATTTGATCGCTCTCCGGCGCAACCTCAAGGGAACGACTCGTGGACTGACGGGCCAAAATCTGAACGTCTTCCACGCGGACAACGGCAACAAGACGCTGGCGTACCACCGATGGGAGAATGGTGGCCAGGGTGACGATGTCGTGGTGGTCGCAAATTTTTCGAACACTCCCATGCAGAATCTGAACCTTGGCTTCCCGCGCCAAGGCGGATGGCATGTGCTCTTCAACAGCGGCGCGAGCGTTTACGATCCGAGCTTTGTCAATGGCGATAGCTTTGACACAACCGCCAATCCCGGGAGGAAAGACGGGCTAAACTTCAACGGCAACGTGAGCATCGGACCGTACAGCGTCGTGATCTTCTCCCAATAAGAGCGATGTAAACCGGAACGCACTCGTAGCCATTGCCAGCCTCGGAACCGCGCTCGCCTAGAGCCACCCGAAAACGACGCCGCTCAGCGGTGGAACCCGCAGCGCGACCGGGTTTGCTCCTCATGACCCGCTACTCGTCGAGACGGGTCGCCGGCACCGTGAGCCATCCTCAGTCCAGGACCATGAACACCAAAAGCCATTGTCGCTGTAGGAAATTGGTATCCACCAACTGCATCCGCTAATCCTAGGTATGGCGAACTTCTCGTACCGGCTTCGTCTTGGCCTGGACCGAGCACACCTCTGGTTTTGCAATGGAAATCTTAATTTGCAGTGTCCGCAGTAGAGCCGGTGCATATGAAGGAAGCCATAGACTAACATCGATCGAGTTTAAAGTACTGTCGATTTCACCTGCGACCCGGCACAATTCGATCGGCGCCACGCGGCGCAACCGATTGCAGTACGCTCTTCCAATATTGCGAACCCCCCAGCTCCAACGGTGATTCAGTACTCAAATCTGCGCACGCATCTTATCGTCGATCAGATCGATTCTCGACCTTCGAAGCTCTATAGGTTCCCCTGCGTTCAATTTGAACCCTCCAAAGAAGCCCTTCCCGAAGTTCCCGTGTGTTCTCGATGGGTCCGGCCAAATGATGAGAAATTTGAATGGAATCGTCTCAATTCGTCCTTTCGGATCTCCTTTCAGCTGAACGTCAGGTGTTCCTACTGAGGCGAGAAGTACCCGCAACCGGCCGTCACTGCCCCTTGCAAATACACTGAACCCGATTCACCCTCACAGGATGGCAGCAAAGAGGTACTGACTCTACGCATAGAGCCAAGGGAACGGCCGTGTATTGGAGGTCTGCGCATCATTGAACTTGCAAGCCGGACGTCAAATCAGTTGGGGGAGAAATGCAGCACCTAGTCAAAGTGATCAGGCTCGAACTGAGAAACGTCGACAAAGCCACCCGATCACCTGGACGCTCTCTTTTTTGCTCGCTCTGGTCATTCCCTTAGGCTCGGCGACTTTCGCCTCCCCTCCCAAAGGTCCTCACACCGTCGCGTCGGCCACACCGGCAGCCCCGCTTGCGGCTCCCAATGTCACCGTTTCGGCTACGCAAATCTCCGATAGGCGGACCTTGATTTCAGATTGGGATATCGCAGCCTTGGTCTTTCGAGGGATTGGCCAAGCTGTAGTTGGCCTACTGAACGCGATCCAACAACTGGTAAGCGAAACCTTGAAAGCAATCAGCTGGGCCGTGATCGCTTTAGTTGTTTTGTTGCTGTATCGCGACGGTCTTCAAGACCAAGTTCCCAAGCTGCTTGACGCGTTAAGAGACGCCCTTCGTGGCGGGGGCGTTTCTTTCGACGCTGCCGGAACGGTCAAGTTTGAGGTCGCCGAGCGAGCGCCGGATCCATTTTTCGAACAAAAGTCGCTTTTTTCACGGCTACCTTTCGAAATCGAGGGAAATTCCCTTCTAGCTCGTTCCTCTACTGTTGGAGAGATTACACTTCAGAGGGAACTGGGAGAGATTGCTCCTCAGATCGAATTCGAGTTCTCTGACTACATCTCCCGCCTCTGGGCGGAAACGCACCCCGTCCAACAAACCCGCATGGAGCAGACTCGCACAGATCTCCGTGAAGCTTGTGCCAGAACTACGACATATGCTGCGGTTGTAAACCGGTTGCTTGACTATGTCAGGGCTCTCGAGGCCGTCCGTTTCCACCAAGCTAACGAATTCGCCGAACTCCTCTCGAAATACGACTACATTCGTGCGGCCATGGAGCAGATGCACCCGCGCAATCTAGTCGAGGACTGTGACACCTTCTTGATCCTGCACGCGGCTGGTATAGGCTATGGACAGCGCAAGGCATGGGCGAGTGCTAAAACCGTACTAGACAAGTTGGTCAATGCACCAGAGCCCTATCTGCCGGCGGGCGATTCGTGGCTCGCCAGCGCTTACCTGAATACACTAGGGGACTTTAGAAACACAGAGCCTGACGTACAACTAAAGTCGCCTTCTTTTGTCGCGCCAGTCCAGCAACTCTGCGACCAAGCTAATGCCCTCGAGAGTCAAATGACTGGAAACTGGATTACCAGGTTTCCAGTGGCGTCCGGTAACGCCCCATACTACGAAAGAGAGGTCGCGAAGACTCTGGGTACAATATACTGATTCTCGGTGATTATTCAGCCCTGCGGAGAGAGCACTATCTTCAGCTCGCCGAATCCTACTTAGACAGATGTGCACGGCCTCTCCACGGAGAGAATCCTTCTGCGCTAGATCATAACAATCTGGCGGACCTTTACAGACAATTAGACAAGTGTAAAGAAGCTCAAAGGGAAATCGATCTCGCCTTTCGCGAGAAGCCCGATGTACTGGATCCAACATTCGTCCAGACCCAGGCGATGATCTTTTGGAGACAGAAGCAACCCCTTCGCGCGCTACTTGAAACTCAGCGATATGGAGAGGACCATGCCGAACATGCCGATTCAGATGACATGGATCAATTTATTCAGAATCAGATTCTCGGAGCACGCCTAGCAGCGAACATTGAAGCTGAACACAATGACTCATACCTGGGGCTCGCCTCCAAATTGTTGGAAAAAGCGCGCGCATTCGTCCCGAGAAAATTTGAACCAAATTCAAAGACCGCGATACTGCTGTCCACGATCGATGAATTGCTCGGATTCGCATATTTCGAGCTTCCGGGCCAGGAAGCGCTTTCGGTCAGAGCGTTCGAACGCATTCAAGAAGCTTTGGCTGGAGTTGCGGTTCCCCCGACGATTGAATGGCGGCGAAAGCTGGGGCTGGCGAAAGCGCAGACTCGCCTGGCGCGCGCAGAGCGCCGACGGTACTCCGCAGAAACCTCAAGACTATATTGGTTGGCAGCTAAAAACGTCCTGCAAGACAGTGCTAGAGTTGTTAATGAACACTTCTCGTTGGCTAGTGACGTCGAATTACCCTTCCCAGCACGAAACTTTCGCTTTTGCCTTGACACTGTAATTGCGGACCAGGACCTTTCAGAAGAGAGTTTTTGGCAGGGCCAGGGAGACGACTCAAGAAATTTAGCAGACCAGGGCGCCACGATCTCACTAAGACTCCAAGCTTGTTTGGAGCCCGATGCTCCTCTCAGGGGGGTGCTTGGGAAGGACCTCGAAGAGATGCGGTCACAACTAAGGATGTGCGAAGCGCAACATGCTTTTCTTGAGGGTAGGCTACTCGTCAGAAACGAACCGACATTGACGGGTGCCGGTTTGATCGAAACCGTTCGAGCCAAGTTCGATAGTGCCCGGGGCCTCACAGGCGAGCTTGATTGTCGAATTGACCTGTCCTTTGGAGAACTCCTGCTCCATGCGGCTGTTGCTGGCAAGCGCGATGCTACTGTTAACTACGCAGAGGCTATCGCCGCGCTGGAGCGTGCAAACTCTCGGGGCGTACCGTCGTTGCGCGTGGAAACAGTTCGAATGCTGGTCGATGCCCAGGCCATGGCACCCTCAATAGGACGCAAGTCAAGGCGATCGGGCTAGACGGCGGACTCTTCCTGGAGAAATTCAAGATCGATCGGAATGTCTCCAATGGTTCTTCTTAGTCTTTCAACCTTGTCCGGAATTCCACCGAACGTCTCAATCAGCTCTCCAGCACCGCGATAGTCACCACGAATTGCTATATCCTGCAACATCTCCGCCAACTCACGAACATGTCGTTCTAGCCGTTCCGGACTTACGTGTAGGTGGCCGTTTCGATCAGAGCTGAGCGACCCCCGTTCGACAAAATACGAGAGACTGATGGCTGCACCCCGACTATAGTCATCCTCGGTGCCGAACCGCAGTGAGCGTACACTGTTCACCACGAACGTTACCGCGGCCGCGGCTTTGATTGCCTCCGGCAGAAAGCCACGATCGGCGAGCAGATTGAGGAAGACCATCCCTACGAGATCAGCGCGGCATTCCTCTATCGTCGAGTAGCGTTCTCGAAGTGCCTCATTGATGCTCAGAGAGTTCTTTTCGCTCGTTTGTCTTACATAACATGCGCCCAAAGCGTGAGCCATTTCGTGAAGGAGAGTATGATAGACAAATGAGTCTTGACGCACAAGGTTAAGCTGTTCGCTACCTAACAAGTGAGCGCCGAGCCGCTTCACAATCGGCCCGAACTTGGCCGAAATCACATTTCGAAATAGTATTAACGCTCCGAATCTATCTGCCGCCTCGCTTGTCCGAGAGCGTGTGAGCCCGGGTCGAGTGACGACTCACGGTTGTTAATGAAGGGAGGGGCCGTCATTAGGACGTATCCCGCGAAACGGACCTCATTAACCATTCTAAAGCCATTCATGTTTTTCGGACCGAGTCTTTCTCGACGCCTATTGTTCACCTGAGTACACGGCCGAAGGTGTCAACGCAGGTGTCAGGATTGACCAGGGCTGAGACAGCGTTCTGCGATCGAGCTGGGTATTGCACGGACTACCTACTCACCGAAATCGGCTTTAAGGCCCCGCAGAGAGCCGGGACACTGGATAGCGTCGATCCGGCACGGGAAAACGGCGTGGCGGGCGTCTGCGTGGCGGGAATCGGCATCAGTGCATCGGCCGTAGCGGCGAGATAGCCATTCTCGGGGCCTTGGCGCCAACAGTTGATAACTTGCGGCCGCGACTCAGACCCTCTTCACACGGACAGAAACGCTCGTCATTCCCGCGTCGGCCGCCGTCTCGGTTGACGTCGATCTGATCCCGCCGCCGGACACAACATCAGAACAAGTAAAGCACCGGATCGCCCACACCCTCGCGGCGGACTCCAACTGGCATTGTTGATCGGCAGCCTCCAGGGTTGATGGCCCTGAAGTCATGATCAACCGCCAACCGGCCATCGTGATCAAGGCACCCCTTAAGGGGAAACGGCTGGCTTGCGGCCGCCGGTTGTTGCAAACCCAACATCCACCAGAGATCTTCGAATGGCTATTGATGGGCGCCGCATCGAGACCGGTGAAACCTTCGCTATCGACTGGAACCGGGTAAAGAACGACAAGATCTATGATGGCGAGGGCAATACGGTCGAGCAGCACTGTGCTCTCGGGCAGGACGTCCTCGCGGTGGCCGATGGGACGATAGTCTCGATCCGCGACGCCACGCCCGGCGAAACGCCGTTCCTGCCGATGCTCCCGAAAGCGAAGGACGACTACGGCGGCAATCGTGCGATACTCGAATCGCCCCGAATGTCTTCGCGTTCTACAAGCATCCGCACCGCGGCAGCCTCACGGTGAAAGTAGGCGACGCCGTGAAAGCCGGGGCTGCTCTCGGCAAGATAGGAAACACCGGCCCTTCGGAAGGCCCTCACTTGCATTTCGGCCTATCCAACAAGCCGGATCTTTTCTCTGGACGGAGCGTGCCATTCGTCTTCGACCGTTTCACCTCGGTAGGCGCCATAGATTTCGACGCCTCAAAGGCCGATCGCCTGGTGATCTTGCGGGATTCACAAGAGGTTCGGTCCGCCTATCCGCTCTACGGCGGCATTCAAAATTACCGGCAGGGCAATCAGCGATCACACCGGAACTGGCTGATGCGTGCACGCTCGTGGAGAGTCCGCACGCAACCCTTCTTTAAAAGGTTCGATTGGCGCCGCCGCTCAAAAACGACGTGCACCAATCGCGCGAAAAAAGCAAATGGAGGAAGTTTCGAGGCGGCGGGCACTACAGA
>JAFAHS010000058.1 GCA_019237115.1 Deltaproteobacteria bacterium
TGTGCGGGGCGAGGTTCATACCAACAACATCGAGTCTTTCTGGTCCTTGCTCAAACGTGGGGTAATGGGCACCTTCCACCATGTCAGCCGGAAGTACCTGCCCTTGTACTTGGCCGAGTTCCAGTTCCGGTTCAATAATCGGAAGAACCCCGACATCTTTGGATCGGCCATAGCTGGATGCTGAGGTCCAAGCACTGGCGGCCACCTCAGCTACTAGGACACGACGCCAGCGAACCCGTTTGATTTCGTCAACCCGGCCTGGCCCCTTTTGATATCCTGATTTGGCCCCAGCCCCCGCGTGTTTGATAGCTCCCAGTTGCGCGTTCTAAAGATGATCCATCTTTCAGAGATCCTTACTTTCTCCCGCCGGCGGCGGCGCGGTATTAACTCTTAGTATCCGGGCTGTGGCCCTTGCGCTTCTCAAGGGTGCGGCGGAAGCGGTAGGAATCGGTTCCGGTCTCGATGATATGTGCGCGATCGGTAATGCGGTCGAGCAACGCCTTACATAGTCGTGGATTGGGGACCACTTGAGTCCATTCCGAGAAGGGCAGATTGGTGGTCACGATCACCGCTGCCTTTTCGGCCCGTTCGGCGATCACCTGGAACAGAAATTCCGCACCCACTTCGGCCAGCGGCACATAGCCCACTTCATCGAGCGCAATCAGATCGTAGCGAGCCCAACGGGCCAGCGCCCGGCCGAGTTGCAACTGATGTTTGGCTTCGACCAGTTCGTTGATGAGCGCGGCGGCGGTGGCGAAACGGACCCTGCGCTTCTGCCGGCAGGCGGCCACGGCCAGACCCGTGAGCAAATGGGTCTTACCGCTGCCGCTGTCGCCTATAAAGATGATGGGCTCGGCCCGGGTGATGTAACCGCCTTGGGCGAGTTCGTGAATCTGTTGCGCCGAGACCTTGGGGTTTCGTGAAAACTCGAACTCATCCAAGGTCTTCATTCGCGGCAGATGCGCTTCGCGAATGCGCCGCTCCACCAGCCGCTGCTCACGTTCCTCGAGCTCAGCTTGGAGCAGCGCTTCGAGGAAGCCAAGATGTGTGCGGCGTTCGCGTACCGCCTGCTCGGCGAGTTGGGCACTCTGCGCCGCGACTGTCGGCAAATGTAATAACTTGCACTGTTGCCGAATGGAGGCCGTTTCCAGGACTGGGGCTTCTGTATTCATCACAGCGCCTCCTGGCCGAGCAGCCGGTCGTAATCGGTGATCACTGGCAGTGGAGCCTCAAAGCGTGAAAGCACGCCCAGATCGACAATTGCGCTCCGCGCATGGGCCAGATCGACTGCTTGGACGAGATGCCGGATCGCGGCGGCGTCGGAGCAACCAAGCGACAACGCCTGTTCTACTGCCGCTTGCACCTGCTGATGTCCGTGCAATTTGATCAGGCTCAGCACCTGAATCATCTGCCGGGTGCCGCTTGGTTTGCCGTGCCGGCTGATCAGTGCTTCGAGCAGCCGATCGTAATTCTGCGGCCATAGACCTCGTGCGCGCCACGCCAGGAGCGGCTTGGATCCGATAAGCGCCCCCGGCTTTCGCTCCAGCACGTCGAGGTAGTGTTCCAGATCGAGCACCTGCTGCTGCCGTCCATAGCAGCGCTCGTGGCGCGCTGTGCAACGGCCTTCATCGCGGATTTCCACATAGCTCGGGTAAAGCCGCACTTCGACCGTCCGCCCGGGCTTGGCCGGAACGGAGTACAAATTGGTCCGCACTCGCACACATCCCAACCCATCCACCCGCGGGAAACACACCTCCACCAGCTCAAAGGCCTGCTCCGCCAGTGGCAACAAGTGCGCGCGCTCCTCGATCATCGCCGCTCCCACCGGCTGAGGGTGCCCGGCAATCTGACGCTGCTCGTCTTCGCGACACGCGGCCAGCAACTGCGCGTTCAGCTCCGTGAGATCCCGCGCCTTCGGCATCGGCACCCAGTGACTCCGACGAAAATAACCACCCTCACCTTCGATTCCGCCTTTTTCATGGGGTTCCGCCGGTGTGCAAAAGTCGCTCTCGAAGCGCCAGTGCGAGCGGAAGGCGATGAAGCGCGTCGTCTCCTCGCGCTGATGGCCGCGTAGGACCTTCTTCACCGCACTCTTCAGGTTGTCGTATCGGAGAAGGCGAAAAACTCCACCAAAATAGTGGAAGGCCTGCTCATGGGCTTCGAGAAACGCCTGCTGCGTCGCGCGCTGATACGCCCGATGGAAGGCCGCGCCGCTCACCATGCTGCGCAGCGCGAACACCTGCAGCTTAATCTGCTCGCCGTTCAACTCCGCCCACGCCTCGTACCAGTCGACCTGGCCTTCCTGCCCCGGCGTGTAGCTCTGCGGCACGCAGGTGGTGCGAGTCGACCAGCCCAGCTCCTGCTTCCGTTCGTGCACGTACTTGCGAATCGTCGATTCCGCCACTACCTGTTCCGGCCGTTCCGCCCTTATCCGCTGCCAGATCCGATGCGCCGTGTGACGCTGCTTGCGCGGCGCCTGTCGGTCGCTACTCAGGATGGCTTCAATGAACGGCATCAGCCCTGCGAGCACCGGCCGGCACCGCTCGGGCTGCTTTCGCGCCGGCGGTTGCGCGTCAGCCAGGGCTTGACGCACCTGCCGCCGATGCACTCCCAGTTTCCGCGCCACTCCTCGCACGGTCCCTATGCCGAATTCGTATTCCCGGCGTATCTCCTCGAATAGCTCCACCTTTGCTCTCCTCTTCATCCCGGCCTCCTGCTCTTTCAGCAGGATGCTCGGCTAGCCAGGGGTGGGGCCACTTCGGAGTATCAAACGGGGCCATTTCTATGTAGCGAAATCACTGAATTGTAGAGAAACAGGAGCAGCGCGTAGTCGCGTTGGCCCTGTGGGTGCCTGCGATCCGGTGTCGCCAGCAGCGCGTCGATTTCAGCTTTCTCCAGGTAGGGCACCGCTCCCTGTTCAGACAGAACTCGTAGGAACGGCGACATAAATCACGCTACGTTCGTTCGCCGTGATGGTTGGATCGAACTGGAGCAAATGGACAGGCAAGCCAGCGAC
>JAFAHS010000118.1 GCA_019237115.1 Deltaproteobacteria bacterium
GATCAGGACCAGGGAAATAAACACTGTCAGCACCGGGAGTGCGCCCGGCGCGGTCAGGGTCTTGTTGATCACGGCGAAGTCCAGCGAGCCACTGATTCCGAAGATCCAGCTCATCCCGTAAATCATGGTGCCCGACGCGACCCCGCCGTAGATGAGATACTTGAGCGCGGCCTCCAGCGAGCGCCGGTTGTGGCGCAGAAACCCGGTCAGGATGTAGGAAGTCAGGCTCACGAACTCAAGCGAAAGATAGGCCATCAAGAGGTTCGCCGACTCCGCCATCAAAAACATCGCCAGCGTGCTCGCGAGCAGGATGGCGTAATACTCGCCCTGATCGCACCCGCGCACTTCCTCGGAGCCCATCGACATCCACACCGCAACCAGCGCGGCCAGCGCGATCAGCGCGCGAAAAAACATCGCGAAACCGTCGAACACCAGCATCCGGTGAAACAGCCACGCACTCGCGGTAACCGGGGTCAGCGCGATCAACAGCAGCGCGCCGGCGGTGATGATCAGGGCCAGGTCGCCCAGGTGGGTCTTGTCCGCGACCAGCAAATCGACGATGACCAGCAGCAGCACGCCCCCGGTCAACAGAAGCTCGGGCAGAAAATGAGCCAGACTTGCGAAGTTACCCAGGTCCATCGGCCTCCAATCTCAGTGCAGCAGTGCGACCGCCGGCCCCGGCGTCGAGAGCACCACCTGGTTGAGGTGCACCAGCGAAGTGTTGAGCAGCCCCAGAATCGCGTGCGGGTACACGCCCAGGACCAGCACGATCACGGCGAGCGGCACCAGGGTGAACGACTCGCGGAAGCTTAAGTCCTGGTAGCCCGCGTACTTTTCGTTGAATGGACCCAGGTATATCCGCTGGTAGGTCCACAGGAGATATCCCGCGGTCAGAATAGCGGTCGCCGCGCCGAACACGGTCATCAACGGATAGGTCTGCCATGCGCCGATCAGGACCAGGACTTCTGAAATGAACGCCGACATGCCCGGCAGCGCCATGCCGGCAAAGAACGCGAACCCGGTCATCCCGGCGTACACCGGCATCTGCTGCGCCAGCCCGCCGAACCCGGCGATCTCGCGATGATGCGCGCGGTCGTAGATCACCCCGACCAGGATGAAGAGCATGGCCGTGACGGTGCCGTGATTGAACATCTGCAACACCGCGCCGTTGATTCCCGCGGCGGTGAACGACGCAACTCCCAGCATCACGTAGCCCATGTGGCTGATCGACGAATAAGCGATCAGTTTCTTGAAATCGGTCTGCGCCATCGCGCACATGGCGCCGTATACGATGTTGATGGTCCCGATCACTCCCAAAAAGAACCACGCCAGCTGATGGGTGGCTTCGGGAAGAATCGCGAAATTGACCCGGAGGATTCCATAGGTGCCCATCTTGAGCAGCACCCCCGCCAGGATGACGGAAATCGCGGTCGGCGCTTCGACGTGCGCATCGGGCAGCCAGGTGTGAAACGGAAACGCGGGAATCTTGATCGCAAAGCCGATGAACAGCGCGACCCAGACGATGCGCTGGAAGGCGGTCGAATAGTGTGAGGCATTCGACGCCAGCACCGTCATGTCGAAGGTGCTCTGGGCGCCGTAGTAGTAGAGGCCGAGCATCGCCAGCAGGATCAGCACCGAGCCGAGCAGGGTATAGAGAAAGAACTTGATCGCCGCGTACTCGCGCCGCGGGCCGCCCCAGATGCCGATGAGGAAGTACATCGGCAGCAGCATCACTTCCCAGAAAATGTAGAACAGGAAGAAATCCAGCGAGACGAACACGCCCATCATTCCGGCATCCAGCATCAGCAGCAGCGCGTAGTAGGCCTTCTCGGCACGGGTGATGCTGAAGCTGGCGAATACCGAGATGAAGCAGATGAGTGCGGTCAGCAGCACCATCGAGATCGAGATGCCGTCCACGCCCATGAAATAGGTGATGTGATAGGCGGGAATCCACTGGTACTTTTCCGCAAACTGGATGGCAGTGGTGGTGGTGTCGAAGCTCGTGTAAAGGCCGATCGCGATCGCGAGCTGCACCCCGGTGGCCGCGGCCGCGATCCATTTGCAGGCGTTCTTCATGGCCTCGGGCATCGCCAGACAGACGACCATCCCGACGACCGGAACGAAGGTAATAAGCGTCAGCGCGTGAGTCATTTCCTGATTGGTTCCCGTTCCCGTTGGCGCGCGCTCACACGTGCAGTACCGCGCGCACCAGTAGAATCACCATCACGGCAGCCAAAATGCCGTACAGATATCCGTTTATCGAACCGGTCTGGAGCCGGCGCAGACGCCCGCCCAAATCCAGCGTCACCAGCGACGCGGCGTTGACCAGCCCATCCACGACGTAATTGTCAAACAGGCCCGAGAGCCACGATCCGAACACGGTGATCGTCGCGGCCAGGTTCACCGCCCCGTCGATGACGTGCAAATCGAACCACGCCAACGCCCGCGTAACCCACAGATACGG
Source organism: Deltaproteobacteria bacterium (assembly GCA_019237115.1). Lineage (GTDB taxonomy): Bacteria > Desulfobacterota > Binatia > Binatales > Binataceae > JAFAHS01. The sequence goes on from JAFAHS010000118.1 coordinate 2,465, forward strand.
CTGCACGAATACGAAATCGTACAGTTCGTCGACGTAGTACTTGTTCAGCACCCAATCGTACGCGACCCCGCCAAAAGCTTCGCTGAAGCGGGCCGGATCGATGGTTCCCTGCCGATACATGAAGTCGGCGACCAACCAACCCAGCACCACCATGGTGAAGGTAACGAAACCCAGGCCGGCTTCGATCGAGTGACTGTGGATTTGCGCCGCGTAGATCGCCCGCGTCGCCGTGCTGCTGAAGACTGGCTCCAGAAACTCCTCGAACGGCTTGTAAGTCGCGATGAAGTCGGGAATCTTTACCAGCCCGCCGAACACCGAGAGGAACCCGAGCACCACGAGCACCAGCGCCATCGACGGCGGGGATTCGTGCAGATGATGCTCCTGCTCGTGGGTCCCGCGGAACTCGCCAAAAAACGTCATGTATACCTGGCGGAACATGTAGAAGATGGTGAGCGCCGCGCCGAGCAGCAGAAAGCCCCACACTATCGTGTGGCCGTGAGCGAAGGCCTCCCAAATGATCTCGTCCTTGGACATGAAACCCGCGAACGGGGGCACCCCCCCAAGGGCCAGGGTCGCGACCAGGAAGGTGACGAACGTTACCGGCATCTTGTGGCGCAGGCCGCCCATCTTGCGCATGTCCTGCTCGCCGCCCATCGCGTGGATGACCGAACCGGAGCCGAGAAACAGGCAGGCCTTGAAGAACGCGTGGGTCATCAGGTGGAATACCCCGGCCGCGTAAGCGCCCACCCCCACCGCGGCGAACATGTAGCCAAGCTGGCTCACGGTCGAGTACGCGAGCACCTTCTTGATGTCATTTTGCGCGATGCCGACGGTGGCCGCACCGAGCGCGGTCAGCCCGCCCACCACCGCCACCACCGTCATGGTCGCCGGCGCCATCGAAAACAGGAAGTTGAGCCGCGCGACCATGTAGATGCCCGCGGTAACCATCGTCGCGGCATGGATCAGCGCGCTGACCGGGGTCGGCCCCGCCATCGCGTCGGGAAGCCAGACATAGAGCGGGATCTGTGCGGACTTACCGGTGGCCCCCGCGAACATCAGCAGGGTCACAAAGGTGACCATGGTCATTCCGAGGTAGCCCGGCATGCCGGCCAGCAGCGGGGCGTACTGCGCGACTTCGCGCGTGACCAGGGTCGGATGTCCCACTTTCCCGAGCGCCGCGAACAGGCTGTAGAGCGCAATCACGAACGCCCAGTCGCCGACCCGGTTGACGATGAAGGCCTTGTTGCCGGCGGTGGTATTGGCGAGCACCTTGTACCAGAAGCCGATCAGCGCGAATGAGCACAGCCCGACCCCCTCCCATCCCACGAACATCAGCCACAGGTTGTCGCCCAGGACCAGCACCAGCATTGCGAAGGTGAACAGGTTGAGCCATCCAAAGAACCGCCAGTACGACTCGTCGTCGTGCATGTAGCCGGTCGAGTAGATATGGATCAGGCCGCCGACCCCGGTGACTATCAGGGTCATGATCATCGAGAGCGGGTCCAACCAGAAGGCTATATCAAGATTCAGTCCGCCGATGTCGATCCATTTCCACAGCTCGTCGAGCATGAAGCGGTTGTCCGGCGCGACCGCGAGCATCGCCGCAAACGCTTTCACCGCGAGCGCAAACGCGACCACCACGACCCCGCATCCGACCAGGCTGATGGCCCGCTTGCCGAACGTCTTCTGCAGCCAGGGGCCGGCCAGGAAGTTGAGCGCCGCGCCGAGCAGCGGCAGCAACACGATATAGCGCGCGATGGTTATGCTTACCGGATGGTCCATCACCAGTTGCCCACGTCAAACGGCCATGCCGGAAGCCGGAGGTCGGAAGCTCAACACCGCGGCACCGCAGTCCCCGCCACGAGGAATCCCGCTGATATAAGCAGAAAACCCAATTCGCGAAAAGCCGCATCGGCGCGCCTCGCGCACCCGAACCTGTGGTTGCAAGCGACCGTTATCCACTGAGCGTTTCGGTCGCATCGACATCGATGGTTCTGAAATTCTGGTAGATGGCCAGCACCACCGCCAGGCCGATGACCGCCTCCGCGGCCGCCAGCATGATCACGAAGATGGCGAAAATCTGACCGTCATATTTGCCGCCGCCATAGAAGGCGAAGGCCAGATAGTTGATGTTGGCGGAATTCAGAATGAGCTCGACGCCCATGAGGATTCCGATCGCGTTGCGGCGCGTGAGCACGCACACCATCCCCAGCGAGAAAATGATGAGGCTTAGCAGTAGAAAGTGATTGAGCCCGAGCGCCCCTGCCATTGCGACTCTCCCGTTGCGCCCCTACTCGCGCGCCTCGTGGCGCGAGATGACGATTGCCCCGATCAGGGCCGCCAGCAGCACCAGCGACGCGATCTCGAAGGGCAGCACGTAGTCGCCCAGGAATGCGTTGCCGATTCCGTAGGTGGTGGGCGCAGGCGTGCGCGCGGGCACCAGGTGCCAATGTGTCCGTTCGATCGCGTAGGCCATCACCGCGCCTGCGATGGTGATGATCGCCAGCGCCGGGACCAGTCCGACCGTGCGATTTGAGACGGTAACGTCGGCGATGCCCTGGGTCAGCATCACGGCGAAAATCGTCAGCACCAGGATGCCTCCGACGTAAACCAGCAGCTGCACCATCGCGACGAAGTCGGCCGCCAGCAGTATGTACACGCCGACCACCCCCATGAAGGCGCCGAGCAGCGCGAAGGTCGAGTAAACAATATTGCGCGAGAATGCGACCATGCAGGATGACCCTACGGTCAGCACGGCAAGCGCGTAGAAGATTATGGTCGCGACCATACCCGCAAAAGCTCCTCCCGGTGTCGGGGAAAACGCCTAGGCCTCGGGTTCTTCTTCCGCGGGCTTTTCGCCGCCGGGCTGAGCGAACTCGTTGATATAGCGCATGCCGCGATTCAGAATTGGCGCGATTCGCGGATCGGTTTCCGGACCCTTCTTGGGCTTGTAGGCCAACACCGGCTCCTTGACGAACCTCCGAATCAGACTCTCCAGCGAGTAGTCAGCGCCTTCGAATTCGGTGGTGTGATGGATCGATCCGGTCGGACACGGCTCGCTGCACAAGCCGCAGTACATGCACTTGGCGATGTCGATATCGAACTGCGAAATTGTCATCGCGCGGGTCTTGGGGTCCTTCTCGCACGCGATCACGATGCAATCGATGGGGCAGGCCCGTTCGCAGGCCAGGCATCCGGTGCAGATTTCGAGATCGACCTCCAGGATGCCCCGGTAGCGGAACGGAAGCGTGTCCTGCACCCGCACCGGAGTGCGGTCCGGGTACTGCACCGTGTACGGGCGTCTCACGAAATGCGATGCGGTGACCGCCATCCCCTCGAAAATCGTGGTGACCGTGTCTTTTATGTTTTGCAGATAGGAGCCAAACGCACCCATGGTTAAAAATTCCTAAATCGTCGGATGGAAGTAGAGTTCCATCCGCGAGCGGCGCACGTAGTGCACGACCCGGCGCAGGAACAGGGCCAGCACGAGCAAGCCAACCGCGAACATCAGGTAGCCCATGACGGCGTTGCCGCGGGGCCAGATCGCCACCCACACCGCGGTGCCGATCATATTGAGGAACGCGATGGGTACGAAATACTTCCAGCACACGGTCATCAGTTGATCGATTCGCACCCGCGGCAAAGTCCCCCGAATCCACATCGAAACGAACACTACCGCCAGCACCTTGAGGTTAAACATGACCAGCTCGAGCAGGTTCATCACGACCGGGCTCTCGCTCACGTGCGGGAACTGCCATCCCCCCAGGAACAGCGTGGTCAGCAGTGCGCCGATAAGAAACAGGTTGCCCCACTCGGCCATGAAGAAGAAGGTGTAGCGCATCCCGCTGTATTCGGTGGCAAATCCCGCGACCAGCTCGCTTTCCGCTTCGGGCAGGTCAAACGGCGTGCGGTTCCCTTCCGCGAGCGCGGAGATGAAGAGGATGTTGGCGGCGATGAAGGTGAACGGGTTGGCAAACAGGAACCAGTGCTGGGGCGCCCAGCCCTGCGCGCGAATGATGCCCTGCATCGACAGCGTCCCGGCCATCAACACCACCGGGAAAATCGACAGTCCGGCTGGAATCTCATAGCTCACGATCTGGGCCGCGGAACGAATCCCGCCGATTAGCGACCATTTGTCATTCGATGCCCACCCGGCCATCAACACCCCCACCACGGTCAGCGCGGTAATCGAGGTGAAGAACAGCACGCCGACGTTTAAGTCCGCCAGGATCAGGTTGCTGGAAAACGGCATCACCGACCAGGGCAGAATGAACGCGAGCATCACCAGATATGGTGCGAGCTTGAACAGGGGCGCGTCGGCTTCTGCAGGAATCAGGTCCTCTTTGCAGATGTTCTTGAGGCCGTCGGCCAGCCACTGCAGAAAACCCTGCGGCCCCACGCGATTGGGCCCCACCCGCGACTGAATTCGCGCCCACACCCTGCGCTCGAGCCAGGTCACTATGCCGGCAAACGGCATCGCGACGACCAGGAACACGACCGCGCCCGCCACAAATTCCACCACCCCCGCGACCACGGCGTAGTTCGGATGAGCCCCAAACGCGCCCGAAGCGATCAGACTATCTATCAGGGTCTTCATCGCGGCCTAGCGATCGATCTCCGGGGCGATGACGTCGAGGCTCGCGATGAGGGTTACCAGGTCGGCGATCATCAGCCCGCGGCTCAATTTCTGGATAATTCCCATCGCCGCAAAAGACCCGGTACGAACATGGACCCGCCACGGGTAGCCGGTGCCGTCGCTCACCACGTACCAGCCCATGTCGCCGCGCCCGGACTCGATGCGAATCTGGCACTCGCCCTTGGGTGGCTTAAAGTTGCGCGGCACCTTGGCCAGCACCGGACCGGAGGGAATCTGGTTAAGCGCCTGGCGCAGGATCTTGGACGATTCGTGCATCTCGCGGATGCGCACCATGTAGCGATCCATCGAATCGCCCAGGGTGCCCCACTCGCCCGATCCGACGGGCACCTCGAAATCGAACTTGGGGTAGACCGAGTAAGGGAGGTCCTTGCGGATGTCCCACTTGATCCCGCACGCGCGCAGGTTCGGTCCGACCAGGTTGTAGTTAATCGCTTCCTGCGCGCTGACCACGCCCACGTTGGCCAGCCGCTCGATATAGATCTTGTTGAACGAAATCAGCGAGTTGTACTCCTCGAGGATGGGATCGAAATGATCCAGGTACGCTTGCGCCTTCTCGCGCCATCCGGGTGGCAAATCCCAGGCCACGCCGCCGATGCGCATGTAGTTGAAGGTCAGGCGCGCACCGCACAGCTCCTCGATCAGATCGTTGATCATCTCTCGCTCGCGGATGGCATGGGTAAACGGGGTCATCGCGCCGATGTCCATGCCCATGGTGCCGACCGAGATAAGGTGGGACGCGATCCGATTGAACTCGGCGGCGATTACCCGGCAGTACTCGCCCCGTTTGGGGACCTCGATTCCCGCCAGTCGCTCGCTGGCCATGCCCCAGCCCTGGTTGGTGAACATCGCGCACACGTAGTCGACCCTATCGGTGTAGGGCATGAAGCCGTGGTAACCGACCTTCTCGGCGATCTTTTCGATCGAGCGATGCAGATACCCAACGTCGGGAACCGCCTCGCGCATCACTTCGCCATCCGCTCGCACCACGAAGCGCAGCACCCCGTGCGTAGACGGGTGCTGGGGGCCCATGTTGAGGGTCATTTCTTCAGTGTGAAAGGTGCTCATTTCCGTTTCGGATCGAGCCGAATGATGGGGCTCTCGCGGACCGTTGAGATGCCATGATATTCGAGCGGCTCGACAAAGTCCTTGCGCAGCGGGTGGCCGGGCCAGTCTTCCGGCATCAGGATCCGGCGCAAATCGCTGTGACCTTCAAAGCTCACCCCGAGCAGATCGAAAATCTCCCGTTCCATCCAGTTGGCCGATTTCCACAGTTCCTCCAGCGTATGCACCACCGGATTTTCCCGCGGCAGCTTGACCTTGAGCACCGCGCCGTGGCGGAGCCGGTAGGAGAACAGGTGATAGACGACTTCGATGCGATCCTTGTAATCAACCCCACTCTGGTTGGACAGGCAGTCCATCGCAGTCTCGGGATCGTCGCGCAGCGCGCCGGCGACCTCGACGATCGCCGCGGGATCGATCACACAGAATGGGTCGGGCTTGCTTTCGGAAATTTCCAGAACGCGATCGCCGAACCGTTCTTTGACCCGCTGATATATCGCAAGCGGTTCCATCCTCAGGCCGCGGTCACCTGCGCACCGTTGCCGTTGCCGCGGGTGAGCCAGCGCTCGGTCATCATCTTCTCCTGGAGCTTCAGCAGGCCTTCGGTGAGTGCCTCGGGGCGCGGCGGGCATCCCGGCACGTAGACATCGACCGGCAGGATTTTGTCCACCCCGTCGCACACCGAGTAGGCGAGCTGGAAGAGCCCGCCGCAGCTCGCGCACGAACCCATCGAAATCACATAGCGAGGCTCGGGCATCTGGTCGTAGAGCAGACGGGTCCGCAGCGCCATCTTCAGGGTCAGCGTCCCAGCCACGATCATCAGGTCGGACTGGCGCGCCGAGGCGCGCGGACTTGCGCCGAAACGATCGATGTCCGCGCGCGGACCGCCGGTATGCATCAGTTCAATCGCGCAGCACGCCAGGCCGAACAGCATGTACCAGATGCTCGATTTGCGCATCCAGTTGAGGAGCTCATCGGTCTTGGTCGTGAGCACGTAGTCGGGCAGCGTATTCAGAAGCGACATAACTCTCTCACCACTTACTCCGGCACCTTCTTGACCCACTCGAGGTCATGCTTGACCCAAACGTAAATCAGCCCCACGAACAGGATCAGCAGGAAGATGAGAATTTCCACCAGCGCGTAGAACCGCTGACCGCCACGAACCCAATCCAGGTAGACCGCCGCGATCGGGTAAACAAACGCGACTTCCACTTCGAACACCACAAAGATTAACGCGATCAGGTAGAAGCGGACGTTGAAGTTTATCCATGCCCGCCCGGTCGGCGGTTCGCCGCACTCGTAGGGCATCACCTTGCGCGCGTACGGGTTGTTTGGGGCCAGCAGCCTCTGCAGGCCGAACATCGCCGCAATGAGCCCGATGCCGAAGATGGTCAGCGCCAGCGGCACTCCGAAGTGCAAATACATGAACTGATTACCGCAACCTCAATTAGTTGTACCAGATCGTGCTGTCAAGAAGAGCGACTTTTCGCGGAAACTTTGACGGTTAAGCTGAGCTTCTTCTCGCAACCAATCATACAGCAGCTGAAGCTGCCGAGAAAATGGGGCGAATTCCGTTGATTTGGAGAGCTTTTCGAGGATTGGACCGTCGCCACGCACGGTCCCCTCAACACACACCGCCACGAACGGTGCCGACACTTGTCACGAACCTCGTTGAGTCTGCGTCTGCCGCTCTCCTGGCGGACTCCTCGCCATCTTCGCGCTTCTAAGCCAGGCGCTCGGAAGTGATTCCCCAAGCCGCGTGAGGTCAAACCGCAAAGCGGTTGTTCAGGACATTTCCTTGATCAACTTGCCGCTGCGCGCTTTTTCGACCGTGGACTCAAACTGGGGTCCCAGGTCGACGCCCATTTCCCTGGCCCGCTTCTTGGCCCACAGCCCAACGTTGCGGGAGTCACGGTAGAAGGACTCGTCGCGAGGACTGGAGGTGTCAAAACTCTGAAGCCGCGAGGCTTCGCTCTCGACCACGGCGAAGCGAGACATCACCCGCCTTAGCCGCGTCGAGCGACAAGCGGGGCAGGAACGGCGCTCGCGCTTGCGGCGCCCCAGCACGATGTGCGAGCTGACCTGGCCGCAGCGCGCACATTCATATTCGAAAATCGGCATCTGGCACGAAGACTATCGTGCCCCCCACGAGCTGGCAATCAAGGACCGAGAACCCCGCAACGGTCCGATCCGTAGGCCAGACCTAGCGGGATGGGTAAATCAGGTTTGCAATTGGACTTCCGGCCAAAAACAGTACCCCGATCGCCCCCACCACCAGGCCGGTTCCCAGCCACCACCCCGATCCATATTCGGCCCCCAGGACGATCATCGCCAGCGCCCAGACCGGCAGGATCGCCGAAATACCCAATCGGAACAGCGCGCTGACGGCACGCTCTGCTTTTTCAACTTGATCCGCCATCGCTTCCTATCTAACGATTCCAGCGTCGCTCTTCAAACCGGGCCGCGACGGCTCGATAACGTAGAGCGCCGGAGGACCCTCCCCGCCTGAAATACTGGACCTTTCAATAAGTCGGATGCGCTGTCGATAGGAGTCCGGCAGCATGTTCAGGTCCACGTCTCGGGCGATCAGGTAGCCTCCGGAAGGAGCGGCAGGTTCCGTGATCGCGGGTGGATGGCTTTGCTTGAAGACCAGCGGCGGTACCAGTGCTCCGTAGTAGAAGGCCAATTCGAAATCTGCATCGTGGACCACAAACAACGGATGACCATCGATCCGTTCGCGAATCTGCGCGACGAAGGCCTTGTAACTGCGCGTCCGCGCAAGCTCGGGTCGCACGAAAGTGTCGATCAGAAAGACGCCCGCAAAGCTTACCACGCCGATCATTGCACCAACCAGGATTGTCGAGCCTTTAGCCAAAAATACGAAAGCGGCCACCGCCGCCACTGCAGCGAGGCCCAGAAAGATCATGAAAGGGGGGCTGCGGGTGGCGATCCCGCCCTCCAGGATTGTCATGAGCGCCGCGTCGCTCGATTGCAGTGTCAGTTGCGGATTTCTCCTGGCGGTAGCGAGAGCCAGCGCGACTGCCAGCAGCGCTGCGAACCCGATGAGCGCGCTTACCCCGTCGCGAATCTTCGCGCCTCCCGGGTAGCCGCCGGTCGGCTCTTTCATGCCAAACGCGGCGGCTGACAAAATCGCAACCCCCGGCAGAGCGGGCAGAATGTAGTCATCGCGCTTCGCGCTGGCGAACGAGAAGAAAATCACCACGGCGGCGACCAGGCTCGCCTGGAAGACCAGGGGCTTGCGCTGCCTGGTCGATACTTCTCCGGTGGCAAAGCCCGCCAGGGTTGCGGGCATCAGCAAAATCAGCGGGTTGGCACCGCCGATGAGACGCGCGGTGACGTACCAGAACGGCCGGGAGGCCTCCCCGGTGCCGCCCATGCTGGCGGGAGCGAAATGCCCGAAGTTCTCGTGCAGAAAAATGCGCACCTCGTGGCGGCCTCCGATAACCAGCCAGGGCGTGTACCAGATGGCGCCGATCGCCGCCGCGATGGCGACAATCTGCCAGGGCCACGCACTGCGCAGCAGCGGCCGCGTGCGCTCGAACGCGACAAACAGCAGTCCTGCGAATACCGCCAGGATGAGGACCACCGGCCCCTTGGTTATCACCCCGAGTCCGAGCAGTCCTCCGGCTGCGCAAATGCGCGCGCTTGATGCCCCGCCCCCGAAGATGGGGAAGGCGACCAGCCAGGCACTCGTCAGCAACGCCGCCATCAGCATGTCGGTCAGAGCCAAGGTCGCCCGCGAGCCAAATCCGTAGATGCCGAGAATGAACAGCAACGCGAGCCACCCCTCGGCGACCCCA
>JAFAHS010000383.1 GCA_019237115.1 Deltaproteobacteria bacterium
CTGGTATCCAGAGGCTCGCCGTAGCCGTCGATCAGCTCGCGAACACTGTCGGCGCGCGTGCATCTAGCAAAGCGAACCCCACCGAACCGAATCTCGTCCCCCGCCTCGATAGGTACGGGAGCATCGACTCGATTGCCGTTTACTAAGGTTCCGTTCGTTGAACGTAAGTCGCGGACCTGGAAAACGCCTGATCGCCGTATGACCTCGGCGTGTCGTCGTGAAACGGTAGGCTCATCGATGACGAGCTCATTGCTGGGATCGCTTCCGATGGCCACCAGTGCCGACCGGAGCTTGTAATCAATTTTGTTTCCGACAGTACCGACCAGAGTCAGCCCTGTACCTCTTTGTGCGCTCAACTCGAATGTTTTAAGTACGATAAAGTCTGCCGATTTTAAGGTCAGTTCAAACCAGTTAGCTTAAGTTGACCTATTTTAGCGATTGTGATAGCTGAGCACAACTCAAGATAGAAAAGCGACTCTTTACAGATGAGAAGCTATCAAAGCCTATTGTTGCCCAAAACGGAGCGATCGACGGACGCTTCTTTAACTCGTAGTGACCTGGCGTAGCTCAAGGAAGTTGCGCAACCGACTGGTGCGTTCTTGCGCGACTTGTGGAATCGCATCGACCAGAGGCGTTCGCAGCGACGCTAGCGCCGCATAGACGCTGCGACCGCGACGCAGGCTCGACCCGGAAATAGCGCAGTTAGAATCCGTCGCCTCGCCCAAAGCGACCGAACCGCTGGACTACTGCCATGACTGTCATAGCCGCGCCGTGATGGAGGTCATCTTTGGGCGGGCGGATCGGCGCTGCGCCTGCGCGGGGCGACGGTCGAGCTCGACCATCTGTCAGTCGCGTTCGGCAACGGTAACGAGAAGAAGAACAACCATACGAAATGAAACCACCAGCGCCGGACGGTATTCCGGCGACACCAATTCCCAAGGAGAGGGAATTCGATGAAGCCATTTGTGCCCACAGTATTGGCGTGCCTGCTTGTCGGATGCGCCGCTACCGATCCGCCGCCGCAGATCGCCAAGGATGGCTGCACGGTCGACCTGAAGAAGGTCTGCCTGTACTTGGTCGATCAACCCGGCTTCTCCAGTCGATGGCCCTGGTGCTCTAAGCACCCCCGGCAGGACGTTGAACAACTCGCCGATGCAGCACGCCGTCGTGAACATTCCCTTTCACGGCAGCAGTGCCCTACTCCGGTGCAAGTTCGACACACGGGAGACTCACGCGCCCCGTGCGATTGAGGCCAATTTCGAGCCGGGGCCGATGCCTGAGGAGGCCAATTTCAAGCGCATGCGGGAAGCGGGGTTATGCCAGTGAAAACGATAATCGCGCTTTTGATGGCTTTGTGTCTCAGCGGCTGCGCCGGGTTGGGAGCGGCCGCCGTGGTCATGCAGTCGCTTGGAAATTCGATGAGCGCTCAGCAGCAGCAGTCTGAACTTGAGGACTCAGCGCAGCGAGCTACTGCGGCGTGCAGAAGTGGTGACCAGACTGGATGCATCTGGTTGCAGAACGAGGCTGCGCGAGAGCAAACGAACGCAATCATCAACGCCCAGCGACGACCAGTCCAGACTGACTGCGTAAACTTTGGCGACATGATTGATTGCACCAGCCGCTAAAGCAGAACTGGGAAGGTCGGCGAATTAAATGCCCTCGGCACCTTAATTCTGTCGATTGAAATCCAGCAGATCAAAATCGGCAATTTGCCTAATGACCTGCAGAGAGAGCAGGCGTACGGTGCAGAGCTTCTGCAGGACCTGGGGAAAGTGTTCCCGGCCTAGGAAGATCAACTAAGCAACGAGTAACAGACGATGTTCACGATAGCTTTTGGAATTGTACTAGGCGGTTTGATCCTGTTGCTGCTTAGGTCAGCGTACGGGGCGACCGTCCGTTATAACCGCAAGGTTGAACTAGCGGATAGAGCACGGATGGTTAGTCTCTATACCTTTCATTTAAGAGAACACGAAATGGGGCTTAGTGGAATGTACTTGCATGGTGAGAATGGTGGACTAGTGTTCTTGAAAGATGAAGAAATAAAAACCCTCGCAGAATTTAACGCACCGTGCGAGGCTCACTGCAAAACGGCCGAACCGGCAAATTTCCTTTCACTCATCGCGCAATTGCTTTGCCTCTTTGGTCGCTACGATGAAGCACTTGTGACAATCGACGAAGCGCAGGCGGTAATCGAGGAGACGGGCGAGCGAATAACCGAAGCCGACGTACATCGCACAAAGGGAGAATTGCTGTTGGCGAAGGGCGTGTCGAACGCGCCGCAGGCCGAGCATTCGTTTCGCACAGCAATCGAAATTGCGCGCCTTCAGAAAGCCAAATCGTGGGAACTGCGCGCGACGATGAGTCTGGCGCGATTGCTGCGTGATACCAATCGCGGCGACGAGGCGCGTTCGATGCTCGCGGAAATCTACAACTGGTTCACCGAGGGCTTCGACACCGCCGACCTGAAGGACGCCAAGGCGCTGCTCGACGAGCTAAGCCACCAAGATCGCTAGTGGCGCGACAATATCCGCGGCGTCAAACTGAACATTTCCAGGTGAATCCGAGGAGATCGCGACCATAGAGCGACGAGAGTTGCGCGAGGTCGCGAATTGGTTCGATGAAAATCCGAGCGACACCGGCGACCTGTGGCACCGCACCATGATCTTTCCTGGTATAGGTGGTGAGCCGCGAGGACGTCGCGTTATCCTTATCTCTCATCCGTGCTTCGACGTTCCGGGCGCGTCGAGTTGGCTAGCCGACCGAAACTGTCGCATACCATCGAAAGTGTCGCGCCGGGTGGATCGCTATCGTGGCCAGTTCGACACCTGGGAAACGTTGAAGCTCTGATTCGACGCTGGAGCTCAACAGGTATCTTCGTTCGTTCTCTTGGTATTTCGGTGCAATCCGTCCGCGGAGATGGCAGTCACGATGCTTGACGAGCCGCGGCCGACGCCAAAGCTTCTCGAACAGCAGCCTGAAAGCGCGGCAATCGACGAGTTTCCGATGCACCTTATGATCGAGGCTCGTCCGCGCCCCACCAAGTGGTGCGCCACCAAAAGACCGCTGAGGATGCTGCACGAAACGAATCGTCGCGCCAAGGCGCTCGCGATGTTCGCCGATGTCTACGGTTGATTCAGCGAGGGCCTCGAAACGCCAAAGTCTATGAGCGGATCGTCCTCTCAAGTTGCCATTCGCTTTACCAAGAAGAAGGTACCTAGCATCAAAAGGAGCGCCCCAAAAAAAAAGAGCTCAAAAAAGGTACTGCCCCGAAACGTTACTATTGTCGGTAATTTCGCATTCGCCCTATTGCAGGGTCTCCGATTCAGGGTGGCTTTTTGCCTCGGAATGCTAAGCCAGTGTCCCGCAATGTCAAATCGAAAGCGGGGCCGGGGACGTCAAGAATAGCAGGAGAACGAAAGATGGACTGGGTACTTCTCATCGAGCTGACCGGCTTGACCTACTGCGTCGGGCGCGCGGCCGATGAACTCGGCCCCGTGACGGTGCCCGACCAACTCAAGGAAGCAATTTTCGATTTCGCGCTACCCTCGTGTGCGCAGCCGTGGTGCTGGTCAGCATCGCATCGATGTGAGGGAGGACTTCAAATGAACGCAGTTATCATACTGAGTTGGGTAATTTGGGCGGTTATGCTCGCCAAGCGGCGTGATAGTCGGACGGTATGGAAAGACAACTGGCACCAGGAGTTTTGCCGGCGCCAGCGCGGCAAGGCCGGGAATCGCTAGTCGCCCAAGGCGGGACTGTGCGCGGAGCCCCGCCCGTCGGCAACTAGCCCGAATCCAAAAGAAGGTGGAAGAGCAATGTACAAAAAAGAACAGTTTGATCTCGAAGTGAAGCGTTCCCAGGCATCCGCGTGCGCAAGCTGCGCCGTTTCATCCGGACCTATGATGCGGGTTGGCAGCGCATGCGCAGGCAGATCGAAATCGACCTGGCGAACTTCTTCAAGGTAAGCGACAGCAAAGCCGCCCAGTTGCGCGTCGCACTGGTCAAGGCCGGCTACTTTAAACCGACCTGCCTCGGAATCCGGGAGCACCACCGGCGTAGCGCTACCGACACCGGATGGGAGACTTTCGAAACCAAGGAGCGGCGATTTCAGCTCACCGAGCGGGCCGAGGACCTGCGCCACACCACTGCTTACAAGCGCATCCCCCGCGCGCAAGCCGAGGCGATCGTCGAGCAGTTCCTCGAAAAGGTGAAGGCCATCAATGCGGATGACTATTACCTCTACCGCGTGCGCGAGGTTTTGCTGTTCGGCAGTGCCGCGACTGACGCACCCGACTGCGGCGACGTCGATATCGCGATGATGATCGAAGCGCGGCCCAATCGCACCAAGGACGAGAGCACGGAGGAATCAATCAAGCGTTGTAAGGCTGCGCGACCGAAGACCTATAATCCTTTCATCGAGCAAATCTACTGGGGTGAGCGTGAAGTGGAACGTGCGCTAAAAAGCGTGTCGCGACACATTTCGCTGGTGACCGAGTACGGCTGGTTAGAACATTTCATGCCGGACGAGCCGCGCCGTGTGTTGTACCGAGCTGAGCAAACCTGAAGGATTGTGGTTAAGCATCTGCCTGCTTGCTGTTTGCTCGGCGCGGGTGCTACGTCTGGACTTAAGAGAGATTCATACATTCCGAAAAGAAGGACGGAAAACGCCAACCATCGAAGTTGCCCTCGAATCCTGTTGGGAGACGCGACGGGCCAAACTCGCCGGACACAAAACCCGACGCCCTGCTCGTCGTCGCTATGCAGGGGGGACAGCTAATGGACGATAGGAAAGACGAGTTGAGGGTAATAGAGACGGCAAAAATCGCCAAAGCGCGGTGGCGTTCAGAGGGAAAGCGACGTGGGCGGTTGATTTACTGGACGCAGGGATACAACCACGAGTCGTTGGGGTTCAAGTGCGAGGTATGCGGGAAGGAGGCGTATTCGCTGATCCTGGCAAAGGACCATATGGGTGCGCAGAAGTTGCAGCCGCTATGCGTGGAATGCGGGTATATCTACCACAATACGCTGGTGCATGATGTGGGGGGATTTGGGCCGCACAGAGAACCGGTGGCATGTCCGTTTGAAGCACCGCCGGAAGGTGGGTTTTGCGTGGTGTGCCAGAACTTGGGACATGGGGAACCGCCCTCTGATCATCGACGCTGGGACCAGCATAGGGAGCCGACTGAAGTGGAGTGGATAAAGGAGCATCAGTTCGAGGAGAAAGTGGATGAAGGTCGCGAGCACTGGTTGTCCGAGTGGGGCGGGAAATACAACCGGCGCGGCTTGGGTATCGAGTGCAACCTGCATCCAGGCCATATCGCGGCTGCGATCATTTTGGTGCGCTTAGGACCAAGCGGACTCGGGCTGAAGGCGCTGTGCACTGAATGCCTGATCGAGTACGCCCCGAAACGACAGAATAATTATTGAACACAACTGACACCAACTTGCGGGGCGGCGCAAAAACCGCCAGAGCTGCCGCCTTACGCTACGGCGTCCCAATTCTTCGCAGGAGAGAAGAAAAACCCGTGAGACAGAAAAAGACTGCGACTGAGAAAAAAGTTGTTACGCAACAGGTGAAGTTCCTCTCGATAACAGTGACCCAGCAGACGGGACTTTGCGAACTCCAGGGCGACGGCGTCAGCGTCATGCCTCAGTCGCATGATGCCCACAAAGTGATATTGAGCGACAACTCTAGCTACATTTGCGTGCTCTGCGGGCACAATTTTGAGGGAGAGGGTGTCGTGGACATTCCTGATCCGAAGCCTGAGCTGCCCTACGGATACGTCCGCATTACCACAGGACCATTCAAAGGTAGGGTCGGTTATTACGATGATGACGACCTTGAGGACGGAGAGTGGGTTGGCATCGTTTATTTCGGCGCGCTTGACGATGGCTTCTATCTGATTCCGAAGCGCTACTTTGTGGAGGCTTCGAAAAAAGATGCGTCAGAAGACGTGATCGCTACCCAGTCAAGCTTCGACGCCTTCGATAACCGGACACCGGAGCAGGTCGTCGCAACGTGGCAAGCGATGCAAGCGAAGAAGGATGACGCGGAGCAGCCGTGAAATTCTGGACTACTGAACGCGGAAAGCAAATGAGAATCAAACGAATCCCCAAAGACGAGATGCGCGGGCCCTGTCACGATTGTCACAACCGCGCCGAGTTCGAGGTCACGTTCGGTGAGCAGCGCCCAACGCTGCGCCTATGTCTGCGCGATGCGAAGTATCTCGCCGGCTTCTTGCAGCGGCGCGTCGATGAGCACGAGCGCGGCGATCCCATCCCCAAGTCGCGCTTCGCGCAGGAGGAGCAACCAAAACCATGAGGATTCTAGACCCGCGCGAAGAATGATGTGGCTCGACCTGTTCGTCCAGATGTGCGCCGAGGCCGGGGCCAGGCGTAAAACGGAGCCGCAGTGGTGGGAGCCTCTCATCATTCTCGGCGTCGTCCTTCCTTTCCTCGCTCCAATACTGCTCAGTGATTTTCGCGCATGGTGGAAAAAGAGAAAAAGCTGAGGTTAACGCGACAGATCGAACTCTATCGCGGACAAGCGTACTGGGGGCCGTGGAAGGCGCGCGCGGCGATCTTTGCGGCGTTTGCCCTGTTCTGTGGTGGGCTCGCAGTGAACCACTGGCTGCGTAATCCCGCTCCCCAGACCATTACCGTGCACATCGTGCGGGAGTAATTCCGATCATGAACCTGCAAGAAGAGATGGCCCGCCTCGATCGCGAGCGCGAGGAATTTTACAAGTTCCGGGATGAAATGCGGTTGGCCGAGCAGCGAAGGTTTCAGGCCCGCTTGTGGGTACCTGCTCTGACGATGATTATTTCGATTATCGCGATCGGAATATCGGTGGGCGTCATCGTCTCTTACCTGATCCCTAGAAGATGAAACCGCTGATTCAATACGAACCGTGGAAAGTCGTCGTCACGGCGTTCGTCGCCGGCGCTGGACTGATGCTCGCGATGTTCGCCGTGGCGATCTTTTTCCTGACGCGAT
Organism: Deltaproteobacteria bacterium; assembly: GCA_019237115.1. GTDB lineage: Bacteria > Desulfobacterota > Binatia > Binatales > Binataceae > JAFAHS01. The sequence continues at coordinate 6,997 of JAFAHS010000383.1, forward strand.
GAGGCATCTCAACGAGAGCGCAATCACCGAGGTCAAGCGCGACCTTGCGGTGCTCAAGTGGATGGCTGGCTTTAACCTGGCGATCGCGATTCTGTTCCTAGTGTTGCACAAATGAATAGTACCAACTGGACTTGGACCCTCTTCCTCGTCTCGGCTGCGTTTGCTGCGGTTGTCGCTTTCGTCGTCGCGAGGCCAATGCACTAAAGGGCTATTGGAGGACGCCTCGATGAGCCTTTACGAAACTGATTTCTATGCGTGGCTGAAAGAGCAGGCGCAGGCACTCCGCGAGCGCAATTTCACATGCCTGGATGTCGACAACCTGGTGGAGGAAGTAGATGGCATGGGCGCCAGCCTGAAGCGCGAATTAAAGAGTCGTTTGCACACGCTCGTGGTGCACCTGCTCAAGTGGCATCTACTGCCCAGAGATCGCCGGCGCCACGAGCGCGGCTGGAAACTCACCGTCATCGAGCAGCGCTACGAGATCGAGAGCCTGCTTGAGGAATCACCATCGCTCAAGCGCTATCTGCCCGAGTGTCTGGCCTCCGCCTGGCACTGGGCGCGTCGCGATGCGGCGGTCCTCCGGCCCGAGGCACGGCTCGCGGAAACCTGCCCCTGGAACTTCGAGGAAATCATGCATCACGATTTTCAGACCCTCGATGCGGTGTTAGAGCTGCTCGCGCACAAGGAGTCGTGACATGCGACAGCAAGATTACATGTTCCTTTTGATGGTCCTCGTGTTCGCCTTGCCGTTCCCTATCTGGGCGCTAACTGCAGACTGGACGCAACGGCGCGAACGTCGTCGCCGCAAAGAACTCGCGGATAAATTGCATCTTGTAGAAAATGGCTGATCAGATTCTAGGCCCGCGCGAAGAATTGATCGCGCGACAGATCGAACTCTATCGCCAACAAGCGTATTGGGAAGGCGATGGCGGCGATTATTGCGGTGGGTGCCGTGTTCTTTGGTGGTGTGCTCGCGGTGTCCAACTGGACGCATCCCGCTCCCCAGACCACTCGGTGCGGCGAATAGTGCTACATGGGGTTCTCGCGCCGAGAATCATCGATGAAATTGCTGAAGAGCGCCAGCCAGCCGAGCTGACGCTGGGGACACTCACTCGACGGGTCGACCTTCCTCTACTCTGGAGCACACAAGAGCAGCCGCTCCGTATCTAATAGAGCCCTCGTCGTCAGCCTGATGAGCGACCGCAGCCGTTTGTTTTCCAGCCTCACCGATTCTTGCGTAGCCAGTCGAGAATCTCCGACATGACGCGGCAGTCGACCTCGTTGTAGTGGGCGATCTCGACCATCAAGGGGTGCGCCGACAGCGCCATGTCCGATGCTGCGGCTTCACGCGCGGCGGTCCACGCGCCGACCATGGCGCCAAGCCCGTCTGTAGGGCCGTCGGCCCATGTTGTGGGGATGAATCCGCCCGAGTGCATCGCTCTCGCGATTGACTTCAATCCGAAGTTGAAAGCGCCGGTCACGGCGACGGGCTCCGCGCGGATCACACGCTCGAGGACATCGAACCACGGGAGCGGCGTAGGCCAACCGGCATCTTGGTGACGGACGCGCGCAGCATTGTACGCGCTCTCCAAGTTAACAGGCTCGGCAGCGGACCAATGGCAAATCCGCGCCTCCTCGAGCTTCACCCCAGCGACCGTGCACGTCTCGGCCATGTAGGCAATCCAGGCGTCGACGATCCGGCGCTCTTCTGCCACCGTCAGCGCGTCAACAGTCCACTGCCTGAAAATCCAGGTCCCATCCGTCCGCATGCGCCCGCAACCGATCTGGATGAGAAGCGCCTGGCCTCCTATGCGAGGCAGCATCGTGAAGTCATCGTCGAGGTTGCTCACCGTTTCGAAGTCGACGTAGAATTCAACTACGGGCACTGCTCGCCAGACCCCGTTCGTCTGAATCCGCTCCGGTACAACCGTCGGCGCCGCAGCCTGGTTAGCTGCGACTACAGCATCAACGCGCGCCGCAAACGCTGGCGACGTGATTCCGAGCCGCGCGGCCGATACGCCTTCGTCGCTCCATTTTCGAAGCCCGCCCAAGTGAGCGGCGAAGCGCCTTTCGGGGTTCATCGCAGGCAGTAGTGTCAGTTCGCGCAGTGCGTCAGCCATCTCCCGCTTTGCCGAGTGCCACGGGGCGTCGTCGGCATTTCGGGCGTGGGGGTAAAGTTCGGGGACCGACGGTTCGGGGAGGACCTGCCAACCCGTGCCGGCCGCGCGAAGGCGGCGGATCCATTCTATCGAGTCACGAGCAAGTTGCTCGACAGTCGTCTCGCGGTTCGGCAGCCATCGCTCCATGTCGACCCGAGCAAGTCGCTCCAGGCAACCTTCGCCGCGATGATCGCCTTGCTCCCAGGTTCGCCCCAAGAGATAAGCGGATCGTGGTACATAGCCCTGCACACGGCCGAGTGCCTCCGCGTAGAGCCACACCTGCACAGCATAGGCGAGTTGGTCCGCCGAAGCGGTCACATGCCCGTCGGCAGTGAGATCGAAGGTGTGAAACTTCAGATCGATCGGCCGGTAATGGAAGCCGGGCAGACCGAGCCCCGGTGCCGGATGCTCGGCCTCCTCCGGGGAGATCAGTTCCGGAAACCAGTATGCGAGCAGATCTGAACGAACGAGCAGATCGACGACGCCGTGAGTTCGCCGGGCAGGGTTACGGAGGACAGCCTGTGCGATGACGGGCGCGCCAGAGCGCAGTGCATGCACGGTCGCTCGCGCCTTGACGATAGATCGCGCGTCCTCCGGCGATTCGGCGATTCGGATGACAATAGCGCGCTCCTGCAGCAGGCGCATGACTCCAGCCTCGAACGCCAGCCCCTTCTTGAGGACGAAGCGTCGAAAATCGGTGCGTCGATCGTAGTTCGGACGACGGTCATCGCGGAGGAAGCCCGCGCGCTCCCCATGTAGACGAAGCCAATCGAGAATCGGATCGTTCAGGACCCAGTTCCTGGTGTGCCCAACGGCCACCCAGCCGCTCCACTCAGCCTCGCCGTCTGGCTCGCACGCATTGCCGTCGTCATCCAAGATAAGCGCGGCGTCGCCAGTCGGAGCAGACGGCGGTCGCTGGAGCGCTACAGACGTCCGGCGAAGCTCGGGAGCAGAATCACCCGAGCGATCAACGCCCGGTGGACCGAGCTCCGCCCAGCTAGTCCAGGTAGGCTCACTCGAAAGCAGCTTGGTGCCCACGGCCTCCTGCGCGAGCCTCGCTCCCGAGACGAGGATCTCGCGCGCGCCAGCCCGAAGCGACAGTGGAAGCCATGTCGTTAAGCGGTCTGCTGTAGGCGCATCGACGGGTGGATGCTTTCCCTGTTGACCCCAACGCAGGAGTCTCGCCCAGAGGCCGACGGCGGGTCGAACGGCCGGCAGACCGGCGTCGCGCGCAGCTGCGTCAGCCGCAATCGGGATCTCGAGCCCCCGCCGATCGAGATCGCCGAAGTAACGGATCTCGCGGATCAAGGATGCCGGACCCTCCACAGCGAGCTCGGCAAGGTAGCAGACGGATGCTGAAAAGTTGCCGCCCGCGCCGAAGATTACGAGGCCAACAGGACCGTCATCGGGGACCGTCTCGAGCACGGAATGATACGTAGCCACGTTCTCCAGTATGAGAGCCACGGGACCTACCCCTACGCGGCGATATGCGAAGGGTGGGGAGAACAGGCGCGCCCGCAACATCTCGAGGGACAACCGCCCGGGAGCGAACAGGCGCCGGTTGCGACGAAGGATATCCAAGCGCTTCTCGTCGCCGAACAGTTCGAGCGACCGCTCACCCGTGGGAACCATTGGTGCCGCGGCACCCTGATCACGAAGGAACGCCTGGATAGAGTGCAGAGCGTCGAACTCGGAGCGGCGAAGCGGCAGCCGCGCCGCCCACGCGAGTTCCGGGCGCCATGCGTAAATGGCTTCCCGGCCCACCGGTGGGTCGGCGACGCGATCGAGAGGAACGATGAAGCGAGGCAGCGGAGGCGACTCCATGCCATCGATGGCATGCGAGACCCGGATGACACCGCCTTCGAATAACTCCTCGATCGCGGCGGCGAGTCTTGCGCGACGTTCGGGCGACGTGGCCAGCGCCGGCTCAGCGACGAGGAAGGCCGCCGCGTATGCTTCGAGTCGGATCCGGGTGCGCCCCGGTTCGGCATCCGCGAGCGCCGCGGCGAAGCGCCGCGCGAGTGGTGTTTCAAGTGTTGCTGGCTTCATGGTCGGTGACCGCCACCACGCGACGTGCGGAGATACGTCCACCCGCCTCGTCCTCAGGTGGCACCAGAAGATCCAGCAGCGCGGGGTTAGCACGCACGTACCGCCGCATCGTCCTTCGGGCGGCATCGTTGGACAGCGCGATGACGCTCGAGAACCGTCGGAGCGCGTTGTGATCGGCGATACCCGTCGTGTAGATCAGCTGGATTCCTGCCGCCGCTGCGACAGTTCTCTGAACTTCGATGAGGAATCCCGCATTCGCGTTCCCGAGCGGATTGTCGAGGAGCAGCGTCCCCACCGACGCGTCGCGTGCGGAGCTACGGCTTTGACGCCGCAACTCCGACAGCATGAGCATCATGGCTGTCGCCACCGTCGCGCGCTGACCGTTCGAGAACGTCGGTGAGGATAGCTCGGCCACTGGCACGCGGATCGGGGCGAAGGCCTCGTTGGGTTTCAGGATCTTCACACGGAACTCTCCGACCGCGCGATCCAGTGAAAGCATCAACAGCGTGCTGCCCGTTGGGCGGTCGACCTTGGGATCGAGAACCTGGACTACAAAGGTCCTAAGCCGAACGTCGAGCTCTTCCGCGGGCGGCTTGTCAAAGCGAATCTCGATAAATGATTCGCCCGACCAGTCGCGAAGTCGCGCAGGCAGCTTCGAGCGTGTCTCTGCGAGACGAAGGTAACTGAGCGCCTTGTGCACGCTCTTCGCGAGGCTGGTCGTCGCCAGTTTGCGGTCCTCCTCCAGCGTTGCCAGCTCCGCCTGGAGAACGCCGATGCCAGCGCGCAGTTCACCGACGAGTTCGTCTGCGTCCCTAGCCAGCGCCTCTGCGGGTGACTGTGCCAGGCGGCGATAGAGTCGATCGGAAGCCGCCAGATCCGCGAACTCCTCCCGAGCAAGAAGCACGCGCACCGTCGAATCGCGCTGACGCCACGCCTGCTCTGCGTCCCGTTCGAAATCGATCGCCGAGGTGAGACGGCGGGCAGTCGACCTCCCGGTAGAGTTGGCGTGCTCCAAATCGCCATCAAATGGGGGCACAGATGGAAGCGCCGCATCCTCTTCGAGCTTGAGTCCCAGTCTGAGTGGAGTCGCCAGTAGACCGAGACCATCCGCGAGCTTGTTCGCGCCGTCCGCCTTGTCACGAGCGTTGTTTCGCTCGCGCTCCGCGGTGCCGATCTGTCCTTGGGCGTTTTCGCTGTTCTGTCGCGCGTCGGCAGCAAGCAATGCAGCGTGATGTCGGTCCCGCGGAGCACGATCAGCAGGGATCTCCGCACGGCGCCGCGACTTCTGGACTTCGTCTTCAACGGCGGTCAGTTCGGCGTTCGCCTTCTCATGCTCGGCGTAGGTCTCGCGCTCCGCTGCATGAGCGCTCGCGGCTTCCACCTCGGCCCGTTCGGCAGCGGACCTCCGACCGGCGAGTTCGCCAGCTTCCGGGGACGCGAGGAGCTCCACCGCGCGGTTCCGAACGTTCTCGGCGTGCATCTCGATCGCTTCGGCGAGCTTGTCGCGGGCTTGGATCGCAGCGGTCCGTTGGGCGGCGACGTCAGAGGCCGACGTTTCCCCTTCGAGTCGCCGGTCGAGCTCCTCGAACTGAGCGCGGAGCTCAAAAAGGTCGGGCCCAGCAGCGATCTGAGCCGCTTCCTGTAGGCTCGGTTCGGCAATCGGCTCCACTAGGACGATCTTCGACCGCTCTTGCCGAATGCGTTCGGCCGCGGCACGATATCCCTCAGCGGCTATGGATTCTCGATTGGCTTCATCATCGGCAGCACCTGCCGCGCCCTCCCTTTCTTCAGCGATTCCCCGCCATTGTTTGGCCTCGGCACGCTGGCGCTCGATCGTCACTTCAAGACCGGCAATCGAGGCCTCGTCTTCACAGAGACGCTGTAGCTCGGCGGCGCGTTGCTCGGCCTCCCGGGCGATCTTGCGAAGGTGAGCAGTTTCGGTACGGAACGCGGTCAGCGCTGCGGCGATCTCCGTTCGCCGGCCCTCACGTCGTGTGCGCGCCTTCTTGAGCCGTGCTAACTCGGTCGCCTGCGCGTCGCGCCCGGCCGTGCGCAGGGCGAGCCACCCCGGGGGGTACGCGGTCGCGTGGCGCACCAAGGCATCCGCGAGTCTACGCGCGCCGGCTGCCCTCCGATCAAGATCGATGCGCTGCGTGTCCAGCGCGGCCAGGCGTGCTTCGCGCCGGGCACGCTCCGCACCCCCAGCCGTACGGTCCCATACCGCTTCGGAGGGCGGCACGACAATTGTGATCCTATGGCAGGACTCGCGCTCCGCGGCGACAAGATCTGCGGCGGCGCCAACTGCGATGATCATCGTCGGATCGAGCGACGCGCTCTCCAGGACCGCTCGAGCTTTCGAGAGGTCCGCCCCTTCGAGGAGGACAATACCGCCCACTAGGTCGGCCCGGTTGGCGAGGACCGTGCCGCGGTGCTCGCGGGAGATCGCTTCGGCTATGTAGCGCGTACCCGGAAGCGCGCCAACGATACCCGCGGCAACCAAACGTTCGAGCGCTACCTCGACCTCGGGCGGCGGCGGAAGGAAGCCCGTGTCCTCAAGACCGCGAACGGCGCGCTTGTCGTCGATGCCCCGGAGCTCGATGCCGAGTCGCGCGTCGTCTGCTTCTCTGGCTCGGCCGAGAAGGCGCTCGGCGATTCCCGACCCAACGAGTTCGAGGTCAAACTCTGTCGACTCCGCGAGCTCGATCACGAGGGGTTGCGCCGAAAGAGCCTTCCGCTCGTTCTCGGCGCGCTCAACGTCCCCTGCAAGCCGCGCGTGGGTTTCGCTAATTTCGGCGATGAGAGGTGCTGCGGCGCGATCCTCGTCATCGAGTCGCTCCCGCTCGGCGTCGAGAGAGGCGCTTTCTTTGTCGAGAACATCGATGCGGGCAAGTGAGTCTGCCGCAAGCGTCGCCTGGCGCTGTCGCGACTCGTCTGCTCGTTCGCCATTGGGGAGCAGGCCCTTGGTAACTAACCGGCTTCGGAATGCGGCAACTTCGTCGACCCTCTTCTCGTTCGCCTCGCGAGCCGCGTCCAGCTTCGCGGCTTCGATGTATGCGTCCTTCTCCTCCTTGCGCTTGGTCGCAGCACGTTTCCTCGCCTCCTCGACACGAATCTTCGCCGTGAAAGCCTCGCGCGCTGCGAGTACGGCACGCGCGGCGAGACGCCGATCGAGCCGCGTCGCCGCCTCGTCTCGCGCTGTCTGGAGCGGCCGGAGCCGCTCCATCTCGGCTTGGTACGCCTCGTCCAGCGCCTTCAGCTTCGCACGCGCCTCAGAGAGGCGAGCGAGATCCTCGGTCAATAGCCACGCGCGTACGTCGAGCTCAGCGAGCGCGGTGCGTTTTGCCGCGGACTCGTACGCGCGCTTGGCGTCGTTCTTCCAGAGGGCGGCTCCGAGCCGCCGGAACTCGCGCTCCTCGGCGCGGAACCTATCGGCTTCTGTAGTCAGCCGGCGCACCTCAGCGTCCTGTTCGCGTGAACGCTGTCGCTCACGCTGCTCTCGCGCCCGCGCGATCTCTTCCGCACCCGAGAATGCCGCGAGGAGGTTCGCCGCCGCTGTCCGAGCCGTCTGGGCTTCCGCGTGCGCAGTCGCGAGCGCGGTGACCAGGCCGACGAGTGGCTCCAGCTCCTCCAGGGCGGCCTGCTCGAAACGCAGCCGTCGTTCGTACTCCGGGAACCGACGCACCTTGTCGGCAACTTCGTCGAACTCATGGTCAAGCCCCGCGAGTTCCGCGGGGTCGAAAACGGCCTCGAGGAAGAACTTGATGAAGTCGCGGTCCTCCTTGAAACGGGCAATTGCCGAGGCACCCGCCTCGTTGTGGTTCATCTCGCCTTGGTAGCGGAACAGCGCACGATCAAGGCCGAGCCTGTCGAGATGTTCGACCCAGTCTCGCTGCACGTTCGTCGTCGAGACCTCGAGCTTCGTGCGTACACCCGTTTTCTTGAGCTCCTCTAGTTGCTCCTGGAACCGGCGAAGTGGCAGGCGGCGGCGAACTGTGCCGCCGTCGGCGGCAACATCGACTTCAAAGATGAGATTATCGACCCCCACCACTCGGACGGGACCGCGGACAGAGTACCAGAGCCTCTTCAGATCTTCGGGCTTCGGATCAGCTGGGCGCCGGCCGTCGCGCCACTCCGCTGCAAGCCCGGTGAGCAGAACCTCCTCATCGGCGAAGCGCCCTTCCTCCACGCGCCGCCACTCGATCACCACGTGGGCGGTATCGCGGTCGAGAACGTAGCCGAGCAGGTTCTTCTTGTGGTGCGCCGTCTCTTCGGTACCGATCCTCTCGACGATCGGCGGGTGGAGGACCGAGAACAGGAGGCGCATGAGCACCGTCTTCCCGCCCGTATTTGGCAGGAACAGCACCGTGTCTGCCGGCCCCGTTTGATCGGGCTTTCGGAAATCAAGCTCGAGCGGGTCGTAGCGAGCCGGCTCCGGGCCCACAGAGGCAAGGCGAATGCGGGTGATTTGGAAGTTCACGTCGTCGCGTCCCCGGCGAGGTCGCGCACGTGCGCGAGAGCAGGTCCGATGCTCGCCACTGCGTCCTTCACGTGGAGCCGAAAGCGGCTCCGGATGCGGAAGGCATCCTTTGCGGTCGCGATCTCGTCCGCGAGACCGTTCGCCACGAGCCACTTTAACGCGCGACGAACCATCCCTGCCTTGACATGTGGATTGCTTCGCTCGTCGCCGGTCGTGTCCCTTTCTCGCCAGCGCAGGATTAGGCGGTAGAGGGGCTCTACCTGCGGTTCGGCCACGGGTGGATCCTCGTCCTTGCTTCGCTCGCGGATCTGATCAGCCATCCGGTTCATCAGGCGCAGCACTTGGCTCACCGTGATCTGCGGCAGAGGTCCGTCGTCAGCGTCGAGGGCGTCTGCGGTCGGATAACAAGCCGTCGCTATGGCAAGGAACACGAAGGCGTTGAGGTAGCGCTCTTCGGCCGACATCGCGGCGTAGTCTTCCAGCCGCATGTAGTAAGGCGAATCGGTCCCCGTGGCGGCGAAGACGAGCCCGTAGACGGGTGAGCAGTCCAAGATGTCGAGACCTTGCCCACCAGCGACCGCGACGACCCGCTGGCGGAAATCAGGATCGTTTCGGAACCGAGTGACGAGCTCCTGATAATCGCCGCTCCGACCAGGGGATAGGCGCGGGTCGAGCCCGAAGGCAATCAGCTGTCCGATGGCGAGATACTCGTCCATCATGGCGCTTTCCCTTGAGCAATGATCGTTGCGGCATATCCGGCCTCGTCGGCGGTGAGCGCACCGACGACGAGATCATCTCCGACGAAGGATGCGGACTGGAAGGTTTGTCCGTCGCCGGCGGCGGCCAGCACCCCGGGCGCCCCTGGGCGCACAGCATCGAGATCGGGGGCCGTGGCTATGAGCGTTCGCAGTCGGACGAGATCGGCAGCGTCGAAGCCATGACGCTTTTCCGCCGCCGCAAGGAGCGCCGACAACCTGAGAGGCGGGTTCAAGTTTTCAAGCATCTCGTCCGCCAGCGCCCACAACTCGGCCGTGAACGCGATCGGATCCTCTGGCGGCGCCTCCCATTCCAGCTCGTCCAACTCGGGCCCCAGCTCCTCACGCGTCTGGGGTGGTCGCAGCAGCGCCTGGATGAACGCACCTACGCGAGGCTGGCGACGCGGAACTATTGAAGCGCTTCTAGGGCCCGGTCCAAAGCCGAGCAGGCGCTCTGCGAAGGCGGCGAGCAAGTCGCCAACGGCACCCAACGGCGCGGTGAGTATGGGCACAAGCGCTTCAATGGTTAGATCGATCGCGCCGATCGTCGCCGCGCGGCCGAAGACCTGGCGATCCTGCTCCTCGACGTAGACGCGGATGGCGGACAAGGCCGTCGCGTGCAGTTCCTGATGGCGCATGAAGCAGTCCTCGACCGTCTCGACGAGAGCCGCTGCCTGGCGGCGCAGGTCCTCGCGACCCGTCGAGTCCCGTGTCTCTTGCATCGCAACGAGCAGTTTCTCCTCCGTACGCATGCGGTCCAGAAGATGTTCACGGATCTCGGCGAGGCGCTCCGGGACATAGTCTCGCCATCCAGCGCGCCGAATGTCGCGCTTGGTCTCCTCGATCACCTGACGGACGAAGCTCGAGTACTGGATAGATCTGACCTTCGCCTCCCGCGCGGGCTTGGCTGCGTCGTCGAGTCTGCGGCGCCGGATAAGGTGCTCCAGCGTCGCCTCGGCCGCGACTTGTGCCGATTCGATGTCGGTGTTCAGACCTCCGACGAGGACATTAATCGCCTCGTTCGTCGCTCGGAGGTAGATCCCACCCTCAGCATTCTCGTGCTCCGATAGCAGAGTGAAGTCGAACCTTCTGCGGACCTCGTCGAGGGCCGACGAGTACTCGCCAATGTTTGGACGGATGAGCGTCTCGATGAGCTCCGTCACTACCGCGTGGAGGTTATCGTCGAGTAGGTCCGGGGCAAAACGGCGTGCCTCGACGACCAGAATGGCATCGAGCTCTTCACGGTTAATCCCGGTATCGAAGCCCATCTTGTCGACGACGGCATCGATCGCAGCGAGCCCGAGATCGTAAAAGTCGAAGCGTTCCCATCCACGGCGCCCTCGGTTCGTCTGCAGCGAGTGGAGGGGTTCCGTACAGGTGAGCGCCTTGACGCGGCGCTCGCGCGAGAGATCGAGCGCAGCCGGCGGCTCCGCTTCTTCGGTGGCTGCTGGCGAAGGAGCGGTGACATCAGGTCGAACAACCCCATCGAAGCGGCGTTCGCCACCAACCCCTGGACTGCCCCGGTTCTCTCTAACCCGCGCCGACGCCGCCTTGATGTTGCCGCGTGCGAGCACCTGTTCTATCGGGCGGTCGCTCCTCGAGCGCACCTCTCCATTCGTCGTCAGCGTCGACGCTTCGCCGCTGCGTCGCTCGCTTGGGGCTTCACCCCTTGCCTTCAACGGCAGTCCCAACTGCGTGGGTTTCTGGTGCCTGGCGTCTTCTGGACTCACAGTGGTTTTGCTTCTCCTTCCGTTCAGCCCTTCGCCAGCGCGGTGATCAAGGCCCCTGCCGTCTCCGACTGCCTACTACGGCCTCTGCCGATTCTCGCTTCGGCTCTTGACGTCGGCCCTCAGGCCGTTCGGTTCCGGAGTGCTGGCCTTACGGGGAATAGGACTAGATTCCCGCAACTCCGGCGGTATTTCGAGACAGTTTGGTCCGTAGGGAGACAGCGTTTCTAGAGCGGCCGACAAACACCGGGGGCTCGATTTCAGTGGCAAGTGGTCCACGCGTGATCGTTCATCATGCAGTGCGGGCCGTGAACACTCAAGCGAACTGAGCTCGAGAACTAGCGACGGTATCCAGGCTCGTTAGTTGACGCCACCGGCTGGCGACAGTGCCGCACCGCGAGATGCGTTCAGAGGGGGTTGTTCACTCAAAAATCGAACGACTTAATCTCCCGTGGTACAGCCATTTTCTTGAGACCGAGACTTTTGGAGTCGGTTCGACTGAGAAACAGGATCACCGCAATCGGCATCTCCGTCGCGCGTCCATTTTTGAAAGGAACTCTGGCCGTATATGTTCCGAATTTCGCAACATAACCACTTCGTTCAATCTGCCGAATTTCACGCAGTAGAGACCGACAGGCCTCGAGGCGACCCGGTTCTCCGATTTCGCCGGCAATATCGGTCCAGTCTGCGAGGTTTGCTTGAAGGCCGCCACCAAATCCATGGCGCTTCCGCTCACAGCCCGGTAGTCAAGGATTTTTGCTCCCCAGCGATCGAGCACTTTGATGCCATTTTCTGGTGCCAAACCAGCGCGACGACCCAGACGCACCGGGTGACACTCGTTGACGCTCAATGTGCACGATCCCCTTCTGCCCGTTGGACTTGGTGGCGTTCGGTGACAAATAGTTGCACTGCTTGACTACGCGCCGATTCGTTTCTTACAAGCCGAGGGTCGCAGGTTCGAAACCTGCACCGCCCACCACACTTTCCCTAACGGAGAGAGGGGCTTCGAATCATTGACAGAGATCGCCTAGCCGCTCGAGCGGGTCCAGAGTGGCTGTTTTGGTGGCTGTACGTGCCCCAGCCCATCGCCTTGACCGACGGCCAGGCGCCGTTGCGACTATGGATCAGAGGATCGGGGGTTCAAAATCCCTCAGGCAACGCCAATATATTCAAGGACATAGACGATCTCTACACCGTAAGTGCGCTCGAAGGCCTGGAAAGGTACCAAGCATTCAGATCTTCGCCAGAACTGGACGACAGCGGTCCTGCCGTTCCTCACGCGCGTAGCGGGGCCGAAAATAATTCTTAATTTGCTCTGCGACGCCTCTCAGCTGTCGTACAGCGGGAGGTCGACGGTAAAAACCGAACCTACGCCGACCTGACTCCGGGCATCGATCTTCCCTCCATGGGCATCCACGATCTTCTTGGCCACGTACAGACCTAGCCCCGTTCCACGACGCCGATCGGTTGTATCTTGCAGTCGCTCGGGCGGCTGAAACAGCGTGCGAAGCTTGTCCTCGGGGATGCCGGGACCGTGATCTTCAACGACCAGCTTGGCTCTCCCGCTAACGGTGTAAGTCCGTAGCGCGATGTCGCTGCCGGGGGCGTACGTGATTGCGTTAGCTAGAAGGTTGAGAAGCACTCTTTCCAACCGCAATCGGTCCCACTTCCCAACGGCAGACCGCAGATCAGCATCCAGGGCGCATTTGGCGTGTTCAACTTGCGTGCTCAGGGAATCAGCGATTTCCCGCGCCAGGTCCGATAAGTCGAATTCCTCGCGATGAACGATTTGATGCCCCGACTTGCTCTTTGAAACCTCAATGACGTTGTCGATCAATGTCGTCAGTCGCGAAAGGTCGCGGTCCGCCCGGTCGAACCTCTCCACGAAGGCTTTGTCAATCTGTGGCCCCAGCGAGTCCATTAGTATCCGGAGCACGCGGTGATTGATCTTAAAAGTGCTCAGGTGAGTACGGAAATCCTGGGACAGGACAGACATTATTTCGTCTCGCTCTTCCACGGCTAGCTTCAACTCAGCCTCTTTGCGAAGACTGTGCTGGTACAGAGCTCGGATCGTGCCGCCTCCCCAAGCCACCATAAGCACTATTGGCGCGAACGTTATTACCACGCCAAGCGCGTTCCAAACTCCAGATGCCGGTGCCCAAAAGAAAAAATAAAGTCCAAGCGTCGACAGGAGAGCCGCGAACAAGCCCGGGCCGTGTCCGCAGGCGATTGCGGTCAACGCCACCAGTGCCTGCGGAATAAAGGAGGTGTGAGACATGAGAATTCCGCTCATAGCGGCATCCAGGCCCAACCCAATTCCGGTACTAGCGGCTGCAAGTCCGTAGCCGAACAAAGGATGGCGTTCAGCTAAGATGGTGTCCCAGATAGGGCTTCGCGCTGAATTTGCCGGCGATTCTGGAGAAGCCATGATCCACCTCCGACGCGAACAAGTCCCGCGCCGTGTCGTGGATTCTGGTCGACGCCTACTGCCTGGTACGGCGCGAAAAGCGGAGCAGACCCTATCACAGCCACAGGCGCATATACGACGGGGCGGTGCTGGGCGACTATGCTACCCGCCGTATAGGGAAAAATTGGTACTCTTTTCGACGATGCCCCGACGAAAGCCACCCGAGTCGAAGGGCTATCTGCAATTCTCCCGGCCGCCCCCCGGTGTTACGCTGCCCTTCAGATCCTGTTCTGCAGGCACAGGCCCTGACTGCGCACGAATTCAACGGCCCGGTCATCGATGGGCGGCTCACTGCCGAGCCTCGCTCGGGTCACGCTGTGACTGGACATATCGAACTCGCAGTAGATTGTCGCCAAGGGCCTCCCGTCCGGGTAGTTGTAGGGCACTTGTACGCGGAGGTACCGTCCCGGCCGAGGCAGGTTACTAAGCACGATCCAGCGTTGATCGAGGTAGTCTCGGCAAACCCTCGCCAAGTCAACCGTGCACCCATTGCGGGTCACCGTGTTGCCGCTCACGGTCACTCCGCTGCTGGACTCTGCCGCACCAGCCGGGTGTGCTCCGCATCCTATCGTAACCAGCAGGGCCAGAAGGACGATGGATTGGACGCATAGCTTGGCATTCATGGTGAACTCTCCTGTGGGCGAGATGTGCGCATCGTGGTTCCTAGCCTGTTCACCGCCCCGCCCCCCAAATCGAGCCACCATACAATATTGGCGCAATTTCGTTGTCCCAGCTTTGGGTGAAGGCGACAAAGCTATGTGCGGCCAACCTCGGACTCCGCAGGCGAGGCTGTATGAGGAAGCGAAGTTGCGTAATCCGCTTGTGCTGAAACACCATGCAGATATCAGGCAATCAAAGCTCCATAGACCTACACGGAGCGTGAACTACTAAACGCTGGCCGCGCTGTTCGCGGAAAACACCCGGATTTTTGAGTCGTTTACTCGCGAGCTCGCGTTAAGATTCGGTCGGTGGTCTTATTCCACCCGGAGGCGCGGACGTTAGCTTGTACTCCGCCTCGAGCAGACTAGGCGAGCGCTATGAAATCGTATTCCCCGATACCCTGCAGGACCAAGAAGGTCGCTGTACTATCGCTCCCGTTGGTGACGAGGTGCGGACGACGTGGTCGAACGGCATAGGTTTGGCCCGGTGAAAGTCCCACTTCTTCCTTGGGCTCGCGCAGGAAGATCCGCAGTTGCCCTTCCAGAACGTAAAACGTGTCTTGGACGTTCGAATGACAGTGCCAGGGCACTTTCTGCGCCGGAGTAATCGCAAGTTCCGTGATCCTGAATCGAGAGCGCACTACGTGATACGTCAAGCTCGCCACTTCGTAGATATCGTTTGCAGCACTCTTTGGGCGATCCACGGTTTCCTCTACGTCCGGTGCGTCTTTGGCCTTCGGCCAAATCTTGGCCTCCGGCAAAGCGTTACAAAAATAGCACGGGCTGTAAAAGCCTGGACAAGAGCAGCACGATTTTGTGGATACCGCAAGGGAGATGTAGCATCCGTCGGGTCGGCGAGTGGGAGGAGCTCGATGCGCTGCGCGGGTAAACCGGAGAGGGTGGGAAGCCGTATGTAGCGGTCTGCTTGAGGACGTTGAGGGAAGCGCACATGCGCAGGTCAATTGGAGGAGACGCTCGCCTCGGCCACCATTCACACGCCCGCACGCTCCGCGCCCTCGTTGATGCACCTGTCCGAGTACTTATCGCCGTGCCCAAAGGACTCGCTCTACGACGCTTCAAAGCGCTGCTCCCGACTGACACCTTCATCCCTCTAGAAAATCGTGTGAAACGCTTGACCTGGGGAGTCTCCTCAAAATCGACGGCGGCAGAAAAAGTTTCTGCCCTGTCGATTTCGGGCGGACGCAAACGACCAAAGTCTGTGGAGGGATACGCCATGCGCTATATGTGCCTAGTATATCTGGACGAGGAGAAAATGGTCGCGTTTGCCAAAAATCCGGGGGCCATCAGCGCTTTTGAAAAGGAGGTCGTAGTCTATGACCAAGAGCTTAACAACAAAGGCGTCTTGGTCATGGCGAGCCCACTCAAGCGCGTACGTGAGGCCGTAACGATACGGGTTCGCGGCGGGCGCATGTCGGTCACCGATGGCCCCTTCGCCGAGACTAAGGAACAGCTCGGCGGTTTCATGTTGATCGACGTGCGCGACCTCAACGAGGCGATCGCTCTCGCCCAACGTTCGCCATTGGCACGGGTCGGCTCGATCGAGGTGCGTCCGGCGGGGCATCCCGGCTGGCCGGAAAGCACGGCATGAGGAAAGCGCGCGCTACGCGTCGGACGCGATTATCGTCTGCACGGGCGCGCGGCGCTCACGACGAACATTCGACTGCTTGACATACAGTCGATGTAAACCTTCGCCTCGGCGAGCGCAATTTGCGGCGTGAGTGCTCGGATTTCCGCCCAAGACTGGCGGATTTCGAATCCTCTGCTCGCCTAATCCGCAACAGTGGCCGCAATAACGAATTGCTTATTGCCCGGCCACCTCTGACCCGCTCCGGTTGGCCATAACGGGCGCGGGCCTCTTGGTACGATGCTTTGCTTCGAAGCCTAAGGGTGGATGGTCACTTTCCTTTCGCCGCACGTGCGCGCCCGCATCGCGGCGTCCCGTGGGACGACCAGCGCTTGGCAGGATCGGCGCCAACCGCCCGGCAACGCCAGAGATTGTGGTATCCTTCGGCTCGCCGTCAGCTTAATTCGATGTGGAGATGAACATGGCCAGGCACGTCCACTTAGTAGGCAGCATCGGTCTCGATACCGTAGAGGATGTCTTCAGCGCGGCGGGAAAATTCGTAAAGCCTTACATTTTGCGCTGCCCCGACGGCGAAGTGGCGGGACGCAGGATGTGGATCGGCTATCAGTATCCGGTCCTCCGCAGCAATGGTTTTTTGTCGGTCGACGAGACCAGGTTGCTGCACGGCGCGGGTATGTGTGCGATGCGGCTGGCTGAGGGTTCAAAGCCCGAGGATGTTCATTTCGGCGAATTGGGATACGCGCGCGAAGCACGGCTTTCCTACCAGGACTTCCTCAGGGCCCGGCAGGCGGGCCAGTTACAATCCACTACCCGTTTTCAGGTGTGCCTGCCGACACCCTTCGCAGTCATCGGTGCTTGTGTTGTTCCGGAAGATGTCTCCAAGGTTCTTCCAGCGTACACCGCCGCAATGCTCCGCGAGGTGGCCCACATCTGCGCCGCCATTCCACATAGCGATCTGGCACTACAGTGGGACGTGTGCATCGAGATGCTGATGTGGGACGGCCGCTACTCCCAGATGCCCGCTTTTCCCGGAATGAAGGATACCTTCATCGCGGCGTTTCGAGAACTGGCCAACGCGGTTCCCGGGGACGTCGAATTGGGATTCCACCTGTGTTACGGCGACCTGGACGCGAAGCACTTCGTCGAGCCGTTGGATCTTGCGAAAGCCGTGGAGCTGGCCAACCTTATAGTTGCAAACCTGAAGCATCCGATTGCGTGGATCCATATGCCGGTACCGCGCGATCGCGACGATGAAGCGTACTTCCTTCCCCTGCGCGATCTCAAAATTTCGCCAGAGACGGAGTTATTTCTGGGGCTCGTCCACGATTCCGACGGCGCCGAAGGAGCCCAGCGGCGGATCACCGCGGCGTCGACGGTGCGGCCCTCGTTCGGCATCGCGACCGAATGCGGGATGGCGCGTGCGCGAACGAAAGAACTCGTCCTCAAGCTATTGAGCATTCATGCTGAAGCGGCACGGTGATTGCGGACCAAAGTCATCCCCGCTGAGCATTCCGAGACCAGCCAAAAGTCTGGGGAAATAGCTTAAGCATTGCCGTTGCGGAGGGGCCGTCATCACCGTAACGGACGGCCTCCCGGGGCGAACCGACTGTGGCAGTAGCGTTTCCCGCTAACGCAGTCCGCACCGTGAAAGAACTGGCACGCGCTTTCAGCACATATGCTGATTTGGGGACGCGAGTTTAGAGCGTTTTGCGCCGACGTCTCAAGTCCTCCGATTCCGTAGCCTGAAAGGGCTGCCTGTCCTTCCGAA
Organism: Deltaproteobacteria bacterium; assembly: GCA_019237115.1. GTDB lineage: Bacteria > Desulfobacterota > Binatia > Binatales > Binataceae > JAFAHS01. The sequence goes on from JAFAHS010000383.1 coordinate 24,664, forward strand.
TCGGCCGCGCAATCATTCGAAGATCGGGAGTTGCGGAAGATTGAGCAGGAGAATTGTTTCTTCGTGCGCTACCGCGTCATGCGACTCGCCCGCGGGAGCGTACAGAAAATCGCCAGCTTTCATTCGCTTGCCACCAATGGTTATGTCTCCGCTCACGACAAAGGCTTCCTCGCCGCCAGGATGTCGATGATTAGGACCGTGTGCGCCTTTGGCAAAGCGCAGGAGTATGGTGGCGCCCCCGTTCGGATGAGGTCGCAGGCCGGCGTAATCGAGGCCCTTGACCTCGGTCGTTGTCCACTGTCTCTCTTCAACGGTGCGCAGAATCACTTCGCTTATGATCATCTCCTTGCGGTGTTTGTGTGCGCCGAGCCAACCGATTCATCGCGAGCGAGGCCCAGCGAGTCAGCGAATTTGTGAAACTCCCGGACAAAGGCTTCCGGCTGCTCCAGAAAAGCAGCATGGCCGGCCTCGAACGCGGTCAGCGAGGAATGCTTCATCTGCCGGATGCAGGGCAGGCAGGCGGAGAGAGGAATTACCCTGTCTTTGCGGGCCCATGCACACCAGACGGGAATATCCAGCGAAGTCGCGATGTGGCGAATGTCGGCATCCGGATTGCCGAAGCCTACCCACGCCTCGTGTAAAACCGGAGCAATCTCGTAGCCGGCCTTGAGTTTTATATAGCGATGCTCCGCTGCGGCCGGCGTCGGCAAAACAATCTTCCGGTAGTAAAAGTGAAAGGCTTTATCGAACCACCACGCGCGCCGCTCACCGGCTGCGAACAACCGGGCAAATGCCCCGCAGAAAATACGGGCGGCGCGTCCGACCGGGACCAGACCGCCACTGTCGCACAGAACCAACCCGCGAACTGGATGCTGGCTCGCGTAGATCAGGGCGGCAGCTCCTCCGATCGAGTTACCGATGATGATCGGATCGTCAACTTCAAGCTGAACAAGCACGCCGCTCAGCAGTTCCGAGTAGCGGCTTGGGCTGAGCGGCTTGCGGTCCAAACCGGACCTGCCTTGGCCGGGCCAATCGATTCGTATCACCTGGAAACGGTTTCTGACCGACCCCGCAAACGCGGCGAAGTCGCCGCCGCCGTGGCCAATCGCATGCAGGCAGACTACCGGCGGACCGTCCCCTTCGCGCGCTACCGCGAGTTGGGCGCCATCGACTTCAATCCGGAGCGAATCCACCGGAACCCCGATCGGGCCGCGATTGCTCACCTGGATCTCATCTGCCATGAGTGATATCAATATCACACTGTGGCATCGAGTCAAGAATTACTGCGCTTCGCGTTGCGTGCCCCGCACACCACTGGCTAAGTGAAAGGACGATGCATCAGGAACTGCCAGATCCTTTTCAATCCGCCACCGCGGGCAAGCTGATCAGGGCCGCCGCCAAAGAATTCAACCGCTACGGATTTGGCGGCACCGACTCAAACAAAATCGCGCGCCGCGCGGGCTTTGCTCCGCAAACTTTCTATCGGTGGTTCCAAGACAAGACCGACATTTTTCTCGCCGTGTACCGCGCCTGGGAAGAGGAGGAAAGGAGCCTGCTGGCGCATCTTCTCGCCGAGAAGGCGCCGACCGACCAGCTCGTCGATGCCATCGTCCGGCATCATCGCGTCTATCGCATCTTTCGCAGAAGTCTGCGTCAGCTCTCCCTGCAGGATCCAGTGGTGCGCAAGGCACGAGCGGAGAGCCGGACCCGGCAGATTGGGAGGATTCGCGCATCGCTCGGCGCGGTCGCACCCGACGCCTCCGAAACGGCGACCATCCTCTTTCAAATCGAGCGGCTTTGCGACGGAATCGCCGACGAGGAGTTCGCGGATCTGGGGGCCGATGAAAAACCCGCGCGTGTGGCGGTCGCGAATCTCCTGGACCGGTTGCGCAGGTGAAGTTGGTCACGCGTTCGCGAGTTCAGATCCATTGCTTGCGCTATCCACTACAGCTCTCAGGTAGCGGTCCGAAAGCTGGCTGTAGCACATCGTCATCCGTGGGCCGGGAGCGTCGCTTCAATCAGCGACGGTGTTTTCCGACCCTCAAAATGCGGATGGACAATCAGTTCCTTGACTGGCGGTCTAGGCTTATGGAGACGAAGGATGTTTCTTCGCTTCCGTGAATACGACAGGTCCGTGTAATAGTTTTTGGCGTTGGCAGGGGTTGTCTCATCACCGCAGTCTTTGGGCGCCTCTCCGCTTTCGACTTCGGCTCGCTTGAAACGCTTACCAGGATGCTGATGCACAAGCGGAAGGATGCTCCGGGCGGCGCATTCCAGAAAGCGGTCGAGGCAGCTGTCGGACACCGGGAAACGCGATAGCCTTGTAATTTCCGGTAGTCGGTTCTGACGCCAAGCCTTCGACCGAGTCCTCGATAAGTGCTGGCGGGTCCCAACTTATTGGTGCACCCTGGTACAGCGTGGATGAGTAAACTCTTGCGCCTGGAGGTCTCGAATGTTTAGCGGAAGTTGTTTATGCGGCGCGGTCGCCTTCGAGGCCGAGAGCCCTTCGGAGTTTCGCTATTGTCACTGTTCGCGATGCAGGAAATCGCGGGGCTCGGCCTTCGCTGCGAACATGTTTGTGCGGGTCGGAGATTTTCGGTGGCTGCGTGGAGAGGATCAAGTGAGCAAGTTTCGGATGCCAAATACGCAGCGATTCGGAAACTGGTTCTGCCGAGTCTGCGGCAGTCCGGTTCCTCGTGAAGTGCCAGCCTTGAATGTAATTCTGATTCCGGCGGGTTCGCTCGATGACGATCCCGGAGTGCGCCCCGGCTATCACATCTTCGTGAACTCCAAGGCTGCATGGGAAGAGCTATCAGACGCGCTGCCGCGGCATTCCGAATATCCGAACTAGGCGGCTACACGAGCAGCCGCCGCACACTGGTTAGCGACCGATCTTCTATCCGGCGAATGGGACCGGCTTTTCAGGCAGCTGCGGACTGAACCCCAGGGCCTGGCACGCGGGCTGCCATTTTTGATCGCACGGGTCCCAGGCGGAAGAAAGATAGGAGGGAATCCATTTCGATTTCCCTCCAGACTCTTTTTCTCAAGGCAGAAAGCGTATGAAGCTCGGTCCGTTCAGGTAAGCGAGCTATCTTGGCGCGACGGTCATAGCTACGCGCATGCTCGCTCTCTCGGAAGGTGACGTCGCATCATCCAGTTGTGCACCGTGAGACGAGCCAGCCGGACTAGTGGTGTTCCCGGAGATCCGGGAGAAGGACTCAATGACATTATCGAATCTGCGATCACATTGCCGACAAAGCCGCCACGGCATTGTAGGAAAGCAATCGCATTGGCTCCGAGTTCGTTCCACATCGTCTTCGCTGGTGATGGCAGCAAGAGACGGGCCAACGATCAGCGGAGCCACCGGCTTTCTAAAGGGTTACAAATATTGAAACATCAGATCGGATAGGATGGATCGAGAACAAACTTTCGGCGCTTTGCGAAACTGATTGCGAAACGGCAAGTGCATTTTCTCGCATCTCGCTAATCTGGTCCCGCATCGATCGGTGCGTAAGCCACCCGTCCCGAAAGGCGACCCGGCGCGACGCGCTCGCACGGGTTTGAAACCTGGTTTGCGCCAGAAAGCTGCTGCGCGCATCGGCCCCCCTGCCCTTCCACCAAGCTTCCACCTCAACGTCGGCGTGTTGGAGTGGTGGCGTTAGGCGGGTCCAGGTTCGCAATCCCTCACCTTCCTCTGGTAATCAACTGCTCACGGAAGCGAACGCCCGGGCACCGAGGGAGGACTATCCATGGCAGGTCGGCTCACCCCTGACGAGGTCAAAGCGAGTTTCGAAAGGATCAACAACTGGGGACGCTGGGGCAAGGAGGACCAGCGCGGTGCGTTGAACTTTATCACTGCGGAAAAACGAGCCGCCGCCGCACGTCTCGCCAAAGCCGGGGAGATCGTGTCACTGGCGCTGCCGCTCTCCACCCAGACCACGGCGGAAAATCCGCAACCCGTCCAGCACCTGATGCTTCACGTGGGGCCGCAAGCGGTTGCCGCGCTGGACTACTTCGGCATCGCTCCACATGGAATGGCGTTTACGCATCTGGACGCGTTGTGCCACGTGTTCTGGGACGGAAAGATGTACAACGGTTTTAGTAATCGCGAGGTCGGTCGCTTCGGCGCGAAGAAATGCGCGATTGACGTGACTCGCGACGGTATCGTTAGCCGCGGCGTCCTCCTCGATATTCCCAAGACCCGAAGAGTCGAGTGGCTCGAACCCGGCGACCCGATCTATCCGGAGGACCTGGACGCTGCTGAGAGGACGGGGGCAGTGCGGGTCGACGAAGGTGATATTTTGCTGGTCCGCACGGGGCGCCATCAGCGGCGCAAGGCCAAGGGCGTATGGGACCCTCGGCACGAGGGTTTGCCAGGCCTCGACGCTTCGTGCCTGACCTGGTTGCATGAGCGACGCATCGCGGTGCTTGGGTGTGACGCGGTGAGTGACCTCATCCCCAATGGGTACGGCGGTGAGCTCTCGATGCCGATCCACGTCGGCACGTTAGTGATGATGGGAATTCATCTCATTGACAACGCAGACCTGGAGGCGCTTTCGGCGGCGTGCGCCAAACACAACCGTTACGAATTCCTGTTCGCGATTGCGCCGCTGATTCTTGAACGCGGCACGGCCTCGCCAGTGAACCCGCTCGCAATTCTATAGCGGGGTTCTGGAAACCTACTTCGTCAGAAAAGAGAAGCAAAATTCGAACAAGGTGACATAGCCTTTACCGTAGCCCGGTGTTGCAGACTTTGTTCCGTAGTCGGCTTCCAAAAGAGGGCGAGGATCTACACGGCGATAGCTTCTCTTGGGAGTGCAAGAAGATGGCTAAACCTCGGTTTTAAAAAACGAATGCGTTGTAACAGCCAAAGCTAAGACTCAAGAGCATCCGGGGAACTTCCCGCTTCGGTGTCGCGTTTGAATCTCGCTCATTTGTGATTCAGTGATAAGCGGGTGTGGCAGGCAGATGGGCGGGCGCTGAGGACCGGGCGGGGCGTTTTGCCGCGCGCAGCGGAGGATTTTCCCGCGCCCCCCTTCGCCAGCGGGCTGGCACATGGCGTGCTGTAGTGGCCCACT
>JAFAHS010000392.1 GCA_019237115.1 Deltaproteobacteria bacterium
TGGTGGAGTTAGGTGTGTTGAAACAGTACCCCTGTACGGAGCCGAGCTTCGTGTACTGGGTATGGCCCTTCACCGTGTCTTTCGACACCACCTGAATCCTCTTGATTGCCGCACTGAGCGCATCCTGCTGCTGGTGGAGTTGAGCTACATCCTGATCGAGATGCTGTTCTTCGCCGCAGCCGCAGAGCGCAATTCGCAATCGCCAACGCCAAGAGAAATCGCTTCATAGAACTCTCCCCGCTCTGTCTCCCGTATGCGACCGGTGCGAGCGGGGCAAGAGTGAAAATTGCGCGCAGCTCGAGGTCTATTCGGCTCGGACAAAATTGGGTTTGCGCTTCTCCACGAAAGCTTTCACCGCTTCCTGATGATCCTTGGTGTTGAAGGTCATCATCTCGTAAGCGAGCGACGCGTCGAGGATCAGGTTGGCCTGCTGCTTGAGCCATTTATTAACCGCCAACTTGCTCCAGCGGATAGCCCAGGTGGGCCCGTCCGCGAGTTCCTGCGCCAGCTCGCGAGCCTTGCTCATCACATCTTCCGGGCCAACCGCGTAGTTGACCATCCCGATTCGTCCGGCTTCGGCACCACTGATGAAATTCCCACGCATGAGGAACTCCTTGGCTCGATGGGGTCCGATCAATAGGGGCCAAATGACTGCGCCGCCATCACCGGCCACGATTCCGACCTTGACGTGGGTGTCAGCGAAACGGGCCTTTTCCGAAGCGACGGTGATATCGCAGAGTAGCGCGAGCGTCGCGCCCAGACCGATCGCATCGCCGTTGATCGCGCCGATAATCGGCTGCTCGACATCGAGCATGTTTTCGATGACGCGCCGCCCGTTCGAGGCCGCGATCGGACCGCGCCCGCGGCCCTTGCCCTTCTTTGGCGCCGCCCCCGAGAGGGTGCCTTCCGCCATGCCTTTGACATCACCGCCCGCACAGAACGCCCGTCCGGCCCCGGTCAGAATGATTGCGTTGACGTCCTGGTCTGCTCGCACGTCGAGCCAGATCTGTTCCAGCTCGTGATGGAGCGCGTTGTGCACCGCGTTGAGTCGGTCGGGACGGTTAATCGTGATGGTCGCGATACGGTCCGCAACTGCGACGTTCAGGAATTCGTATTCGCCGTAGTCAATAGCCATAGCGAGAGACCTCCGATGATTTGCCCGGATGCTACAACTTGGTGCGCGACTTTGGGAAACGCGGAGAATGGGTGCAGGTAATCAATCGGGTCGTACCTCCACTGGAGCCCAGATCCAACTCGGCCAGCCGATACCGGCTGGCTCGCCCGGGGGCGCGAGGCCTGTCACGCGAGCAAGAGCGCGCTGCGGTTAGTCCCCACTACTTATTGCCGCTGATTGAGTCAGCGAGGCTGCGGGAAAATCCTCCGAATCGCGTTTACCCTAGCCCGGCTGTTTGTCGAACTTGGGCAAATCTTCGCGGACTGGTGCCCACGGCGGCGCGCTCTTCATGAAGACCTGTACCATCGGCTTAAAGATCGACGGGTCGTCGAGGCTGGCGGCCTTGAGGGCGACCATCGACTCCATCGCCGAGATCAGCGAGATGATCGGCGAGCCGCAATTTGGACAGAATCCACGGCTCACCCTGCCGCCACTGTCGCCAGTGGATTCGTAGTGCTTCAGCTCACCCGTCATCTTGAGCGCCGCCTTTGGAATGAGCATCACCGACGCCATCGCCGTGCCGGTGGAGTGCTGGCAGTCACGGCAGTAGCAGTTGGCGGCCATGATGGGGTCCGCGGAACATTCGTAGCGCACCGCTTTGCAGGCGCAGCCTCCGGTTATTGGCATCGTGGGTTCCTCCTCAGTGACGGTTCACAAACCGTGGTCAACCAACCCGTGACCCTGCCCGGGGCAGGGGTGCTCGACGGGGTTCGTCAAGGGACAATCGATCGGCGGGCAGCGATTCGTCAACCTTGCCGAGCGGGCCAGCTCATCGTCCAAAGGGACGATGAGCAGATTGCGCCCTGGAAATATAGACTCTACACAGGACGCACCTGTCTCCACCGAGGGCCCTTCTCTCCGGATGGAAGACCAAGAGGGTAAACTATGGCGCTTGCACGTGCGATCGAAGCCGCTCCAATAGAAAACCGTTACGCGCGGGGCTGGCATTGCCTCGGCCTCGCGGCAGATTACCGCGACGGCAAGCCGCACACGCTGAATGCGTTTGGCACGCGGTTGGTGGCGTATCTGGGTGAGGACGGCGGCATCCACGTGCTCGACAGCTTTTGTCCGCATATGGGCGCCGACTTAAGCCGAGGCCAGATACGTGGCAACTCGATTCAATGCCCGTTCCATGCGTGGAGCTGGGGTCCCGATGGCAAATGCAATCACATTCCTTACAGCAAACGGATTCCGCCCAAGGCGCAGGTAAGGTCGTGGCCGACCAGCGAGCAGAACAAGCTGCTGTTTGTATGGAACGACCCCGAAGGCAATCCGCCCTCCGATGAAGTCGCCATTCCGCGCATGGATGCTTGTTACTCGGATGAATGGACCGACTGGGCAATCGTGAAGTGGACCATCGATACCAACTGCCGCGAGCTCATCGACAACGTGTCGGACATGGCACACTTTCCGGTGGTGCACGGCGCGCCGGTCGATTACTTCGCCAACGTGTTCCAGGGACACAAGGCGACCCAGATAATGATTGGAGCGGGGCAGGGTGGAATGCAGGGAAACCTGGCGACCTGCGCCACTTATTTTGGCCCCGCCTATCAGATCACGCAGATGCGCGGGGATATGGGCGGGTTTACGGTCGATTCGATTCTGCTCAACTGCCACGTTCCGATAACCCTCAAATCCTTCGACCTGCGCTTCGGGATGCTGGTGCGCAAGATGAAGGGGATGAGCGAGGAGATGTCCAAGCAGGTTTGCGACGCCTACATCCAGGCGATTCAGCAGGGCTTCTACCAGGACGTCGAGATTTGGGACCACAAGGTGCGGATTGACAATCCACTGCTGTGCGAAAACGATGGACCGATCTACCAGCTGCGCGAGTGGTACAAGCAGTTCTACCTCGACGCCGAGTCGGTGCCCGAGGAGGCTCGCAAGCGGCAGGTGGTGGAGATCAATCTTGGATACGACCACCCGCCCGCGCCGCATCACGTTTTCGAGGAATAGAGGGCACAAACAGGCAAAGAGGCGCGGATTCGGAAGTCCGTGAAACCGGCGTAGTTTGCGGATTTCTTTTTGTGCTGCGCATGGCGTAAATCAACAGGGGTGCGAAACGCATCCTCCCGGCGAGAGCGGGCTGAACCGGGATCCTTCGACTCAGTTCCCCTCTCCCTGTCGCAGTTCAGCGACCTGCTGGCCGCGATTTATCAGGGTCCCCTGGAGCCAGTTCCCTGGAAGACCGCACTGGACCTGCTGCGGGTTCACCTGCGTGCCAATTACGTGACCCTGATGCTGCGGCCCCCTTCAGCGGATCGCGAAGGGTTCATGGTCAACGCCGCGGGCGATGCACCCATTACGCGGGAGGCCGAATATAACAAGTACTACTACGCCCTCGATCCGTTTATCGATTTGCCGCCCGACCGGGTGTTCGTTGCCGATGAGTTGGCCGGAAACGGCAAGTGGCGGGAGAGCGAATTCTATAAGCAGTTCCTGAAACCGCTCGACATCCTCCATGCGCTGGGCGCCGACATCCTGACCGACGATGGAATCCATTGCCGGTTTCGCGCCACTCGCCCGCATCGCGAGCGGCCGTTCTCCACAAGCGACACCACGCTGTGCAGCGCCATCCTGCCGCATCTCAAACGGGCCGTGATCCTCCATTCGCAGCTCACCCTGATCGACTCGGAACGCAGGCTCTACGCTGGCACCATCGACCGGATGCTGGTGGGGACCGTGATTCTGGATGAGACCGGCGCAGTGGTGAAAAGCAACGCGGTGGCGCGCGAAATGCTGGATGAGGCCGACGGACTGCTGCTGGCAAACGGGAATTTGCGTGCAGTGCATCCCGGGGAAAACCGGGAACTGCAGCGATTGATCAAGCAAGCCATGAGCGGTCCCAGCGACGGAGCTTCGCCCGGGGTCGCGGAGGCAATTTCCATCTCCCGCAAGGCGGGACGGGGCAAGCTTGGCGTAGTGGTGCGCAGTGTGCCGCATGCCGAATGGTCGGAGGGCAACCGCCGTCCCGCGGTGGCGCTCTTGATTCGCGACCCCGAGCGCCGCAACGAGGCATCGCGCGAAACCGTGCGGCGCCTGTTTGGCCTGACTCCCGCCGAGGCGTCGCTCGCGCTGGCGCTTGCAGATGGGCTTACCCTCGACGAAGCGGCGGAGCGGCTTAAAATCCGCAAAAATACCGCGCGTGCCCACCTTCGCGCGATCTTCGCAAAAATCGGCGTGACTCGGCAGACCACGCTGGTGCGCCTGCTCCTGAGCAGTGTCATCTGGCTTGGCTGAAGCAGTTGTCTAGTGGCGCACGTCCGGTGCCCAAGGAGACACTCGTTGGGTGAAGGGAGCGTGCGGTTTGACTCAGAACATCTACGACAACCCGGAGTTCTTCGAAAACTACCAGCGCCTGCCGCGTTCGCTAAAAGGCTTGCCGGGCGCTCCGGGAATGGCCTGCCCTGCGCGCATTGCTCCCCGCTCTGGGTGGACTTCGGGTCCTTGACCTCGGATGCGGGTTTGGTTGGTTCAGCCGCTGGGCTCGACAAAACGGCGCGTCCCGGGTGTTGGCCATCGATGTCTCGCGGAAAATGTTGGCGCGAGCTTGCGCGCAAACCCATGATCCGGGGATTCGTTACCTCAGGGGCAACCTGGAACGAGTGCGATTGCAGGCGAGTTCATTCGACCTGGTCTTTAGTTCATTGGCGCTGCACTACGTTAAGAATCTGGGCGGGCTGATGTCGAGGGTTCGCCGATCGCTCATCTCCGGTGGAAGCCTGGTTTTTTCAGTCGAGCACCCGATCTATACCGCTCCTTCCAGCCCCAGGTGGCGCACCGCTTCCGGGCGCAGGTTCTGGCCCCTCGACGGCTATCTGGAAGAGGGTCCTCGTTCCACCGACTGGCTCGCCAGGGGCGTCATCAAGCAGCACCGCACGATGGCGACCTACATCAATATGTTGCTTCGGCTGGGGTTCTCGATTTCCGAAGTTAACGAATGGGGTCCCACGCGAAGCCAGAGAGCGTCGCAACCTGGGTGGGCGGATGAACGCAAGCGGCCGGCGTTCCTGTTGGTGGCCGCGCGGCGCTAGAATCGGTTGGTTTCACTAGTCTCTTCGGACGATGAGTGGCGCGGTGCGCGATGCGATTATCGCCGCGATTCAAGGGTAGACCGACCAGGGGCGACGCGTGGGAGAAACGTCCGTACGCCAGATGAAGGCCGATGCGCAGAGTGGCCAGAGTGAACTGGCGAGCACACTCTTGGCGCGTGCGCGCGAGATGATTCCGGTTTTGGCGGAGCGCGCTGCCGCGGCGCAGGCCCAGCGCTCGATTCCTGCCGAGACTATCGCGGAGTTCAAACGCGCCGGGTTCTTCCGGGTAATTCAACCCAAACGCTACCACGGTTACGAACTCGACCCGCAGGTTTTCTTTGACCTGCAAATGACGCTCGCCCAGGGATGCATGTCCAGCGGCTGGGTCTACGGAGTCGTGGCGGTGCACAACTGGCAGTTGGGGCTGTTCGATGTGCGCGCGCAGGAAGACGTGTGGGGCAAGGACAGCAGCGTACTGATCGCGTCGAGTTACATGCCGCGCGGCCAGGTCGAGCGCGTCGACGGCGGGTTCAGGTTTCGCGGGCGCTGGAGCTTTTCCAGCGGCGTCGATCACGCCGACTGGCTCTTTCTGGGAGGAATCGTTCCGGCCGGCAACGGAGCAAGTGCGCCGGACTACCGGACCTTTCTGGTTCCCCGTGCCGATATCAGCATCAACGATAACTGGCACACCTGGGGCCTGCGCGGGACCGGCAGCAAAGAGGTTGTAATCGAAGATGCGATCGTGCCCGAGTACCGGACCCACCGCGCGATCGATGGCTTTACCGGGACCAGTCCTGGCCTGAGCGTCAACCAGGCGCCGCTCTACAAGCTTCCATTCGGACAAATCTTCGTGCGCGCGGTTTCGAGCGCCTCGATCGGTGCGCTCGAGGGCGCGCTCGAGGTATTTCGCAAATATGCGTCCACCCGGGTGAGCACCAACGACATGTCGCGGACCGCCGAAGATCCGTCCGCCGGGATAGCGGCGGCCGAGGCCGCCGTCGCGATCGATGATATGAAGCTTGAGTTGCACCGCAACTTCGCGGCGATGATGGACACGCTTGGGCGCGGCGAGCCGCTCGATATAAATGACAGAATTCATTACCGCTACCAGTCGGCCGCGGTTGCGCAACGCTGTGCGGAACACGTCGATCGCCTCTTCCACGCTTGCGGCGGCCAGGGCATCTACACCGACCATCCGATCGGGCGTTTTCTCACCGACATCCATGCGGCGCGGCTCCACTATGCCAACAACGCGGACAAGTTTGCCCGCAACTACGGTGGCGTGCTGCTGGGGCAAGCTAACTCCGACTTTTTCATATGAGCGACGGCGCGCGGGTCAACCTTCCCCCCTCCGACGGGAAATGGGACTACGAGTTCGATGTGGTGGTGGTCGGATCGGGATCGGGCGGCATGACGGCGGCGCTGTGCGCGCACGATCTCGGTCAGTCGGTGCTGGTGATCGAAAAGAGCGATCAGTACGGGGGCACCACCGCGATCTCCGGCGGTGGGGTGTGGGTACCCTGCAACCATTTGATGGCGGGCGCGGGCGGGAGCGACAGCTACGATGACGCGCTGACGTATCTCAAGACCGCGACGCGCGGAATGGTCGCGGAGACGCGCCTGCGTGCATATCTGGAACACTCGCCGAAGATGCTCAGGTACCTGGAGGAGAAGTCGCGGCTGCGCTACCGCTCGATGCCGCAGTACTCCGACTACTATCCGAATCTGCCCGGAGCCAAGTCCGGGTATCGAACCCTGGATCCGATACCATTCAATGCAGCCGAACTCGGTGACGACTTTGCGCATATGCGTCCGCCCCAGCCGGGCACCCTGATCGGAGGACGGGTGGCGATGACCGCGGGTGAAGCGCACACCATGCTCACCAAAGAGCGCGGATGGATCGCGCTGCTGCTCCGGCGCATGGCGAAATACTGGCTCGACCTGCCCTGGCGGTTCCGCTCCAGGCGGGATCGCCGGCTCACCCTGGGCAGTGCGCTGATTGGCGCGCTGCGCCGCTCGATGCTGGATCGGAAAATTCCCCTGTGGCTGCAGACCCCGCTGGAGTCACTGGTCACCGACTCGCGCGGAGTGGCGGGCGTGATTGCGACCCGGGACAGCAGGGCAGTGCGTCTGCGCGCGCGGCGTGGCGTGGTGCTGGCGGCGGGCGGATTCGAGCACAACCAGTCGATGCGCGACCAGTATCTGCCCAAGCCCACCAGCGCCGAGTGGACCGTGACGCCGTCGTCGAATACCGGGGACGCGATCCGCGCGGGACAGAGCCTCGGTGCTCAGACCGCACTGATGGACCACGCGTGGTGGGCCCCGACCCTGTTCGTCATGGGGCGCGAGAAGCGGCGCGCGGTATTCGTGGAGCGGGCATTGCCCGGTTGCGTGCTGGTGAACCGCAAGGGAAGCCGATTCGTCGACGAAGCCGCGCCGTACAGTGACATCGTCTATGCCATGTACGCGGACCACGAGAAGACCGGCGCAAATCTGCCGGCGTGGCTCATTTTTGACGCCGAGTTTCGCCGCAAATATCCGATGGGCCCGCTGCTTCCGGGCATGGCGCGACCGGACAAAGCCCTGCCCGCCGGCTGGCTCGGCAAGGTCTATTTCCGGGCCGATTCGCTCGAGGCGCTCGCTCAGCAGGTAGAGGTGGATGCGGCGGGTCTGCGTGCGACGGTCGAGCGCATGAATGGGTTTGCGGCTACCGGTGACGACCAGGACTTCGGCAAGGGCAGCAACCCGTTCGACCGCTACTACGGCGACGTCAACGTGAAACCCAACCCCTGTCTCGCGCCGCTGGCCAAGGCGCCGTTCTATGCAATCCGCATCGACGCCGGCGACATCGGCACCAAGGGCGGCCTGCTGACCGATGAATTTGCGCGGGTCTTGCGCGGGGACGGCCAGCCGATTCCGGGTTTGTACGCCATCGGTAACACCTCTGCCGCGGTGATGGGGCCAAGCTACCCGGGCGCGGGTTCCACGCTGGGGCCCGCGATGACCTTCGGTTACGTAGCGGCGCATCACCTGGCGGGAGTGTGAATCATGCTGAACGGACGGGTCGCGGTCGTTACCGGAGCGAGCCTTGGGGTAGGCAAGGGGATCGCGATCGCGCTGGGCGCGGCGGGCGCGACCGTATACGTGACCGGACGCAGCGCCAGGCAGGGCGACAATCCCTATGGCGGTACGGTGTTTTCGACCGCCGAAGAAGTGACCAGACGGGGCGGACGCGGGATTGCGGCAGTCTGCGATCACAGCGACGACGATCAGACTCGCGCACTGTTTGAGCGCGTCGAAAAAGAATCGGGGCGCCTCGACATCCTGGTAAACAATGCCATCGCGATCCCCGACGGTCTTACCGAAACCGGTCCGTTCTGGGAGAAGCCGCTCGGCTTCGTGAAGCTGCTCGACGTGGGTCTCCGCTCGAACTACGTGGCCTCGCACCTGGCCGCGCCGCTGCTGATTCGCAACGGCGGCTTGATCTTCAATTCATCCTCGCCCGGCGCGCGCAGTTACGTTCACGGCCCCGCCTACGGAGCGGCCAAGGCGGGCGGCGACAAGATGTCGCATGACATGGCGCACGATTTCAAACCGTACGACGTGGTGGTCATTTCGGTATGGCTCGGCCTGGTGAAGACCGAGAAAGTCATGACGATCGATGCCAACAAATCGAAGTACGGGCCGATGCTCGAAGTCGCGGAGTCGCCGGAGTTCGGCGGCCTAATCATCGACGCGGTCTTCAATGATCGCGGGCGGATGGAGCTGAGCGGGAAGACCTTTTTCGCTGCGGAACTTGCGCAACGTTACGGGGTGAAAGACATCGACGGCAAGCAACCGCCGTCGGGCCGCGCGTACCTTGGCGCGCCATCGGAATTCACCGACATATTCATCGAATGACCGCCGCCGCTTCGAGAATCGATGCGCCCGCCGCCTTTGCAGATTCGGCAGCGACTCGCGTCGATGCTCCGCTGCGCATCGCGGGCGAGGACGCCATCGGGTGGGACGATAGCTGTGACGTGTTGGTGGCGGGGTTTGGGGCGGCCGGCGCCAGCGCGGCTATCGAAGCCGCGCGTGCCGGCGCACGGGTCGTGGCCGCGGACCGTTTTGGCGGCGGCGGGGCGAGCGCCAAGAGCGGCGGGGTGGTGTACGCGGGCGGAGGTACCCGCTTTCAGAAGGCGGCCGGCTACGAAGATACGCCCGAGGCGATGTACGAATATCTGAGCAAGGAAGTCGGCGATGCGGTAACCTCGACGACGCTGCGCACCTTCTGCGACCACAGCGTCGGGCTGCTGGAGTGGCTCGAGCAGAACGGAGTCGAGTTCGATTCGTCTCTCCCACCGCGCAAGACCTCCTATCCGCCCGACGGGTGCTATCTGTATTTCTCGGGTAACGAGACCGTCAAGGAATATGCGGGCGCACACCGGCCCGCGCCGCGCGGCCATCGGGTCAAGGGTGCCGGATTGTCCGGTGCCTTGCTGTATCGGGCGCTGCGCCAAAGCGCACTGCGGGCGGGCGTGCGCCTGCTGACCCAGTCCACGGTGCGCCGTCTGGTCGTCGACGAAGCGGGCGGCGGCGTGCTTGGCGCGGAGGTGTGGCAGTTCGATCCCGGCAGTGCGGCAGCGACCCGTCACCGGCGATTCAGCAGATGGGCCGAGGGTTCCTACTACGCGGCGCCGGGACTGTCGGATTCTCTGCGCCGGCGGGTTCTGCAGGTCGAACTCGAAGAAGCCCATCCGTGCCGGGTGCGGGCGCGCGGTGGAGTGGTCCTGAGCACGGGCGGTTTCATCTTCAACCGCGAAATGGTTTCCCAGCATGCCCCCGCGTATCTGAAAAATTTTCGGCTCGGCACTTCCGGTTGCGACGGCAGCGGAATCCGGCTGGGGCAGTCGGTCGGCGGCGACGCTGCACACCTGGAACGCATCACCGCGTGGCGCTTCATAAATCCACCCCTGGCGTGGGCGCGCGGCATGATTGTCGATGTTCGGGGCCAGCGCTTCTGCAACGAGGAAGTATACGGCGCAAAGCTGGGCTACGAGATGTGTGAACACCACGGCGGCAAGGCCTGGCTGGTGATCGATTCCACGATTCGCCACGACGCGATGAGAGAAGCGATGTTCGGCGGGCTGTGGGGGTTTCAGCGGGTGCCGGCTCTGGTGCTGATGCTCGCGGGTGCCAAGCGCGCGCCGACCATCGAAATGTTAGCCGGCAAGATCGGGTCCGATCGCGCGACGCTGCTGCAGAGCTGGACCATTTACAACCAGGCGGCGGCCAGCGCCGACGATCCGTATGGCAAGTCGGCTGACCTGCTGCAGGCCATCGCTGCGCCGCCGTTCTATGCGCTCAACATCTCGGCCGACCTGCGGGTATTCCCGTGCCCCGCTCTCACGCTGGGAGGGTTGCGCGTGGACGAAAGCACCGGCGCGGTGCGCAAGCGCGATGGCGACCCAATTACCGGGCTCTACGCTGCCGGGCGCGCGGCGGTGGGCATTGCATCGAACCACTACGTAAGCGGTCTGGCGCTCGCGGACTGCATCTGGTCGGGCCGCCGCGCCGGAGGCTCCGCGGCATCAGCGGCGGTGACCAGGGACAAGGCCGCCGCGAGCGGATGAGACGGCAAACGGGCATGGGACGGGTTGAGGGAAAAGTTGTAATAGTCACCGGCGCTGCCAGCGGCATAGGCCGGCAGGATGCGCTCACCCTGGCGCGCGAGGGCGCGAGGGTTACGATTACCGACGTGAACGAAGAAGCGGGCCGCGCGGTCGCCAAAGAAATCGGCGATGCGGCAATGTTTGTCCGCCACGACGTTTCCGATGAACGCAACTGGAACGCGGTGCTGGCGGCAACCGAGGAGCGATTCGGGCGCATCCACGGGCTGGTCAACAACGCCGGCGTGCTGCTGATGGCCTCGGTCGAAGACACCACGCTTGAGCAGTGGCGGCAGGTTCATCGCGTCAATTCCGACGGCTATTTTCTCGGGTGCAAGCATGCGGTGGCCGCGATGAAGGGCGGCGGTGGTGGCTCGATCGTCAACATGTCCTCGGTGGCGGCCTTCGGGCTGCCATTTGCTGCCGCGTACAGTTCGTCGAAAGGTTCGGTGGCAGCGCTGACCAGCAGCGTCGCGATCCACTGCCGCAGTGCCGGGTATCGAATCCGCTGCAACTCCATTCATCCCGACGGCGTGCTCACGCCGATGGTCCTGCCGATGCTTGGCAATCCCGACCCCAAGACCGTCGGCTACGACGCGGACCCGACCACGCGGTTCTGCGATCCGGGCGATGTCGCCAATTTGGTGCTATTCCTGATTTCGGATGAGTCCCGTTTCATCAGCGGTGCGCAGATTCGCATAACCAACGCCTACTGATCCGGCAGTTTTGTGGCAGACGATACCATCCAGCTTGAAGTGGACCTCGATGGCGCGCATCACACGCTCGCATGCGGCCGTAACGAGCCTCTGCTGACTGCCATGTTGCGGCTGGGGCTGAAAGCCCCTCATTCGTGCCGGATGGGCGAGTGCGGCACGTGCATGTGCACCTTGCTGGAAGGCAAGGTGCATCTGCGCAACAACGAAGTGCTCGATCCGGACGATCTCGCGCAGGGCTGGATATTGGCGTGCCAAGCAATCGCCGACACCCCAACCGTAAAGGTCAAGTTTCCGGACTGAATTTCCGGATTCGTTACGGTTCGAACCTGCGGTACTCCCTTCTCAAGTCGCGGGAGCGTCACACAACTCCGAATTGCGGTTGCTTATCCGTTTTGCAGAAAGTCCACGCAGGTGCGGTTGAACAACTCGCGATGTTCCACCATCACCCAGTGTCCGCAGCGGTTGAGCAGCAACACGCGGGCCTGCGGGCAGCGCTCGACGATCTTGGTTGCGCCGCTGATGGGATTGAAGCGGTCGTTGGTCCCCCAGAAGCCGAGCACCGGACACTTCACCTCGGATAGCTTGTCCTCCATGTTCGGCACCCGCATGGTGGTCAACACCGTGCGTGGCTGATCTGCGCATACCCCCACCCGCTCCTTCAGCAACTCATCGGAGATGAGCGACGGATCGTAGAGTTGCAGAGTCAAAAGCCGGCGCATCGCTTCCAGGTCCATCGGTCCGGCGGTGAACACCTGGATCATCTTCTGGATGCCTTCCATCTGGAGATAGGTCGGCATTTCCTCCAATCCGCCCGGAGCCATCAGGATCAGTTTGCTCACGATGGCCGGGTGGTCGAGAGTGTACTTGAGCGCGATCGCGCCGCCGAGCGAATTGCCGAGCAGGATGCAGCGGTCAAATCCCAGCTTGCCAATCAGGCCGTGCACCGCGTCGACGAAAAAGTCGAGGACGTACGCCGCATCTTCCGGTTTTGAAGAAAGACCGAAACCCGGAAGATCCGGAACGATCGCACGAAACCCGCTCTCGGCGAAAACCGGGTAGTTGCCTTTGAAGTTACTGTAGCCACTGGCTCCCGGTCCGCTGCCGTGGAGGAACACTACTGGCTCGCCGCCCGTCCCTGCCTCGTGATAGTGGAGCGTCATGCCGGCCCGGATGCTGCAGTATTTGCCCTCGGGAATGGGAGTGGCCATGGCGCGATCCTCAGAGGAACGCAACCGACATGCATCGTCTAATCAGACTAGCGAAATTACCAGCAAGGAGTTCGCCTGGAGTGGCTCGATAGGCCCCGTGACTCGGGTTCGAGGCACCCCCCGCTCTTTCTTTTCCGCTTGCGAATCTGCGCTCTCCGATCGACATTGCGGATAGCGAGGAAATGCCATGGCTACCAACGAACGCGAAGTGTGGCTGGCTCAGGTAAGGGAATCGATACTTGAGCCCGACCTGCCAATCGTCGATCCCCATCATCATCTGTGGGACTTTCCCACCAATCGCTATGTCCTCGATGAACTCTTGCGCGATACTGGCTCCGGCCATCGCGTAGTCGCCACGGTGTTCGTCGAGTGCGGCTCTATGTACCGGGGCGATGGTCCCCGGGCGCTCAAGCCAATCGGTGAGACGGAGTTCGTCAATGGAATCGCCGCGCAAAGCGCCAGCGGACGCTATGGCGACACGCGCGCGTGCCTGGGCATCGTCAGCTTCGCGGACTTAAGCCTTGGTGCCGAAGTTGAACCAGTCCTGCAGGCGCACATCGCGGCATCCCCCCGCTTTCGCGGAATCCGCCACGCCGCCGCGTTCGACAAAAGTTCGGACATCCGCAAGTCGCACACCAGCCCGCCTCCCGACCTCTATGGCGAAAAGAGCTTTCGCGAGGGCTTCAAGAAGCTCGGAGAGCTGGGGCTCAGCTTCGACGCGTGGAACTACCATCACCAGATTCCCGCGCTTACTGGATTGGCGCGGGCTTTTTCCAACGTCACGATAGTTCTCGATCACTTCGGCGGTCCGCTCGGCATCGGACCGTATGAAGGCAAGCGCGCGGAAATCTTCGCTCAGTGGAAGAAGGACCTCGCCGAGCTGGCGAAGTGTCCCAACGTCGTCGCCAAGCTCGGTGGGATCAACATGCCGGTCAACGGATACGGATGGCACAAGCGGCCGAAGCCGGCGACCTCGGACGAGCTGGTGGAAACGACGCGCGACTACTACCTGTATTCGATCGATAGGTTCGGGCCGCAGCGCTGCATGTTCGAGAGCAATTTCCCGGTCGACAAGGCATCGTGCTCGTACGCGGTGCTGTGGAACGCGTTCAAGAAGATCGCCGCGGGATTCAGCGCCGAGGAAAAAGCCGCGTTGTTTCATGGAACCGCAGCGCGGGCATATCGACTTCCGCTCGGTGTGAACTGACTGGGCGCCTGGTAAACCCTATTAGGCAGCGCCAGCGGCAGGACCAACTCAGTCCGCGAGCGACCGCGAGGAGGTCGGCGTTACCAGCACTTCCACCGCGATCTTCTGTTCGCCACCACCAAGAGCGACCCCTCTCACCGGCGGGACATCCGAATAGTCGCGGCCCCATCCAAGGGTAATGTGCTTGCTGGACGGCATCAGGTTGTTGGTCGGGTCAAGGTCCAGCCATCCAAAGCGCGAACAGTACACCGAGACCCAGGCGTGGGAGGCGCCCGCGCCGATCGAACCGGCGCCGGTCTGCAGATATCCGCTGACGTAGCGCGCCGGCAGTCCCAGCGAGCGCAGGCACGCGATCATCACGTGCGCAAAGTCCTGGCAGACGCCCTGGCGCGCGCGCAGGGCATCACCGACCGGGGTCGTTACGGTGGTCGCGGCGGTGTTGTACTTGAAATCCGCGTGGATGCGCCTGCACAGGTCGAGCGCGCCCTCGAGCACCGGTATGCCCGCGGGAAACGACGGCCTTCCATACTCGGCGAACTCGGGCAGGCAGGCGACTCGCGGTGATTCGAACACGAACTGGAATGCCTCGAAGGTGTCGCCGTTGTCGTGACGGTTGACCGCTGCGCACAGCTGCTCCCACGGCGGAGTGAGCCCCGGATGAATCGGCTCGAAATCGCGTGTCTCGACGATGCTCTGCGAAGTAATCTTGAGCGTGCGGTGCGGCTGCTGCACCGAAACGGCTGCCACCGCGTTGCCGAAGAAATCGGTACGCAGAAGGGCGGAGTCGGGTTCAGGATCGATGGTCAATTCATGCTCGAGCAGGTTCTGCCCGGGAACACTGCGGGGCGAGAGTCGCGCTTCGGTGTAGCAGATCGAAACCGTGTCCGCGTACGAGTAGGTCGTCGTATGAGTCGCTCGCAGAATCATGACGCCCCCATCTGCCGCGAGGCGATGGTGTGATCGAAGTAGTCGCGGGTGATGGTCTCTGACAATGAACGCAGTCCGTCCGCGAGCGAGATCAGCTGTGCCTGCACCTCGCCGCGATTGCCCTCCCGGTCGTGATGCATCAACTCCGAGGCGTCCGCGAGTTCCACCGCCGAAAGCAGCTGCACCACCAGGCGCCACTCCGGCGACATGCGCGCGCTGGTCGAGCGTTTGGGCAGAGCTTCGACGTATTCGCGCAGGCGCTCGAGCTGGAACGCGACCGAGCGCGGGTTGGCTTCATCGAGCAGCAGCAGGTCGAGCACCAGGTCCGGCTGCGTGGAGGTCAGGTAGCGGGACCGGTAGGTCAGCGAGCTGTCGGCGATTTCCAGCATCGCCAAAAGCGCGCCGCTCTCGTCTCCAGTCTTCGCGCTGAACCCCTGGCGCAGCATCTCCACCATCTGCAGCGCACGTTCCAGGCGCCGTCCGATTTCCAGAAAGCGCCACCCATCGCCGCGCGTCATGCTTTCCATCACCAGGCCGCCGAATGCCGAGAGCGTGGCGGTCGCATCGTCGAGCAGGTTGAGTGCGCGGCCACTGCGCAGGGCCTCGCGCGGCTGCGCGCGGCTGAACTGCCGATCGAACCGGTTCAGAATCCGCCACGCGTCTACCGAAAAGCGATCGCGCAGCAGGTAGGCAACCCGCCGCAGTT
The DNA here is from genome assembly GCA_019237115.1 of Deltaproteobacteria bacterium. Taxonomy (GTDB): domain Bacteria; phylum Desulfobacterota; class Binatia; order Binatales; family Binataceae; genus JAFAHS01. The sequence continues at coordinate 15,621 of JAFAHS010000392.1, forward strand.
GCCTGAGCGTCCATCCAAGACTCGTCTTCTCGCTCGAATCGTGAATCATCGCGACGATCTCGCGCTCCAGCATCAGGTCGCGATCCGACGACCCACGCCCGTTGCCCGCGGCCGCCTCCGGAAGCAGATGCCCGAGTGCGGTCAGGATGCGCACGCTGGTGTTGATCCCTGCGTGGCTGGCGCTGTCCGATTCCTGATTGATGCGTGAGAGGAGGGAGCGCGTGACGCGCACTGCAAACTCGACCCGTTCCACGTAGCGCCCAAGCCAGAAAAGGTTGTCCGCGACGCGGCTCGGCAACTCGAAGGTGGCGCGGCTGACCTGCAGGGGCACCGCAGCCGGTGGCATGAGTGTGGTCTGCGAGACGGGCCCATCTCCGAGCACCCAGGTGTCCTTGCTGCCGCCGCCGTGCTGCATCGAGGCGACCAGGCTGTCAAGCGAAGCGGTTACGCGGGTGAGTCCGCCGGGCATCAGCACGTAGGCGCCGCCGGTACCGGCCGACAGGTACACGCGCAGCACCAGGTGCCGCGCTTCCATTTCACCCTCTTCAAGGACCGGCACCGTCGACAACGCGACCTGTTCCTGGGCGACATAGTCGGCTGGCGAGCGGCGGATTTCCTCGAGCAGCTGTTCGCGCCGCTGCGGCGACAGACGCGCGCCGAAGAGGGGCTGGCGGCGGGCGCCGGGAAAGGCGGGCTTGATCACGAGGCGCCTGAGATTTTCCGCGACGAACGCAAGCGCATCCTCC
>JAFAHS010000398.1 GCA_019237115.1 Deltaproteobacteria bacterium
GGGGCTATTCTCGAAAACTAGGTTACGAGATTGATTTGGCAGAAGAGTCACCGTTGATGAAGCCACGGTGCCGCCGGTATTGTCAAAAATCTTGAGATCTACGGTGCACTGCGCGGGTGCCTGCCCGAACTGGACCGCCGGCAAGAATAGGAGATTGAATCGAGCGATCTGATTTACTGACACTCCAAGTACTCCCACAATGGCAATCGCCGCACCGAATTCGATCAAGGTGAAACCGTTCTGTGATTTGATTCGTCGCATCATTGGGGTCGCTCCTCCCTGGATGCATTCGCGCGCGTCGTCACCTGTTTCGGGCTCGTTCTCGGGTGACCGGACTGACGAAAAACCCTACCCAGTGTGTAGATTCGACAATAGCCCCAGAAAGGTGTACACGACTTTTGGCTGTCGCGAATGGAATCGTGGCGATTGAGCAGAGGCCACGTGACCCCACCAAGCTCAAGTGGCGAAGAAGGCCATGCGATTCATGAAAGCGCACGGGCGCAGCTCGGCCAACTGCGGCTCGATGCAATTTTGGCTCTGTCGCGGGGCGACGGAGCTGCCGGTATCGCCCGCTCGTTGGGTGTGTCGATAAGGACCGTCCAGCGTTGGGCACGCAGACTCAAAGAGTTGGGCCCCGCTGCAATGCGCGAACCGGTTTGGCCCGGAAAATCGGCGCGGCTGGGGCCTGAGCTGCTGACTCAACTCAAACAAGACATCCAACGAGAGCCTCAAGCGCTCGGATATCCGCGGACTCGTTGGACCGCGTCGCTCCTGTCTGGTCACATTCGGCGCTGTTTCGGGTTGAGGATCGGCGATCGACAATGCCTTCGAATCCTTCATCAACTTGTAGCCCCGCACGGTGGCAACCCGAGCAAGTCAACTACCATGTCACCTAACAAAGCGCTTGTTTTGGGACACGTTGAAGTATCACCAGGCGAATACTCACACCGGTTGAGTGATAGGCAGTTGAAAGAGCGCGCCCTTCGGCGGATTCGGCGTCTAGCCAGTTCCGGTCTTCCGCTGGTTCCCTTCGCCTCAACCCTGTTCGACTTAACTTCGGATGCGGTTCCACAGGCGGAAGGTATCCGAGGAATTTGCCCGGACGTTCACGAGCGAAGTTGGTACTTCAGCGGCCTCGATTATCTGAAATGGGAACCGGCGATCCGAAAATATGCAATGGAAGACGATCCAGCCGAGTCTGGAATCGTTCCCCAGGTCGGGCGCGATCCCGCGATCACGACGACACTAAGCTTCGAGCAAATGGTCTTCCCAGAGTTCCACAAATTGCCAGGATACCACGAGCTTTATCGGCATCTGAATGCCCATCACTTTATAGGCGCGATGCTCGGACAAGGAGATGCGCTAGGGATATATGCGTTGTGGCGCAGCCAATCCATGAAGCCGTTCAGCAGCGAAGACCTGCACTTTCTCCACTTCGCCGCACCCCACATAACCCATTCCATTAAGACTGCGCGTCTGCTCTCGCCACACTCATCCTCCCGAAATGATTTCCATAGCCTTGCTAACAGTCAGCTCGGAGTGGTCCTGACGTCCTCTAAAGGAAAGGTGCTTGCTCTCAATCAGGAGGCGGAGCGATTGTTCCATCAACTCGGGGTTTTCAATCAACTCAAGGATGACGGTTCGCAAGTTTCGCAGACATTGGACTACATAGCTCACAGCTTGCGTACGATTTTCACGGGCTCGGGCGAATCGAATATAGGTGCGCCGGCGGCAAGACTCCATTCTCATTGGAGCGGTATCACCCTGAGCATGCGCGGCCTCGTCACCGACGGCAGTATCGGCCAGGGGAACTTTGTCGTGCTGATCGAGCAAGGCGAGCGTGGATCTCACCGACGCCAGCGAATCATGTACCGATACGGGCTAAGCCCACGCGAGGCCGAATTGTTAGAGTTGTTTGGTTCTGGTCTCCCGATGGCTGCTATCGCTGAACGGATGAGGATTGCAAAGGGCACCATCAAAACCTACTCGAGCAGGCTTGCCGAGAAGCTGGGTTTGTCTACGGTCAGAGCGCTACGGGCGTTCTCGATTGAAAGGACTGTCTGAAGGTCGCACTTAGTACGTAAGGGTTCGTGTGGCTAAGTCGAATCCGGCCCGAGGAACCGTCCAATCTTAGCGTTTAGGACGTCGCTTAAAGCGTGCGTCAGCCGACCGCGAGAGAGATAATGTGCGCCGGTTGCGTGCTGGGTCCTTGGAGAAGCTGGCCCGGCGCCAGATTCTGCGGAGTCGACGAAGCTGACGGCCCCTGTCCTGATGGCGAGAAGCACGCCCGGGTGAGGCATTCGCCCTGCAGTGGACCGACCTGAACTTCACCAAGCGCAAGATCCTTGTCGAGCGGGCATTTTCGGACGGAGAGCTCGGCACCACCAAGACCGGAGGAGTGCGCAACGTCGACATGTCGCAGGAACTCGCCCTGGCGATTACGGCGCTCTACCGAAAGCGCCAAGTGCAGGCAGTCAAGTCGGGAGCAGGGACAGTCAGCGATTTGGTGTTTATGAACAGTGCGGGGAACCCCATGGACATCAGCCGGGTCAGAAAGCGGTTTATCCGCGTACTGAATAAGGCCGGCGTCAGCGGTCATCGCTTGTATGATCTGCGCCACACCTTCGCAACGGCTCTACTCGCCAAGAACGCGCCCATTACCTATGTGGCTGCTCAGCTCGGGCACGCGAAGCCGACCACGACGCTGCAGCATTATGCCCGCTGGCTTCCGCGAGCCGATGCGGGTTTTGTTGACCGCCTGGATTCATTTTGGCACCAATCTGGCACCAATCGGCCGCGCGACCCGGAGTCAGAGGTCCTGAAGATCAAAAAAGCCACGAGTATGAAAGATATTTTTTGTGAGCCGTCCGGGACTCGAACCCGGGACCCTGTGATTAAAAGTCACATGCTCTACCAGCCTGAGCTAACGGCTCACCGCGACGAACAGCAAATGATCGCAGGGATCCATCGGCTTTGGAAGGCACGACGATAAGACTGCGCACAAATCAGTTCAGCCTCAAACCTCCCGAGAATTGGAGTATCGACTTTCCCTGCCGCGATTAAACAGGAGCGCGCCACGCTGCGCCCGACAGCACGACCGCGAGTCACACGAACATGCTGAAAATCAGAGCGCGGGCGGCTCACCCGCCGTCCGCGCCCGAAGACACAAAGTTGGTTCGTTTTAGGGTCCCATCATCCCGCCCGGGCCCATCACAAAGACGCTGCCCTTCTTCCCTATGCGGACACACTCGACGCCGGGCTGATTGTATTCCGTAGTGCAGATCGGCTTGTCGATGGCCGGACATTTGTATAGGCCGGGACTCAATGGCTGGCACTTAGTGAGGTCAAACTTCAGCTCCAACTTCTGGGCTTTTTCGTTCGTCTCCTGAGCACAACCGTACCCGTTGATTAGGCCCACTATCGCTGCGGCGCCTACAACGACCAGGAGACCTCGATGCAGGTTTCTGACAGTCATGCTTAGCTCCTCCCTTCCTAATTCTGATACCCCTAGTTCGCGCGAATTGCCATATGCTCATTCAGCCTCTTGCGGCTCGCGAACCTCCACTCAAAACCCGCGCGGCCGTCACTGGAAGGAAGGTCCGCAGGTAGCGCATATAGTTCCTGAGCCGCCAGGGATCGAAACGAATGGCCAGTGCGAAGGCGTTTCGCGCGGTCGTTCGATTACCCTCTGCGAGGGCACGCAGACCAATATAGCCCAGTATGCTGCGTGGAGCCCGCTCGCGAGCCTTGATCAAGCGAGCGGCCGACCGATGCCATCGCTCGCGCACCAGACCTTCAAACACCTTCGCTGAATCACGTTCTTTGCGCACCCGCTTGAGCGGGTGCGGGAACGCTGAGAAGCGCCATCTGACCAGCGACTCGGGCAGGTAAACGAATTCCCCCAACTCGCGGGCGCGCATCCACATGAAGACATCTTCGTATCCGAGACCCCGAAACGCTTCCGAAAAGCCGCCGACGGCATCGAACACGCCCCGGCGCATCACGACCGCACTCGGCATGATCGGCCAGAGGCTGACGAAGAGATCCTCGAGTTGCGGCGCACGTCCGAGTGAATTGCTGACGAGGGCCGCGTTGAGGGGCCGGCCCGCGCTATCGACTACGGTGACATTGGTGTAGGCGAGAACCGAGTGCGGCGAACGATCGAGCGCGGCGACCGTGTGTTCCAGCATCTCGGGCTCCCAGATATCGTCTGCGTCGAGAAACGCGAGGTACTCGGCACTTCCCAGGCGTACACCCGCGTTCCGAGCAGCGGAGAGTCCCCTGTTGGGTTGGGCCAGTACTGTAATCCCCGCGCCATAGCGTGAAAGGACTTCTGCGCTTGTGTCGGTAGACCCGTCATCTACCGCAATGACATCGAAATCAGTGAAAGTTTGCCCAAGTGCGCTTTCGACCGACTCCGCGACCGTCCCCGCCGAGTTGTAGACCGGAATTATGACGTCGACGCGCGCCATGGTGTACGTCCGCCCTTCCAATTACGAAGGTCACGGCCAATCATCTGTTCCAGTGCCTCGACCTCCGGACGAAAATGATCGCGCAGTTGAGCTTCCGCATCCGGGTCGATAACGCCGAATTCTTCGCCGCCGCCGAAAGCACGCCGCCATACGCCGATGGTTTCAAGCAACCCGAGCGTACGATGCCATCGATGCGTCAACATCCAGTCGCGTGCGTTGCGTGCGTTTTGCGCCGTCCGGCGGCTGCGGGGGGCGTGAGTGACCGCGTTCACGCGTTGGGTCTCGACCGCGGTGCCCTGGATCGAGATGGACGGCGCTCCGATGAAGTTGCAGACCTGGTCCAGGTAGCCTTGTGGATTTGCCTCCAGGTCCTCGTAAAACAGCAGCAATACTCGATCCACGCCGAAGAGGCGGCGCAAGTTGCCGAGATGAAACGCGTAGCGGCTGGATTCGCGAATGACCTCGCTTCGCGCGACAGTCTCCTCAAAGCCCACACGGGTCCACGCGTCACGCCGCATGGTTCGATAGGACGACCACGCGCGTTCGGTCGGATCACGCAGCGACACCACGATCTTGCAGTGCGGAATCGTCCGAGCGATTCGCTCGTACGCCTGCGAGATTCCGAAATAGTTGGGATTCACCTCACCCATCGGACGATCGGCGCGGCAACCGGCAAAGTACGCGAGATACCAATCCAATCCCCGCTCAAAGTGCTTCGAAAAGAAATCCGTTTCTTTGGTCGAGGGAAGGCCGATATGGCCTGCCAGCACCTGATGGAGCCAAGTCGTGCCGGTGCGTTGCGGGCCGACCGCGACGAAGTCAGGAAGCCTTCGAGCGGAATTCATGCAACCCGGTGGGCGAATCGCTTTGCGCAATGGCCCGGGGAGGTAGGGAGGTGACATTCGCGGCCGCGCTCGGCGGGCGGCGGCTTTTCCAGGTAGAGAGATCGCACCCGACCAGTTTCTCCAACCCCTCTATCTGCGGAAGATACAACTCGCGGAAGCGCGCATCCTGCTCGCGGGTGAGCGGAGGGAACTTCGGGCCGCCTCCCGCACACCAGCTCCAAACTTCCATCCGCGTCAATAAATTCACCGTGCGGTTCCAGCCTCGTTCGCGCAGCCGGATGCGCAAATGGCGCGCATTTTGTGCGAGTTTGAAACTGCGCGGCGCGCGATCGAACGAGTTGATCGAGTAGCGGCGCTCCTTGCGACCTGCGAGCGAAACTCTTTTGATTCCGATGAAGTCGCTAATGCAATCAAGATAGGTCTGAGGTCGCTCGCGCAGATCCTCATATAAGGTGATGAGAAAGCTCGATCGCGGGAAAACCGCGAACCAACGCTCAAGATTGCTCGCATACAGGCTACCCTGGGCGAGAAAGCGATCCACCTTCAGGGCCTCTTCGACGGGCAGGCGCGTGAACGCATATCCGCGCATCATCCTGTAGTGCGAATACATCCGGTCGACCGGATCGCGCAGCGTGACAATGAATTTGCAGTTTGGAATGACCTCGGCAATCCATTCGGGAGCTTGCGGGGCGGCCAGGTAAGGGCAGATTTCGGCGATCGGGCGGTCGCCTTTGCAATGTCGGAACAGGCTTGCGTACCATTCGACACCGCGCGCGTGGTAGCGCTCGAAATACTTGGTTTCTTTGAGGCCGCGGGGGAGATCCACGCGACCGGAAAGCTTCCCGTGAAGCCAGGTGGTGCCGGTGCGTGCGGGCCCGATTCCCATGACGTCGGGCAGCAATCCCCATCTGCTTAAGCTCATGCCGCCCTCGCCTCGCCAGGACGCTTCCAGCGGGAGAGGTCGCAATCGAGAAGCGCCTCGAGCGCTTCGACCTCGGGCAGGTAGCGCTGTCGTAGCCGCGCATCCTGCTCCGCCGTCAGGCGCGGGTAGCGCTCGCCGCCGCTGAAGCACAAGGACCATACGCCGACGCGGTCGAGCGCGTTGACGATGGAATAAGCGCGCCGGTCACGCAGCCAGTACATCGCATGCCGTGCGTTCTGGGCAAGGCGGCGGCTGCGCGGCGGGCCTTGAAATTCATTTACTTTCTTGCTCGTTGTGCCGTGGTCCGCCAGGGTAAACTTTGGGATTCCGGTGAATTCGCAAAAGCGATCCAAGTAACCCTGCGGATCGGAGGACAAGTCTTCGTACCAAGTAACGAGGATCTGGTCGCGCCCGAACTGATCAAACCATCGCCGCAGGTTCGCCGCGTACTGATTACCGCGATCGATATGCGGCCGGGTCTCGACGACTTCATCCAATGATCCGCGTGCCCACGCGTACGCGATCAACAATTTATAGTTTGAGTAGGCGTGGTCGACCGGGTCGCGAAAACAAACCACCAGTTTGCAATCAGGCATATGGAGCTTAATAAGTTCGGTTGCACGCGGGTGGATAAAATATGGGCAGATCTCGCCAATGGGCCGGTCGCCCCGAGCGTGACGAAAATGCGCCGCGTACCAATCGATGCCCTTCTCGTACGAGTGATTGAAAAACTGGGTTTCCTTCACCCCGCAAGGCAGGTCGGCATGTCCGACCAGCACCTCGTGCAGCCAACTCGTGCCGGTTCGCCCCGGACCGATGCCCAAAAAGTCAGGCAACGCCATTTCCCCACGGCGCATCGCTTAATCTGCAAGCTCCAAAGACTCGTGACCTACCGGCGCATCTGCGGTGAAGTCAACAAGCGAACCTAACATCCAAAAAACGTCCGAACAAGTCGGGGGCAGATTTGGCGCAAATTTGGCCGCACCAAGCGGTCAAAGGGCGCGGCGGTTTCTCGCAAAAGAACATCCTTCATACAGTGGCAGATTGCATCGTCGGCATAACGTTCGAAGGGGATGTCCGGATCTGGAGCTGCGAAGGTTGCTTCGGACCCGGACAAGTGCGCCTCTGGGTTGAGAACACGGAGACTAGCTGAGTTGGGGGAGACTCCCCTCTTACGAACTGCCGGCCGGCGTAGTTGCCACCGCGCGCGCTAGTGCAGCCGATCCTGCGGAAAAAGAAGCTGCGCGGGAAGGACCGAACGGTCACGCCAGCGATTCATCAAGAGCGCGTTCCAGGATGCTGATTCCCTCGTCGACGACCTCGAGCGACGCGGTAAGCGGGACCAGCACGCGCAGCACGTTCGCGTAATGACCGCAGGTTAGAATGATCAAGCCGAGGTCGGCGGCTTTAGTCACCACTTTGCGCGCCAGCTCGGAGGCCGGTTCGTGGGAAGCGCGGTCACGAACCAATTCAATCGCAAGCATTGCGCCGAGACCGCGGACGTTGCCGATGCAAGTGAATCGGGGGTCGCGATACATCGTGAGCAGGCGTTCATGAACACGCGCGCCAAGCTTTTGTGCGCGCCCCAGAGTGTCTTCATCGCGCATGACGTCCAGCACCGCGAGCGCGGCTGCACAAGCGACCGGATTGCCCGCGTAGGTGCCGCCCAGACCGCCAGGCGGGACACTGTCCATAACCTCCGCGCGACCGGTCACCGCGGAAAGGGGAAATCCACCGGCCAGGCTTTTTGCGGTAACGATCAGATCGGGAACGACCCCGGAATGCTCCACCGCGAACATTCGGCCCGTTCTGCCGAAGCCACTTTGAATTTCGTCGGCTATCAACAACATTGCGTGGCGGTCGCACAGGGCGCGAAGACCACGGAGGAAATCGAAGGGAGCGACGTTGAATCCACCCTCGCCCTGAACCGGCTCGATAATGATCGCGCAAACCTGATTGGGCGCAACCGAGGAAAACAACAACTCGTCGATGGCGCGGAGGCTGGCGGCAGTGCCGCCGCCCTCGAATTCGTTCGGAAACGGAACATGGTAAACGTCGGCGGGAAAGGGTCCAAAGCCGGCCTTATATGGGTTCATTTTTCCAGTTAAGGCAAGCGCCATCATGGTCCGGCCGTGGAACGCACCGCCAAATGCGATAACCGCCGGTCGACCGGTTGCATGCCGCGCGATCTTGACCGCATTTTCAATTGCCTCCGCGCCGGTGGTCAGAAAAATCGTCTTCTTGGGCGCTGTGCCCGGCACGAGCTCGTTGAGCCGCTCCGCCAGCTGCACGTACGGTTCGTAAGGGGTGACCTGAAAGCACGCATGCGTGAGAGCCTGCAACTGCCGTTCGACCGCGGCCATGACGCGGTGATGACGATGACCGACGTTGAGTACTCCAATGCCGCCAGCAAAATCGATATAGCGGCGCCCTTCGACGTCGCGTATCTCGGCATTCTCGGCAGACGCAGCGAACACGGGAAGTGAGATGCTGACACCGCGAGGAACGGCGGCTTGCAGACGGCCCCAGAGTGAAATGTTCGTGTCCATGCAAGGTGAATGCGCCATTGGTCAGGTGGAATCAAGATTCCCGTTGGTGAAAGCTTCGAGCCGTCGGGGGCTTGCTCGCCCGCGGTGGAATCGACTCTGATGAAATGCCCCGTGCGCACCACTTAGCCGGCGCCGACCGGTTGACAGTGGCTCACGCTGATACGCCGATGGTTGAGGCCGAGCGACCTCAGGCTGCGCCGTCATTTTTGCTAAGCGGATGACCGCTCGGGCCGAAGGACCCGGTCAAACTCATCGGGCAGGATGCCGCGCTTCGCCGGTACCACAATCCGGAAGGACTTCCTCGACAATTCGGAATGACTTCTCCGGACCTTGCTTGAGCTTACCGCTAGGTTCATAGGGATCGCAGCGTGGGCCTTCGACAGTTCTGGCGTCGGACTCCGGAAGGTACGGGTGCGGGCAGACGTGTGATCGATGGTGCCATGGCCAGAATTGACCATTCATGTTCTACTGACTGCCAATCGGCGGAAATACCTTGGTCCGCGCCCGGCTTGAAAGGGTGAGTCTGGCCATCAGAAATTCCAGCAACTAATCAGGCGAACGAAAGGGGTTGTGGATTTCGCGCAAGCCGCACGCACACTCGCTATCGGCGTGATGGAGCCCATCCTCAGTTATGGAATCGGTAACACCAGCACCTAGTGCCGCAACTAGCCCGCCGACTGGGGCAGGGGTCGCACTTGGGCAAATTTTCAAAGTCTTCCTGATGGCCGGTGCGGTCAGTTTTGGGGGCGGCGTGGTCGCCTACTTGCGGGAATACCTGGTCCGGGACTCGCGGTGGCTCAGCGACGAAGAGTTCATGAGCGCGCTTGAGATCAGCGAAACCCTACCGGGCCTCAACTCGGTTAATATCGCGGTCATTGCCGGAGACGACCTGCGTGGTGTGCCCGGCGCCGTCGCGGCGGTCGGGGGACTGATGTTGCCCGGTGCAATTTTCGTCATGGTGCTCGGCATCCTATGGGCTGAGAGCAGGCACAATCCCTGGGTCAGCCATTTTCTTTTGGGAATCGCGGCGGCGGCGGTGGGGCTTCTGCTGGTCGTGTCGTTGCAACTGGGAAGGCAGCAGTTGGTGAAGCTGCCCGACCTATTGATTGTGGTGGCGACGTTCGTGGCGGTGAGTATTTTGAAGATCTCGCTCGCCTACGTCCTGATAGTGATTGGGACCGTGTCGATTTGGCTTTACCGTCCACGTCCCGGGCGGGCGGCGGCGCCCGAGCAACTGCCCTTCCAACGCGGGCCTAGGCATAACCACTACCGGCGTTAGAGGAACCGGATGAATTGGCAGCTCCTGAAACTCGGGCTCGTCTTTATGATGCTCTCGGTGCTCGCGGTGGGCGGGGGTACCGCGGTTTTGCCTGAGATGCAGCACGCCACGGTGCACTGGTTCAATCTTACCGACAAGCAGTTCCGCGACATCTACAGTATCGGGCAAGTCGCGCCGGGGCCCAACATGCTCATGGTACTGCTCATCGGCTATCGTTTGGCGGGGGCTCTGGGTGCAGCAGTGGTTGGCGTTGCCTTCTTTCTGCCAGACTGCGCCCTGACGCTGGCGGCCAACCGGCTTTGGATTCATTTCTCCGGATCGCCGTGGCGTCAATCGGTGCAGCAAGGTCTCGCTCCAGTCGCGATAGGGCTAATGTTCGCAGGAACTTGGGCGATCGCGAAGTTGAGTCTGGTGCATGTGTCCGACGGATCTCTGGATGTTGCGGCGATCGCTATAGCCACGGTCGTCACGGCGGTCCTGCTCTGGCGACACATCAATCCGGGCATCCTCGTGTTGGTGGGCGGAACCGCCTATCTGCTGTTGGCGCACTGAATCAAACCCATCCGCGCCCTGCCGATCCGCGCCTGCCTCCGGACCCGGATTCACCGTGCGATGGGCCAACCTGCGTTCAACTTTGAAAGCACTCGCCGCTGAACGGATAAACCGCCGGTGAGCAAGCTGACCAATAGTTCACCTACTGGACAGTATTCGAAACCTATTGCCGCACATTGACACATCCTTCATCGGGCGATGGCCACGTTAGGCATAGGATGCGCAGTTTGACGATCAAGCAAGTTGCGTCATCACCCTGAGGTCCGAAGACCGTACCTGCTATTGCCAATTAGGCAGAGAAAAGTGACTGAAAGTGCTGGCGCATTTTCGCGTACTTGACCATACTGAATTGCGATCCCCGCTGAGACTGTTGGTATATGCGAAAAAGAACTTCGAGCGATGTCACGTTTGGGTCTTCAATCAAAGGTCAGCGTTTTGCTCTCGGTCTCACACAACGTGAGCTCGCGAGCGAGCTGGGAGTAAAGGCCTCATACATCAGCTACCTCGAGAAGGATCAGCGGCGTCCATCGATTACAGTTCTGAACCGGCTTGGCGAAGTCCTTGGTCTGGAGCGCTCAGAGCTGCTGATGCTCGCCTATCCGGAGACGCGCGAGATGGTCGATGGTGGCCGCACACATGGTAATCAGAAGCGTTCCACGGCGTGGAAGGACTTCTCTGAGAATCGAACGCTGCTTCGGAAGTATCGCCTCACCCGAGACGAGTTGAGCACCCTGAAGCGCATCAACACGATGGGCAAAGTGGGTAGCGCCCGTGACTTCCTCTTCGTGCTGATGGCTATCAGGCAGGCGCTCTCCAAAGAGAATCGCTGAATCATTTCGCACGACACCTGGTCGTGCATCATGGTCCGGCGCGATACCTGCGCGGCGACACGCCGTATTCGGCACCAAAGCTGCGGATGAAATTCGAAAAATCCGTGAAGCCCGCGTCGAGTGCAATCTCGGTGACCGGAGAGTGACTGGTTGCCAACCTGTGGGCGGCATCACGCAGGCGGGCGCGCAATACCCATTGATGGGGCGTGACCCCGGTCACGTATTTGAATGCGCGCAGGAAATGGTAACGGCTCAAGCCGGCCACGCGAGCGAGATCTTCCAACCGCGGAGAGTGGACCGCGCCCGACTCGAGATAGCGCAGCACTTCCGCAATGCGCATCTCGGTGCGCCTTGACCAGGCAACTGGTGCTGGGTGTAGGTCCCGGCAGATCCGGAGAGCAGTGCCAGCGAGTTCCAGAGCGAGTTCCTCAAACGACTCGCGCATCTGCATCGCAGTCACCGCGCGGGCAGTCAGCTGCGCGGTCGCCCGCAGGGGCGGCACCCGATCAGAGCTGAATTGCGCCTTTGATACCCCGGAATCGCGCGCAAGATCCTCGAACAGCCCCGGATCGTATTGAAACGACAGGCAGCGGTCACCCTCGCCATGCTCATGCGAACATTGGTAGGTGTGGCCCGCGTTTCCCAGTAGCAAGGCACCCGGCGACATGAGCCAGGAGCCCCGGGCGCTTCGATAAGAGAAGGTCCCAGAAAGCACCAGTGAGATCGCGACCGACCAGAAGCGCTCCTCGACAGAAGGGTCCCCGGGACCCGAGGTGCAAAGTATTTCGACTACTCGCCAGCCGTCGCCGCCGGCCAGGAGGTGGTTTCGCGCTGAGCCAGGTTCTCCCCGCAGTGCCTTGCGCTTTAGCGCCGCGGTAAGCGGTTCATGAAAGGATGTGATTTCGGGCGGCATGTTCTTGAAATCTTCCAATCAATTCGCGGAAAGACAACCAGGCGATCTTCGCACAGTAGATTTCATTGAATCCAGAAGACCATCGGACCGCTTGCCACAGGTCCTCGCGTACCGGGCGCCATGGATCTGCTGGAAGCAACTCTCAGAAAGTTGGTACACAAGCGGACAAGAAAGGTGCGGCGGCGGCGTTCAGCTGTATAGAAGATCGCGAGGTGCCGACTTCCTCGCCCACCCACGGTAGGCAAACATGCCCAGCCGAACACATCAGTTCTACGCTATCGCGTTCGTGGAAAACCTGCCGCTCAGGGGATTGACGGCGCATTACCCGGAGGCGCGGGTGTCGCCTCATGAGCTCTACTTTCCGCTCGACGAGGGCGCTGGGGTTTACATCTACCCATTCGGTGCAATGGTATTTCACAACGTGCCACAGCAGAGACGCGATTTTGAACTGACCCGGCTCGAGCAAGCTCACCCAGGGCTCAGAACCCAGATCGTGCGCGAAGACTATTCTCTAACTGAAGATCCCGATTCAGTTGTCGGGCTTACCAACGGCAACTTGCGCGTAGACAAGCTTACCACGGCGCGCGCCGGAGTGGTTGCGCTAACCGTAGCGCAGAGCGCGGCAATGGAATACTACGAGCAGGTCGTGGAATCCCTGTTCGCACGGACGGGCAAGATGGTCGAGCGGATGGAAGCACGGGGGAGCGTCCCCTTTCGCACCAGGCCGCTGGTGCGTTTTATCGGAGAGGCGATCATGAACCGCAACGAGGTTTTGTCGGTGCTGCACTTGCTCGACAAGCCCGACGCAACCTGGGAAGACAGCGCGATGGATCGCATCTATGACGACTTGCGCACCGAGTTTGACCTGGCCGACCGTTACGCCGCCCTGGAGCTCAAGCTACGAAGTGTACAGGAAGCACTTGAGCTGGTCGTCGATGTCGCCCGCGACCGCAGGCTACTGTTACTGGAAGTCGCGGTTGCCATTTTGATCCTCGTGGAAATTCTGATTCCGTTGTTTCATATCTCGCTGACGGCTCTGCCATGACGAACTTTCGCCTGGACACGCGCAGCGGACGGCTGCTCGCTGCAATCCTGTCGGGGGCCATGATTTCGATTGCCGCGGGCCTGAATCCGTGGTGGCCAATCGCATGGATCGCGGTCACCCCTATGCTTGCGGCGGCATTCATTGCGTCACCTCTCGAAGCTGCCGGATTAGCAGCGCTGACAGCGGTCGTCGGGTGCATCAGCACGACCGGATATTACCTCGAAGTCGCCGGACCGATAGTAGCTCTATTGGCGCCCGTCGGCCGCGCCGTGGAACTGGTGGTGGCGGTCACGCTGACACGACGGGCAGTGGTTCAATGGCGTCATTGGTCTTCGATTGTGGTGTTTCCGGCGCTTACCGCCGGCTTCGACATGCTGGAAAGCTGGTTTTCCGGTCATGGCGCATCCGCGAGCTTCGCTCTGAGCCAGATGAACGCTATAGCGGTCATCCAGATTGCTGCACTGGCGGGGACCAGCGGCGTGGTGTTCACAGTGAACCTGTTTGCGTCGACTCTGGCGGTGGCGTGGTACCAACGCTCCGGATGGGGTCAATTTCTTACCGGCTACGTGGTGGCGGGGCTATGGGTCCTTGGGGCGCTGGCATTCGGCTTCATTCGCGTGGCCGCCGCACGGAGCGAACCCCAGGTTCCGATTGGACTGGTCGTGATCGACACACCAGTCAAGGTTCAAGCCGACTCGATCGACACAGCGCTCTGGACAACATACAAAAAGGCCATCGACGAAGCGGCGCAACGCGGTGCACGCATCGTGGTGTTGCCCGAAAAGATCGCTCCTCTGACCTCGGACGAGGCGTCTCCGTTGCGCCGGGCGCTGGCGGCCGTCGCCAAATCGGACCAGGTCGACCTGCTGGTCGGGGTAACCATCACGGCCCCGGATCACAGACAGAATCGTGCCTGGCTGCTGAATCCGTCCGGAGCGACGGAGGCTGATTATTCCAAACGGCACCTGGTTCCGGGCTTTGAGGATGGGTTCGTTCCGGGACGTTTGAAGATGATTCGCATCGTGCAGGGGACCCTGACCGGAATCGCGATTTGCAAGGACATGGATTTTCCCAAGCTGGGGCGCGAATACAGCAGACAGGACGTGCGCCTGATGCTGGTACCCGCGTGGGACTTCGGGAGAGATAACTGGCAGCATTCCCGAGTTGCGATTCTGCGCGGGGTTGAAGGCGGCTACGCGATCGCGCGCGCCGCGAGAGATGGATTTCTCACCCTGAGCGACTGCTATGGTCGAGTGCTCTACCAGGCACCAAGTTCGAATCGTCCCTATGCAAGCCTGGTCGCCAAAGTGCCGGTGGGAACCGGGACGACGCCCTACACTTTGCTCGGCAACACCTTCGGCTGGCTTGCCCTGGTACTAGGCGTCGCGTTGGGTGTGGCCGCCCCGGCTGTAGCCGCCAGGCGGAAAAGGCAGACCGCGGATGAGAAAGAGGAAGAGGATTACTAGGCCTGCTTTTAGGGTGAGGTTTAGAATACGGGCCGCGCGCAAAGGCTCCCTCGCCTCGTGACTGCGCTCGTCAATGCCGTCTGACTTCAAAGCGAAGTCGTCACCACATTCGATCTCCGCACGGAGCGGCGGGGCGGCGGCAAACACGCGCACCTCGTCTCTCCGACGTTAGTGCAAGCTTAACGCGCTAACGCGCCCCATTCGGGTAGCGGATCGTTTCTCGCAACCGCAAGCGCAAGCAGCTCTCCCGCGCGTACACTCATCGCGACGCCATGTCCGGCGTAGGCGCCGGCCACCAGCATACGTCGCTGATTCGGAGCGCAGGTGAGGATCGGCTTCTGATCCTGGGTGAACGCGATGGGACCGGCCCAGCCATGAGAAAAACGGGTGTTCACCAGCGCAGGATGTAAGCCACGGACCCGGCGCGTGAGGACCTCGATTGCGCGGGCGAAGGAGCGCGTCTCGAGCCCAGTCTCTTCGAGCCCCTGTGAAGAGTCGAACAAGAGCCCCGATCCGAAAATAATGCGCCCCTCGCCGGTGATACGGCCCCAGAGATAAGGAAGATCCACGGTGTAGAAAGGAATTTTATCCTGGAATCCCAGTGCTTCTATCACCTTCTCATTCAGCACCTCTGTCGCGCAGGCAAAAGTAAGCGCGCTTCCCATATGCGCGTCGTGCACCAGGGATTTGATCCACGCGTTGGCAGCCACAATCACCCAATCGGTTCGAATCTGGCCCTCCGCAAGCTCGACCACCAGGTGATCCCCGGAGTCGATGTGCGTAACCCGCGCGTGTTCGCAAATGATGGCGCCGGCCCGCAAGGCGGCATTTGCGATTCCGAGAGTGAGCCGCAGGGGTTCGACCGTTCCGCCAGGGACGTGACCGGTGACGGAGACCGGTTTGCCCTCGTCAATCCAGGGGAGCCTTCGGACGCCGCCATCGCGATGCCCGATTTCCCAACATCCGGGCAGACGCAGTTCACATTCGATCTGCTCGCGCTCGACCAGTTTCGCAAGGCCCGGCACACAGGCGTTGGCCTGATCTAGAGGACCCGCCGCGCTGCCCTCAAGAACGATTCCACCGGTGCGACCGCTGGCGCCGGAGGCAACGAGCTCCGCTTCCAAAAGTACCGGACGGATACCCAACCTCGACAGATGATACGCTGCCGAGCATCCGGTAAGCCCGCCGCCAACTATGACCGCATCGGCACGCGACGGCATCGATTTCGGGGTTCGAAGCTGACCCCCTTGCCATGGGGTTGCGCCCCATGCGCGGGCGCTGACGGTCCTTGTCTCGCTCATCTTCTGGCGATGCTAAGCGAGCATGAAGTCGGGTTTCAACGCCGCTGGCGACATTTTGTTCGGGCCTGACCGCCTTCCTCCTGGTCTTACTTCAAATAGAATAGGAGTTTGTGTTTTTGTTATCGCCCGGCCCTCATGGCAAACTATCGCTTGAACGAGGGCTCGGAGGACCTACGTGATGCCATCGATTCCTGTCTTTCCATCGAAAGCACCCTACACGGATGCCATCCATGCGCTGGAGCATGCAGGCTGCGTTGTTGTGACCGGCGTCGTTGACGAATCGGCGCGGCAGCGTATCAGCCGCGAATTACAGCCTTATCTCGAAACCGCCGACGTCGCACAAAGCCTCAACGAAAAATACGCGCAGGATGGCGGCCCCTCGGATTTTTATCCAGGGCATACGAAACGCATCACGGCGCTGATCGCAAAATCGGAGACCTTTCGGAGCTTCGTGACTCATCCACTGATGCTATCGGTCTGCGACGCGTTCCTGAAACGCAACTGCATTGCGTACCAGGTGCATGCGACAGCGGGATTGGTGATAGGTCCAGGCGCAACCGTGCAGGTCTTGCACCGCGAGGAAGACGCATTTCAGTTCTTTAAAGTGCCGCGGCCGAATATGGTCGTTGCAAGCATGTGGGCGATTAGCGACTTTACCGAGCTAAATGGGGGAACCCATCTGGTGCCCGGGAGCCATCGATGGCCTGCCGACCGAATTGCGCGCGATCATGAAGTCGCGATCGCCGAAATGCCGGCGGGCTCGGTGTTGATGTGGATGGGTGGGACGCTGCACGGCGCAGGCGCGAATCGCTCCGCGGACGACTGGCGCTATGGCGTCTTCCTGTCGTACTCGCTCGGCTGGTTGCGGCAAGAGGAGAATCAATACCTGGACGTGCCGCGTGATGTTGCGAGCACACTTCCGAAGGAGGTGCGCGACCTGGTCGGCTACAAAATGCACATGGCGCTCGGATACACGGATGCCCCACCCAAGCACGCAAAATAGTGGTCCGGGGTTTCGTTCTCAATTCCCGAATCCTGATAATCTCGGCGTCGGCTCATAGTACGGGCGGTTAGCTCAGCGGTAGAGCATCGGCCTTACAAGCCGGGGGTCGCAGGTTCGAAACCTGCACCGCCCACCAATAAAATCAAGGTCTTTTCTCGCACGATGTCGCGATCGACGGTTGACTGTGCCCAATTTTGTGCCCTTCCTTTTATCGTCTCCCGCGGGAGTTTCCCAGATCGACGGTTCAACGCTCAAACTGAGTGAACATTCTAGAAAAAACGGGAGGGGAATTGCGTTTTTTCTGGGAGTAATTGAGGCGATCAGGCCCGCGGCTTTTCGGATTTGTTTGATTGAGCCCAATCGTTTGACCAAGCGGCGTTCAAGCTTCGTTGATTTAGAACCGCTATCGCGTCGCGCTTAGCTT
>JAFAHS010000035.1 GCA_019237115.1 Deltaproteobacteria bacterium
TGCGACATCCAGCCGCTCATCGTAAAACTGTCGATCACGATCGTAGCGTCCGGGTCGATCACTTCGCAAAGCTCCCGCGCGACCCTTGCTGGGTGGATTGGTTTGTCGGTGTGATGTTCTTGCTCCGCTTCCGCAATAGCCCGATCAAAGTTGGTCCGCACCTCGGCGATCTCCCGGAGCCAGTCCGAATCGGTTAGTCGCCTCCAATCCTTGAGGCCTGCCGCGTCGCAAAGTTGTCGGAGGACAAGTTTTGGATCACCGACCAGAGCAATCTCCGCCGGCACATGGAGCCCGATCCTAGCCCGGGTAGCGTCAGCCTGGATGTATCGTGCAGATTCACTCCAGGCGGGTGCCTCCCCAAACTTCTCGCCACTCCAGAAGCGCATACCGATCGCTAATACGGCGTCGGCCCGCCCGGTGAACGTTTTTTTCCATGGACCTCGAATCGCGAGCGGGTGGTCTTCCGCGAGAGCACCCTGTCCGGTCCGCCGAGCGTATACCGGTATTTTGGTGAGCTCAGCGAATTCACGTAGCTCTGCGGCAGCGTCCGACCAGAAAATGCCATCCCCCGCCGCGATTAGGGGGCGCTCTCCAGCAAAAAGCACTTCGACCGCCCGCTTGATATTTTGCGGATCTGCTCCTGAGCGAAGCTCGTCCGGTGCATACACCTTCGCGCCTCGGCGCTGATTGCTCTCACTCCCGCTCAGGTAGAGGATGTTAGTTGGAATTTCGACCAGCGTGACGCCTTGCGGTGGATTAGCCGCTTCGCGGAACGCCTGCCGCAAATCGACTTCGATCGTCGACCAGTCCAGCACTCGCTTCGTGAACTTCGAAAAAGAGCGACAGACCTCGCTGCCGTACGCCTCCTGAAACGAGCCGAGACCATCTTCCGTGGTCGGGTGCTGGCCGGCGATGCACACGACCGCGCTCCCAGCGAGACCAGCTGCGCAAAGACCCGTTACTGCATTAGTCAGTCCGCAGCCGGCTGTCACACTGCAAACACCGGGGACTCCCGTGGTTCGTGCCCAGCCATCTGCCGCGTAGGCACATGATTGCTCGTGGCGCATATGGATGAGTTTGATCCCGTGATCGCGCAGCGCAGCCAGGATCGGCCACGTATGACCGCCGTTGACCGCGAATAGATATTTCACGCCTTGGGACTGCAGCACCCGCGCAACCAGAGCGCCACCCTCAACTTCAACAGTTGGAGACGCCGGGGACCGTATCGTTTCCTTGTGTCCCAATGCTGCGCCGGCGGTCTTTCCCATGACCGCGCCTGAGAGCCCCTCGCTAGTATTTCGTGGCTCAGTCATGGCGCAACTTCGTTAAGGCTGCGCGTTCCCAGATTGGCATAAGTATTTCTGAGAACTCGGTGCAAAACCTTACCAGTGGCAGTCCTCGGCATTTGGTCTTCTGCAATGAACGAGATCGATTTTGGTCGTTTATATCCGGCCATCTTATCCTTGCACCAATCGAGGATATCTAACTCTGATGCGTCCTGATCTTGATGCAGGATGACCACCGCATGGACTGCTTCTCCCCACTTCTCGTGAGGAACACCGATTACAGCCGCGTCCTTAACCTTGGGATGCGCGCCAATGACCTGCTCAACCTCGGATGGATAGACATTCTCTCCGCCGCTGATGATCATATTGCTTTTCCGGTCGACGAGATAGTAGTAGCCGTCCTGGTCACGGCGGGCCATGTCGCCGACTGTGCAATAGCCTCCTTGGAACGCCTGAACGGTCTTCTCAGGCAATTTCCAGTAGCCTTGAAATGAGTAAGGCGTGCGGGAATAGAGTTCACCGACTTCGCCGTCATTCACTTCGTTACCTTCCGCATCGAGAAGCTTTATCCTCCCGCTACCAAGGCATTCACGGCCTATGGAGCCTAGTTTAGTCAACTGCTCTTCGGGACGCAGGAGAGTAACCCATCCCGCTTCAGTCGAGCCATAGGCCTCATAGAGTTGAGACCGCCTGAAATACTCCATTAGCGCGAGCTTGGTGTCGCG
>JAFAHS010000254.1 GCA_019237115.1 Deltaproteobacteria bacterium
AGAGGTCAATGACCAGGAAGCACCCCGCATCGGAGTGAAGTCCTATGCAGTCGATCCTGACCGCGCGGAAGCACTCTGGTCCAAGAGCGAGGAGATGGTGGGAGAAAAATTCGCGGTGAGCTGAGTGGCGTGCCGGATGCGACGCCAAACTCCGGACCCTCCGGCCCACCACCCGCCCGCTCGATCCGCTCAGGTGTTCTGGAGGAACTCGATGGTGTTGCCTTCCGGGTCGGTCACCATCGCGATCGTAACCCCCGGACGGAACTCGGTGACGGGTACCGTCGGCCGGACGCCCTTGGCCTCGAGTTGCGCCACCAGTCCGCGGATATCGGGCACCGAGATCGTGAAGTACCGGTAGCCGAGCCCGCGCATCGGACCGCCGGGCTCAGGCTTGGCGGTTGGAGTCCGCTCGAGCTTCACCAGCTTGATAACGGTGGTTCCGCACTTGAGACGATACATCCGGCCCCCCGGCAACGCCAGTTCGCCCTCCCACTCCAGGCCGAGCGTATCGCGGTAGAAGCCGACCGCCGCCTTTTCGTCAGTTACGATGATTCCCAAATCGATGGAGTCTTTGCTTACCTGCACGACGGTCTCCTCCCGCACTAAGGTGGGTGCGCCCCGAACGCTAGCGAATCAGGCCCAGGTTGGCCAGCGTCGGCGCGTTACCAGGCCTATGGCCAGAGTTCGGGGCGCTGCGCTACGTTTGACTCCACAGAGGAACCCATCATGCAGATGAACGTAAAGCCAATCCCGACGCTCGATCCTCGCATCAACGAGATCCGCGGTCTTACCGCGCAAATCGTCAACCGCGACATCCTGCCCAACGAGCGCAAGCTCTGGGCCAGCTACCGCGATGGCTCCACCGATCAGGAGCGCCGCGAGGCGCGGACACTGCGCGAGTCAATCAAGGAAAAAGTAAAGCAGGCGGGTCTGTGGGCGCCCCATCTCCCGCCCGAGTACGGTGGTTCCGGTCTCAATTTCCTGGAGCACGCGTACATGAATGAGGTGCTGGCCTATAGCATGGGTGCGGCGGCACTGTTCGGGGTGGTCGCGCCCAACTCGGGAAACCAGCAGATCCTGCTCAAGTACGGAACCGAGGAGCAGAAGCGCAAATGGCTGGTCCCGCTCACCGAAGGCAAGATGGAGTCCGGGTTCTCGATGACCGAGCCCGACTCCGCGGGATCGGATCCACGCTCGATCAAAACCACGGCGCGCAAAGACGGCGACCAGTGGGTAATCAACGGGCACAAGTGGTTCACCTCAAACGGGTATCGCGCCGATTTTCTGATCGTCATGTGCCGCACCGAGGGGAGTGGTGCCGACAACGGCCGCATGACCCAGATCATCGTGCCCAAGGACACGCCCGGCCTGCGGATCGTACGCGGCGTAGAGGTGTGGGGCCGGCAAAGTGACCATTGCGAGATCGTCTACGACGATGTGCGGGTGCCGCTAAGCAATCAGCTCGGCCGCACCGGCTCGGGCCATCAGGCGGCGCAGGATCGGCTTGGAGCGGGGCGCATCTACCACTGCATGAACTCGATCGGACAGATGTGGCGCGCCTTCGACCTGATGGTGGAGCGGTCCATCATGCGTGAAGTCCACGGCGGCAAGCTCGAGACCAAGCAATTCATCCAGGGATTCATCGCCGACTCCTATATCGACATCCAGTCGGCGCGCCTGATGACCATCCATTGTGCCGAGAAGATGGAAGGCGGCGGCGATCCGCGCACGGACATCTCGGCGATCAAGATCTTCGTTCCCGCGGCCTACGAGCGCGTGGTGGACCGGGCCATCCAGGTATGGGGCGCCGCGGGCGTCTCGGGCGATCTGCCGCTTGCAGGCATGTACCAGGGAGCCCGGACGCTGCGCATCGCCGACGGCCCGGACGAGGTCCACAGGATCCTGATCGCCAAGAACGTGCTCGCGCGCTATCACAACGGCGAAAGCTGGGACTTCGGAAACTGACCGCACCCCGGGATGGATCTCTCAAAAAATGAATGAGTGATTCGCTGCCCGGCTTCGCGGATACGGTCGTGATCGGCGCCGGCACGGCAGGCGCCGCCATCGCCGGCGTGCTGGCCGCGAGTTGTGACCAATCGCTGCTGCTGCTCGAAGCCGGACCCGACTATGGTTCGTTTGAGGACGGACGGTGGCCGGCGGACCTGACCGATGCGCGCGCAATCCCCACCTCGCACGACTGGGGGTATTCCAGCACCGCCCAATCCGGTCGGCGCGTGATCAAATTCGATCGCGCGCGGGTCGTGGGCGGATGCTCATCGCACAACGGCTGCGCCGCGATTTGGGGCAGCCGCCTTGACTATGACCACTGGGCGGAATTGGGCAACCCCGGTTGGTCGACCGAGGACCTGCTCGCACTGTTCCGTGCGGGCAGTGAGCGGTTGCGCGTGAGAACTCCGCCCCGCGACGAGATCACGCCCTATCAGCTCGCCTGGCTTGAGGCGGCACCGAGAGCCGGAATCCCGTTGGTCGCCGATCTCAACAATCTGGACGAGAACCTCGGTATGGCGCTATCGCCGGCGAATGTCGCCAATGGCATTCGCTGGAACGCGGCGTTTGCCTATCTCGATCCGGTCCGTGACCGCAACCATTTGTCCATCGCCGGCGGAGTGCTGGCCGACCGCCTCCTCATTCGAGGTGCAAGGGTAGAAGCGGTCCGCGCCATCCGGAATGGCCAGGAAGTAACCATCAAAACCGGGCGCGTGGTACTGGCCGCGGGTACCTACGGTTCACCCGCGATTCTGATTCGTTCGGGAGTGGGGCCCGAGGCCGAGGTGCGTGCTCTGGGAGTCGAGCACGTCCTGGATTTGCCGGCGTGGGGCGAAACCTGCACGACCATCCCATGGTCGGACTGGTCTATGCCGGCACTCCGGAGCTCGAAGCAGCAATGGCGGAATTCGCAACCCGCCACTGGCTGCCCGAGGAACAGACCATCGCCAAAGCGCGATCTTCACGATGCGGCGGCGGTTTCGATTTGCACATCTACCCGGTGGGCGGGCGAGCGGCGAAGCAGCGGGCGGCGGCGGGGTGGGCCTGGTCGCTGGCGGTGGCGTGCATGACGCCGCGCTCTCGAGGCGTGCTGAAACTAACCAGCCGCGACCCGGCCGATGCTCCCCTGCTCGACCATGGCTACCTGACCGACCCGGATGGCGAAGATGGACGCGTGCTGGTCGACGGAATTCACATCGCCCGCGAGCTGGCCGCCGCCCCACCATTGGCGGCGTTGCTCGGGAAGGAGAAGTTGCCCGGAGCGGGCGTGCTCTCGGCAGACCAGGTCGCCGAATTCACGCGCGCTACCGTCGCCCACTATTTTCATCCGGTCGGTACCTGCGCGTTGGGCCCGGCAGCCGACCGCGGCGCGGTAGTCGATGCGCGGGGTCGCGTTCACGGTCTGGACAATTGCTACATTGGCGACGCCTCGATCATGCCCGTGGTACCACGCGCCAACACCAATATTCCGGCCTTGGTGGCTGGGCTTCGCATCGCGAGCTGCCTGCTGGGAGCCTAAGTCCGAAGAGGCCCGCACTCGCCCTACTTCTTTCTGGCAGCATGCCGCTGTGCGCAGAACCTTTCCTCGTCGACCACGCGTATGCCATAGACATACAGCATGTGCGTCGGCTCGTGGTCCTAGATAAGCCCGATGCACCCATCCGGTGAGACAGTCCAAGTTTGTATCCAGGCATCAGATTGGGGTCGCGATCGGAATAGTGGTGGCCGCCTTTGCCTGGGTGGGTTCGGCGCCCTGCGAGTTGCCGCCGCTGATTGCGCGCGAAGTCCTGTTCGGAAACCCGGCCCGTACCGGCCCCGAAATCTCACCCGACGGCAAGGCTCTGGCGTGGCTGCAGCCTGACACGCACGGAGTTCTCCAGGTCTGGGTTGGTGCGCTGGGCAAGAGCGACGCACGAGTGGTCACCGCAGACCGCCACCGCGGAATCAGGGTCTACGGCTGGGCATGGAATTCCAGGACGATCATTTACCTGCAGGATTCGGATGGCGACGAGAACTGGCACCTATTCGCAGTCGACTTGAGCAGCGGGAACGTGCGTGATCTGACACCGTGGCAGGGCGTGCGGGCGACAGTTGCCGCGTCGAATCCAAAATTTCCCGACGAACTCCTGGTCACGTTGAATCTGCGCAACCGAAAACTCCGCGACGTATACCGCATCAATCTGCGCAACGGAGAGGTCGAGCTGGATACGATCAATCCCGGCGATATCAGCGGATGGCTGGCCGACGATAACATGGTAGTGCGAGCCGCCGAGGTCGTCGCTCCGGACGGGGGAACCGAGCTACGGATCCGCGACTCGTCAAAGGGAAGCTGGCGCACCTTGCTCAGGGCCAGGATGGAAGACTCACTGGAGGCGCTCGATTTCAGCAAGGATGGACGCTCCTTGATTCTCAAATCATCGGCGGGCCACGACACGTCCCATGTGGTTCGTCACGAAATAGCCTCCGGCCAAGAGACGGAAATCGCAAGCAGCGCGGCAGTCGATGCCGGTCCCGTGCTGATTAATCCCACCCGGCACGTGGTCGAAGCGGTTGCCTTCTCGCCGGACCGCAGGCAGTGGAAGGTCGTCGATCCCGCGGTCGCAGCGGATTTCGAGGCGCTCAAGAGCCTTTCGGACGGCGGTGAACTGCACATTGTCTCCCGCGATCGGTCCGACCGGCTCTGGCTCGTGTCGTTCGCCTCTGACCGCGGCCCCATCCGTTTTTACGCCTGGAATCGATTCGCAAAGAAGGGGACCTTCCTCTTCAGCCACCGGCCGGAGCTGGAAAAGCTCACGCTCGCCGAGATGAAGCCCGTAACCCTTACCGCGCGCGATGGAATGCAACTCTACGGATACCTGACTGCGCCTTCCGGTTTGCCCGCGAAGAATCTGCCTCTCGTGCTGTACGTGCACGGCGGACCCTGGGGACGCGACTTCTGGGGGCTCAACACCATCGTTCAGCTGCTCGCGAACCGCGGCTATGCGGTCCTGCAGATTAACTACCGGGGCTCGGCGGGATACGGAAAGAAATACCTGCACGCCGGCGATCACCAATGGGGCCTGAAGATGGAGGACGACCTCATCGATGGCCTGAAGTGGGCAGTAGCGCAGGGCATCGCCGACCCGAAGAAGGTCGCCATCTACGGCGGGTCATACGGAGGCTATGCGGCTTTGGCAGGAGCTGCTTTCTTTCCGGACACGTTTCGTTGCGCGATCGACGAATACGGCCCATCCAACCTGTTCACGCTGTTCGCGACGATGCCACCGTGGTGGAACGTTGACGTGAGGAACCTGTTCTTTACCAGGGTCGGAGATCCGGACAAGTCCGAAGATCGAGCTTACCTCACCAAGGCGTCGCCGCTGTTCTCGGCCGACAAGATCCACATTCCGATGTTGATTGCGCAAGGCAGCAACGATGCACGGGTTAAGCCCGCGGAGTCCGAGCAGATTGTCGCTGCCCTGGCCAAGAACCATCAACCCGCAACCTATGTAGTCTACACCGACGAAGGTCATGGCTTCGCGAGGCCCGAGAACAACATCGACTTCGAGGCGCGCGTCGAGCGCTTCCTGGCCGACAACCTGGGCGGGCGATTCGAGCCAATGACTACCGAGCGCGCGCCCGGCGCAACCGCGGTCGTCCGTCAAATCGGCGGGGTTGGGGCAAGATAGAACCGGCACAACACACGCAGGCTGGCTGAGTGGAAGCTCAAAGCGCGAGACGCGCTCGCGAATCGGACCAACTCTACTAGCTACGGAAGGAGCGTCAGTTGGGGAATTTGGTCAAGCGGGCGGCAATTGGGTCGAGCGCGGGGTAGGCACCCTCAACTCTTGGCCTGCGTTCCCCGAGCAGAAGGGTCTCGCGACTTTCCAGGAACTCGACCAGCGCTCGTTTGATGTAGTGCCTGCGCTTGTGCCCGTTTTCCAGGGCCAAACGCTCCAGACGCCGTATCGCTTCCTTTCGCGTCATTACCCGCGATCGTAGAAAAGACGCCGGGTGGATCGGAAGTCTTTGCGTGTGTCCTAGGCGCGAAGATTCCACAAGTGTGGATAACCTTGGTTCGGGCGAGCCTCCAGGAAAGTGAACATTTTGAGAGTTCTATCCACAAAGGCGAGGCTGGGCTTTGCCAGGGCGCGCGGGGCTACGAAATCCGGCGGGTGCGGTTATCCCCAGCCACGCTTAAGATCCGAGCAAGGCCCGCGGTTTTCTCATGAAAGCTGGATTGACACCAGGCGGCAGGCTGAAAGCGCGAAATTACTCTGAGTTTCCCGAAATACGTGGAAAAATCGCGCCGCCCGCCGCTTCGAAGACCGCTTGCGACGACCACCACCAAACCGCTTACCTGCGGCTTCGGGGCTCAGATGGTCCGCTGGTTGCGCCTAGGGATCGGCGCGCACCGTCGCACAGCGGCCCTGACGCTGAAGCGCCTCAAGGGCGGACACATGCCGGTCGTCGTCGATTACGGTGCGGAAGAGGAGCAGCCCTCGATTGGATGGAGCGAAGACGATCACGCGCTGGAGCGAGTTGTCCGACAACGGCAAGGTCTGGCCGCGCCGCACCAGCAGCAGCTCGATCGAATCGCCCGTCACTTCGCGATCGTTGCGGACGAAGAAGTTGTTGGTGGCAGCGTCAAAGGCCGAGACTGACCAGTAAGTCGAATGTGGCACACTCGCGCTGACCCGCAGGGGCCCGCTCGATAAATCGAAGGGACAGCTTGCATACAGAATGTCGGGACTTGGGCGCACCACCATGCGCGACGCCGCAGTAGGCCGCGTGCCGAAGTGCATTGAGTTCGCCTCCCCCATGATCCTGAGCGCGCGTCGCATGACCAGACGCGGCAGCGCGTAGAGCGTGCCGAAATGAACGAGGAGCGCGATCACGAGCGTCGCGGCCAACCACGACCCAAGCTGTCGTGCGCGGGGATTCATGGGCAGCTCACCTTCTTAAGTGTTGGCAGGACAACGTGGGCCGGGTCGAACACGACCCGCGGGCCAGGATTGTAAAGCCGCAAGCTCAGCGAGAAGCGGCCGGGCCCCAGCGGAATCCAATTCGCGCCGTCATTGACACCGCCCACGTGCACCAAAAACGCTCCGTCAGGCTCCCGCGCGACCGTCGTCTTGGACACCGAATAACGGTTCGCCGGGTTCGGAATGAGAAATTCGTCGGGTCCATACGCGGTGATGCTCCACCATCGCGCATCAGGATCGTGGCCCGAAATCTCGTAAACACAGCGGCCCTCGAGCGGGTGGCCTTCGCTGTCGTGGGTCGCCGTGTAATAGACCGTCTCGCGGGCGTTCAGTGCAAGAAATCCATGGAGGGCGACCCTCGCGCGAGTGTACGGGTTGCTGCGCGGGTTGCCGGCGCCAACATCGGTCCTCCACGGACCATTTTCCACCCCGACCGGTACGGCGACCCGCACCACGGTAAGCCAGGTAGCAAAGAGACCGAGCGCAGTTCCGACCAGCGCAGCCGAAATCGTCGTCCCCAATTTCATGGGCAGCCTCGACCCGATGACAAAGGAAGCCTCCAACGAGGCCACTACGTTGGAGCAAGCAGATGCGTTACGCTTGGTAATAACGCTCGATTTTGGTGGTCAACGGAACCGAGCACCCCGTTCCTCGTCGCCATCGCCCCAGACCTGATCCTTGGTCCAACTTCACGTCTGGACCGGTCGAACATATTGTGACGTTACGCTTCGTGAGATGAGTTTGCGCATCGCATATGGAGCCGCCCTGGTGCTCGCACTCCTTGCCATGGAAACGGGGGTGCGAAGGGCGCGCGCCGAGCTTCCACCCGGCGCAACCCCGATAGGCGTAGGTCACGAAGTTTCCGGCGAGCGATTCGCTTACCAGGTAAACGAACACGATACCTCCGATTCGATCGCGTCACGCTTCGGCGAGCCCGCACTCACGCTGTTCCCGGATGGAAACGAGCCGAACCCGGGGGACACGATCAGCATTGATGACCGGCACGTGGCGGCGGCAGCAGTCGCTGAGGGTATAGTGATCAATGTTCCACAGCGGATGCTGTTTGTGTATCAGGACGGCCATCTCGCGGGGGCGTGGCCGGTCACGGTGGGCCGCCCGGATTGGCGGACACCGCTCGGCAGCTATCGGATCGCCGCGCTTCAACTGAATCCGACCTGGCATGTCCCTCCCGCGATTCGCGCGGAAATGGAGGATGACGGGATCCCGACCTCGGCGGTGGTGAAGCCGGGGCCGTCTAATCCGCTTGGCCAACGCTGGATCGGGCTCGATCACGGAGGCATCGGGATCCACGGCACCAATCATCCGAAAAGTATCTACTACTTCGGCTCGCACGGCTGCATCCGGCTCGCACCCGAGGCGGTAGACAAGTTGTTTCACATGGTGCGACACGGCGAACAGGTCGAAATAGTCTATCAGCCGGTAACCCTCGCGGTGCTCGCGGACGGCCGCATCTTCGTGGAGTCGGACGCGGATCCGTATGAGCTGGGACGGCCCGATCTCCAGGCGCTGCAGGTGACGGCACGCGCGGCCGGGATCGAAAGATCGATAAATTGGCCGCGCGCCTCGCGCGCGCTGGTCATGGTCGACGGTATCGCGCGCCGGATCGATCTTGGAGGGGAAGCTGAGTCGGCGTCCGGCGCCGAATCAGCAGCGCCGGTGCCATCACCCGGCATCACCAAGTCTGAATAACTCGCTCTCGGCAAGGCCTTTCAGTTCATGGACTCCAGCCGATTCGAACGAGAGTCCGGAGCCCGAAAGCAAGTGCCTGGTGGTGGCCGAAACCAGCACCTCGCCCCCCTTGGCAACTCCCGCGATGCGAGCAGTTTCGTGAACCGCGAGACCTCGGATGTTGTCGCCGATCAATTCTACCTCGCCGGTGTGAACTCCGGCGCGAATCGCGATTCCGAGTCCGGCGACCGACTGGCCAATGGCCCGGGCACACCGAACCGCGCGAGCGGGACCGTCGAATATGGCCAGGAATCCATCGCCGGTCGTTTGAATCTCGCGTCCACGAAAGCGGTTGAACTCGCCACGCGCGTGATGGTTGTGCTGGAGGAGCAGCTCGCGCCAGGCGGAGTCGCCCAGACGCCTGAGGTGCCCGGTCGAGTCCACGATATCCGTGCAGAGCATCGCTGCGAGCACTCGATCACCGTCCGCGGGCGCTGCATAAAGCCGCGCGCTGGCGAACTCGATCGCCTCGAAGGGTTCGTCGCCGACTATCGATCCATCGTGACCGGGGAGAATGTCGTAAACGTCGTCGACCCCCACCTCGTATACTTCGCCGGCCTCGGTCTCGATCCGCAGTCGTCCCTTTAGAACGACGCCCTGGTGACGAATTTGACAGAACCGGGTCTGCGCGATTGGACGGACATCGCGCGACCAGCGCCAGCCGGGCTCCATGTGGAATCGCCCGATCGTGGTTTCGCCGTGGCATACGGTTTCGATCCAGCCATTCGGAAAGCGGCGGACCTGTTCGGGATTGCGAAAAGTCTTTGTACTCGGCATGGGTCTCACTGAGAGATATCTGCGACGCTCTCGAGGCGGTCGCGAGCATAGGACCCCGAAGCTGGGAAAGGAAGCGTGACGAAACCCTCGCGGCCAGATACCAACGGGCGACGAGTGTGGCTAAGCCAGTCTTACTGATGGCAAACTGGTCGACGGCCGATTCGCGCCGCGGGCGCGCCGGCGAGCGCTGTTTCCGCACCGCGCTGAATCCCGGTCATAGACGCAGGATTGCTTGGTGGGATTCTGGTCATAGTGACATTTTTTATAATTCCAAGATTACGCGTTTTGATGATTTGGCCCGGTAAACCAGCTATTTTAAGACCATGGAGAAACCGTCAAATTGGAAAGCCGGTCAAGAGGTTGAATGAAGACATTCGGTCAAGTGCTGCGGGAGGCTCGCAAGAAGGCCGGGCTCACACAACGAGAAGTCGCCGGACGGTTGAGGCGTCAGGACGGAAGGCCTGTCGACCCACCCTACCTCAACGCGGTCGAGCACGATCACCGCTACCCACCCGAGGACTTCATGATCGAACAGCTCGCAAAGATCATCGGCATCTCGCCAGACGTACTGTATTTCCATGCCAACCGGCAGCCTCCCGACGTGAAGACCGAGGCCGGCCAGGCACAGGTCGAGGCCGCCTACCGGGCCTTCCGCAGGGCATTGGGGGTTAAGGCGGGCAAGCGCAGATAGTCGCGGGGTGACGCGCCGTACGATCCCGACTGTATTTCATGGCCGACTAGCTCGACCCGCGGTGCGGATCGCCAGGAGTCCTTATGCTGCATCCTGCCGGTGCGCAGTCTCAAATCCGATGCGGATGATCCGGTGCCCCCTGGCCCTGTTGGGTCCCAGTTCTACCGGCCCATTTCATCGAGGGGGAGAAACGGGCCAGGATCCGTCAATCCCCTGTCCAGGAAAGGACGGCGCACCGCCGCCGCCCTCAAACGTTGTTGCCGCGGTCAGCCCGCCCGACGTGGTCCTGCTTCCTGTTGTGTGAATGACCCACCCAACCTGACGAGCGGCTCATTGGCGACCTAGCTCTGCGCAGCAGGATTGGTCGTGGAAAAGCAGTAGCGAGCTATCTTCCAGGTGTCTTCAATCTTCTGGAATACGAACAGCTCCTGATTACCTTCGGCACTGGTTTCGCCGGTTGCGTTGACCTTAACCCGCCCCGCGGAATTGGTTCGCGCAAATGCCCACTCGGGTCCCAGCTGGCGAACCTCCGCGATGTCGAACTTTACGGTCAGCTTGATCGCGTCGAACACCGCATCATAGGCCTTGCGCACCGCTTGCGCCCCGACGCTGGAGGGGCTGTTTTGCGGCATGAACACCCCGTCCGCGGCATAAAGCTTCATTACCGCATCGGTGTTGGATTGGTTCAGGGCATCCTGGTACTTCGCGAGCACTGCGGCGATAGCCTTTTCCTCTGCGTTCATCCTGTTACTCCTCCGAAGTCAACTTGTCTTGAAAAAAATCCTACGCGCACCTCCGCTGCCCTGACTAGGGGAGAGATTGGAAATCACCTTCCCGAATCTGGGATAATCGCGCCAATCGATGGTTCGAGGTCGCGAAGGACACAGTGACGACCGACCTCAATTCGCTGATGATGTTTGCCAAGGTTGTCGAGGCGAACAGCTTTTCGGAAGCGGCGCGTCGCCTCAACATGCCGCTCTCGACCGTCAGCCGCCGCATCGCCGAACTCGAGACCCACCTGGGCGTTCGCCTGCTGGAGCGCTCCACGCGCAGGCTGCGACTCACCGACGTCGGGTCTGAACTCCTCGAGCACGCCCAGCGCAGCGCCGAACTCGGTGAAACGGTCGGGGATATTGTCTCGAACCGTCGCTCGAAGGTGTCGGGTCTATTGAGGCTTTCCGCGCCACCGAGCATCTCCGACTCCTTCCTGGTGCCGCTGGTCAACGCATTTCAGACCTCCCATCCAAATGTTCGGGTCGAAGTCTTCATCACCGACCGGTATGTCGATCATATAGTTGAAGGGGTTGACCTGGTGTTCAGATTCGGTGCGCTCAGGGATTCGACGCTGGTGGCGCGCAGGATCCTGACCTATCGGCATCAGCTGGTTGCGAGCCCTGCCTATCTCGATAAGCACAATCCCCCCAGGACCCCCCATGAGCTGCTCGACCATCGGCTGCTCGCGTTCTCGTATTGGAAACCCAAGAATAGCTGGACTTTCGTTCACTCTAACGGGAAGGACAGAGAGACACTCACGTTTCTGCCCTACCTCTCGATGAACGACTACGCCGGTCTTGCCCAGGCAGCTGTGGCGGGCGCGGGCATCGGCGATCTACCCCCGCTGGTGAGGCCCGATCTGCTACGTAACGGAAAGTTGGTGGAGATTATGCCTAAGTGGCGCTTGCGTAGTTTCAATCTTTCTCTGGTTCGCCTGGGGAACAGATACCTCGGGCGGCCGGTCCACCTTTTCAACGAATTCGCAGCACGGACGGCGCCCAAATTGTTTCCCACGCTTCCCACCTAAGAGCAAAATTGACGCCCGGCCCAGCGCACCTGCACCTGGACCGCACCTGCGGCGGGCCAGATCAGAATTTCTCTTTGAAGGGGCGGACTTCGAGTTCCATGGTCCAGGCGCTGGGATCCTGATGCGCCAGGTGCCAGTAGGTCTCCGCGATCGCTTCGGGCTTGAGAAAGTCAGGGTCCCGGAGGGTGGGCTTGAGACCACGCGCTCCCGGAATGTCGATGCTGCCATCCACGTTGATCCAGGCCACGTGGATGCCCTTGGGACCGAGGTCGCGTGCCAGAGCCTGAGCCAGACCCCGCATCGCGAACTTCGCGGGTCCGAATGATACCGATCGTGGCCCGGCTTTCACGCCTGCGGTCGCGCCGGTGAAGAGCATCGCGCCATGGCCACGCGCGATCATTCCGGACACGACTTCCCTGGCGGCGACAAATGCACCGTATGCGTTGACCCGCCAGTCAGCTTCGTACTGGTCGGGCGTGATCTCTGTGATACTTCCGAATGCTCCGCTCCCGGCGTTGTAGAGCAAGACCTCTACTTCGCCCAAGTTCGCGCGGATCGCTCGAAACGCCTCGGCGATCCGCGTCTGATTGCTGACGTCGCATGTGAGATCCAGCACGGTTGCTCCGCTCGCCCGGAGGTCGGCGGCCAAGTCCTTGAGATAATCGCCTTTCCGCGCCAGGATCGCGACCGAGTATTCGTCGGCGAAACGGCGCGCGAGGGCGGCACCGAGGCCGGGACCGACTCCAATTACGACTGCGATGGGTTTTTTGGTGGTGCCCATGCTTGTCCTCCACTGCGCACAAAGCTTCGCGACGATTCGCTCAAATTGGTCCTTTCCGCTGCACCGATTCTCGCATTATAGACCCGCGGTTCTTCCGGAAGCAGTCGACAATCGAGCTGGGAGGGAGGGCAGCTTGCGGGTCACATCCGACCGCACATGCGAGGGAAGGACAAGAGCAAGGCCCCCATTTTTCGCACTCTACTGACGAAAAATCATTAGACCCATCGCCACAATTCCCAAAATCGAGAGCGCCGCCGCCACGATCACCGCCAGTGAGCGAGGACGTAGTTGGTACTCCGCACCCAGCCTTCGGATATTCTGTCGATATTCCAGCGTTGCAAGGACCAGTGAAGCCAAGCCTATGCTAACTAACAGAATCCCGAATTGACGAGCCCCCATAAGATAGTTTGTTGGGGGACTACCTTCTTTGAAAATCTGAAAAAACTTGTAGACACTGAAACCAAACGTTATGAGTGAGGTCGCAGTCCTGACCCAGGCGAGCATGGTCCGCTCGTAGGCGACCCACGTACGATCAAAGGCCAACTTGGTTGATTGGTCCAGTCCGCTAGGTACCATCTGTTCTGACACCTGATCCTTGCTCCCTCACCAGCGACATTGCGCGGTGATTCCGCTACTTGACTATGTGTTTAGACGCGCTTCCTGCGAACGTCACTTGATGACGTTTTCACTGCAGCTTGGTTTTCGCACGCCGATCATTGAAGTGATTGGACTCGACGCTCAGCGGAACGCATTTGTGACTTCCGTTGGTGAGCGGTTGCTGGCGGCGGGGGACTCGAAAAAGAGCCTGGTTAGCTCGCCCTCTCCCATACGCAGGCTGATCTCGACGTGCGAGAAGTAGAGTGCAAAAACGATACTGATTCCCAAAGCCCAACCGAGCAGGCGGTTGTGATTCGCATGTTGCACTACCTCTCGAAAGGCTTGATCAAAATGGCGAACTTTGTGGAACGCCTCCAAGAACCGTTCAAGATATCCCATCGCCAGAGAGACGATGCCATAGAAAAGCGTCTTCACCGCGACGGCGACGATCCGTCGGTACCGCTCAAGGCTGCGCGCCAGCGGAGTTTCGTCAAGTACAAGTGCCGCTTTGGCGGCAATCAGGGCTCCCACAAGTGCATTGGAGAGCGCCTTCACCTCGATCGAGAATTGCGCTAGCGCAAGCTTAACCAGCACGAGTAGAAGCAGGAATCCAGTCAGAAAAAATACAAACACCGGCCAGACCGCGACGAACTCCCTGCGCAGGAAGCGGCCGGCCCCCGCGATTCCACTTGACAGAGTGACCGCCATTTTTGACGCGACCTCGCTGCGAATGCAGAGTTCAAAGATAAAGCAGAACTAGAGGAGCATCTCTTCGGCTCGTCCCTTTGGCCAGCCTGAGGCGCGCTGCCTACGAACCAAAGGCTCTGGAACCGAGACTGTTTCTAGCTTAAATCGCAGTCGCCACCGCGTATATTACACCTTGGTCCAATCCGGTTGGAATCGTTCTGGCGAGCAGCCTTTCGGCTGTGTGAAAAACCAGGCCCTTGAAACCTTTAAATCTCAAGATGCGTCTTCAGCGCAGCGCGACCGACAGAGGAGTCATCGTCCAACACGATCGCCGCGACTTGTGCCTGCTGCCCGGCCAAGACCGAATCTCCCCGAACCTCGTCGCTCCTAATGAACCGCTCGCGAGGCGGTCCCGCGCCGCCACCATCGGGCCATACCCCAAAGTGCATCCCATGGCACCAAAGTGCCATTTTTCTCGGCTCGCGGAATGGTTAAGTATCGGACAAGTCAAAGAGGTCCGATTTGACCTTGAGTAAAGGCGGCGGATCCCGATCAAACTGCAGTCAGTCGACGCGAAAGGCAATGGATCATGAAGCGAGTATCAGCGCTCACCACGGCCAGCATAATGCTGGTCGCTTCGTTCGCACTGGGTGCTACCACGGCGTCCGCCCAAGAGAAGAAGCCCAACATTATCTTCATAATGGGCGACGACATCGGGTGGTCCAACATCGGTGTCTATAACCAGGGCATCATGGCCGGACGCACGCCCAACCTCGACAAGCTGGCCAACGAAGGCATGCGGTTCACTGATTACTACGCGGAGGCGAGCTGTACCGCGGGACGTGCGAATTTCATCACCGGAGAACTACCGATCCGCACCGGATTGACCACGGTGGGCCAAGCGGGTGCTCCGCTCGGGATGCCCGATGAGGCCCCCACGATTGCCACAGTGCTCAAGTCGATGGGCTATGCGACTGGCCAGTTTGGGAAGAACCACCTTGGTGACAGGAACCAATTCCTTCCCACGGTCCACGGCTTCGACGAGTTCTTTGGTACCTGTATCACCTCGATGCGATGGAGGACCCCTGTCATCGGAACTATCCGCCGGCACTAAGAGACAAAGTTGGGCCTAGGAACATGGTCCATTCGTGGGCGACCGATACTGACGACCCGACCGTACAACCGCGTTGGGGAAAGATTGGCAAGCAGAAAATTGAAGATGCCGGTCAGCTCTGTCCGGAGAGGATGAAAACGGTCGACGACGAAATTCTGGACAACGCTCTCAAGTTCGTCGACAAGGCAAGAAAGGATGGCAAGCCCTTCTTTCTATGGCTCAATCCGACCCGGATGCATGTTGTTACGCATCTCTCGGACAAGTACGAAAACATGCGGACTCCGGAAAATGGTTGGAGCGTCGAGGAAGCCGGGATGGCGCAATTGGATGACATCCTCGGCTCGGTAGTGAAGTACGTGAAGGACAACGGCCTGGATGACAATACGATCATCGCCTTCAGCACCGACAACGGAGCCGAGAACTTTACCTGGCCGGACGGTGGGCAGACTCCGTTTGCGGGCGGTAAGGGCACGGGGCTGGAAGGCGGCTTTCGAGTACCTGCGATCATTCGATGGCCAGGCAAGGTGCCAGCGGACAAAATCGAAAACGGGATCGTTTCCGGGCTCGACTGGTTTCCGACTTTCGTGGCGGCGGCTGGTTACCAAGGTGATGTCGCGGCAGACCTTAGAAAAGGTAAGCAATTCGGTGGTCGCACTTACAAGGTGCACCTCGACGGCTACAATCAAATGGACATGCTGACCGGGAAGGGTCCGTCGAAGCGCCACGAGATTTTCTACGTGACCGAGGGCACTCTTAGTGCAGTGCGGCTCGACGACTTCAAGTACCGCTTCACTGACCAGCCCAACGGCTGGCTCGGAACTACAGTAAAAGTCGATTGGCCAATCCTCGTGAACCTGCGACTGGATCCCTACGAGCGGACCGGGATGTATAACGGTAAAGACAACGGCTCGATTGCCTACTACAACTGGTTTGCATTCGAGTTCTGGCGTTTCGTGCTTGTGCAGCAGGAGGTAGCTCAGGCGGCACAGACCCTCATCGATTTTCCGCCGATGCAGAAGGGCGCCAGCTTCAATATGTCGGCGGTGAAAGAACAGATACAGAAGTCGATGGCGGCCCACGCGGGCGAATAACCCCTGCGCCAACAGTTCAGCGCGAGGCAGGCAATGATGGAGCGGTCCTCTCGAAAGATTGGACCGCCTCTTTTTTAGCGACCGACACCGGTCATAAACGTTCGTTATCAGTCCGATTCAGAGAGCTACGCTCGCAGCCGAACCCAGAGATGGAGGCGCTTATGCTGAAAAAGGTGACCATCGAGGGCAATCAGCTCGAGTACGAAGTGCACGGAGCTGGCGAGCCAGCGGTTCTCATCCATGGCAGCGCCCTCGCAGACACCTACCTCCCGATGCTCTCAGAACCCTCGCTCAGCAGCTTTAAACTGGTGCGCTACCGGCGTCGCGGCTTCGGCAACAGTACACACCCGGCTTCGATCATCAGCATTGGCGATCAAGCCAATGACTGCTGGGCTCTGATGCGCGAGTTGAACATCGCACGCGCACATATCGCGGGGCATTCGTACGGAGGTGTGATCGCCTTGCAACTCGCGCTCGATCATCCCGAGGCGGTGCATTCACTTGCGCTGCTCGAGCCAGCCCTGGTTGGCTTTGTCCCGAACGGTGCCGAGTTCAGCGGCGCGTTGGTGCCGGTGATTGAAACCCACCGGAAGGGCGACCGCCGGAGGGCGCTGGAGGGGTTCTTCCTCCAGGTCGCGGGAGCGGACTGGCGAAGGTCCTTCGACGCGCTCCCTGGTTCGCTGGAGATGGCACTGGACGATATTGATAATTTGTTTCGCGTGGAGATCCCGGCGATGGGCGAATGGCGCTTAACTCGCGATGATGCAGGCCGCATCCATCAGCCGGTTCTGGGGGTCGTTGGCGGTGAAAGTGCACCGGTTTTCCACCAGATCCAGGAGCTGGTGCGGTCGTGGTTCCCGGATGCCGAACTGGTCACCATCCCGGGGACCAATCACATGTTGCAGGCGGTCGAGCCGCGCGCGTTGGCCGAGGTTCTCGCAAGCTTTTGGAAGAAGGTGCCGCTGGGCTGAGCCACACGCTCAAGGCGTGCCACAGCAGAGCACCGCGGCTCGGTAGCGGAGCACGACAAGGCTCCCGGCGCCCGACTTTGTGCATCAAGCGACGGCGCCACCTAAAAGAAATCGAGCCCGCGAGCTGGAAGGTCGTGAGATTGAAGCGGCCACACCTGAACAGTTTGTCCTGGCGGTGCCGAGAGGTCCCTTTGAAAAAACGATCGGACCAGGCGCCCCCCGGCAACAGAGAATTCGCTGGGGGGGCCACCCCGGGGCTTCTTCCGGGTTGTGGCACCGGCTTGATGCGACGCACTCTTCAATTCCTTGGGAATCGAGGCGGACAGGGTGAAACCTCGCTTCCGCTGTGGCGTCTAAAAACCCGGCTTCTCTGCATCATGCGCATGACCAATCGCTCGGCGCAGCCGAACGTCCAGCTTGGAGCAGTTGAAAATCACCTTTCCAGAGTGGATAGATTCTACGGCCTCAATTGGTACCGTGAATTCGCCGGCGTTCTCGACGTAGATGACCAGCTCCGAGCGGCCAGCCGGAGCCACCGCACGGACTGCGCCGAACTCTTCGTCACCATCGGATAGAAAAGTTTGGAATCCGACCTCGATTTTTTCGTTCATGGTTTACTCCGCGTTGTTTCGTTTTTTATTATTTCGCGTGCCCCTTATGTTGCGGGCGACCCACCCGATCGCTTGGGAGCCTTGGTTTTCTTCAGCCACCTCGCTCACCGGGGGTTGGGTGGCCCTTGAAGGAACGGCCATACTCTCAGTGTTGCGAAGGCGGTTCCGAAACCAGCCGTACCGTAGTTGGATGCGACTGCCGTAGGAGCGCATCGTCTCTGGGGTACTTGGCAGCCATTGCGGCAGCAACCTTCTCCTTCATATCAGGCGCCGCTTCCAATCGAACCCGGTCGAATTTTTGCCCTGCAATCTTCACCACTACGTACGGCCTGGCAAAGTTCTCCTGAACTCTCTTGAACGCTGGATCGCCCAGCTGGACATAGACCTGTCCGTCCACCACGACCCACCACAACCTGGTCCAGTGCTCACCCTCCTCGGTCCCGACGGTCATGATCTCGAGCGTCGTGCTCTGTACGCGGAAGGCATCGGGATCCCATCGGGGAGCGACACCGTCTGCACCGTATCCGAGGCCCACCGACCCCAGTGAGAGAGCGAGGGAGACCAAAACGACGTTCATGGCAATTCCGATCTTCATACGCGCTCCTCTGTAAAGAGTAAGCTCGACCCCGCGAAGACGCCAATCTTGTCTTCACACAGATCTATATGGCAGCCGTCCAGGTCTCGAGGGAAATTTGATCGAGCAGACGGGAAATCAAAAGCCGAACGCAAATTCCGATCAACCCAAACGCAGGCTGCGAAGTGATGAAGACCACTCCGGGCATTTGTGAAAACCGAGTCTCCGGCACACCCCTCTGTCACTCGGGGATATTGGCCAGTGCGCGAACCTCGCAGCCGCCGCGTGTCAGTAGCCCGATCCTCAACTGCTCGTGCGATGGATATCTGTCGGTCGGGAGCACGCGGGCCGCGATTGTTAGTACGGCAGATGCCTGGATGAAAAAATTTCTTACGTCCAGCGGTTGGCGAATGGGCATCCGTCCAGCCGGTCAAGCTTGCGCCTTGACCAGCCGCTTCAGGAAGGCATTTTCTCTACGAGGCTTACCTTCTCGCCGCCCTGATGCTGGTCCGGCGGAGAAGCTGGGGTGAAGACGATCCCCTGGTAGTTTTCTTCCGCGACTTCATTGATCTTGTTTACGTATTTCGGAGCGCCACCGTTGTAGACCAGATAGCGGATCTTCCCGTGCTCGTGCCCGGGTACGTTGGAGTTGTATCCGGTGAACCATGACTTGGCCTTCCTCATCAGCATCGCCGAGTACATCTGTTTGACGTGGTCGGTCCAACGTTCCTGGGCCTCTGGCGTTGGTTCAGCACGAACGTAGTTGTGCGCCCACATGTACTGAAGCAAATTGGTGCACCAGTTGACGCCCGTCTCGATGCCTCGCGGATAGTTGGTCGACGCCGATCCGCTCTGTGGCCCCGAGGGCATCAAAAAATTGGGGAACCCATGGACCAGCATGCCAAGAAATGTTGACGGCCCGTCATTCCACTTGTCGCGTAACTTGGCGCCACCCCTCCCTTGTATATCAATTCGGTCGAAGGCACCGGTTATCGCATCGAAGCCCGTTGCATAGACGATCACGTCGAATTGGTAGTCACGCTCAGTGGTGCGCAGGCCGGTTTCGGTTATTTCCTCGATCGGGGTCTGGCTGATGTCCACCAGGTGCACATTGTCGCGGTTGTAAGCTTCGAAATAGTGAGTCTCCATCGGCACTCGCTGGACGCCGAAGCCGTGATCTCGGGGGATCAGCTTCTCGGCGATGGCCGGGTCCTTCACCCGCCGCCGAATGCGCTCGGCGACGTACTCGGAGAACTCGGCATTCGCCTTCTCATCGGTGAAAATCTCGCGGAAGTTGCGCAACCAGATCGCGAACCCTGGGCTGTCGTAGAGCTTGTCCCACAGCGCGAGCCGCTCTTCGCGCGAGACTTCGTAGAAGCCGCGACGGTCTGGCTCATGCTCGAAGCCTCCTGGCGTGCGGCCACAGGTTTTAAAGATGGCGTCGTAGCGCGATCGAATGTCAGCCATCTCGGCCTCGGAGATCGGTCCGTTGTTCAATGGAGCCGACCAATTGGGTCGGCGCTGAAAGACAGTCAGATCGCCGACCTTGTCAGCAATCTCGGCAATGACCTGGATGCCGGTGGCACCGGTGCCGATAACGGCGACCCTCTTCCCGCTCATCTCGACCGGTGCGTGCGGCCAGTAGAACGTGTGGAACGAGCGGCCCTTGAATCTATCCATACCCTGGAAGCGTGGTGGCGTGGGTATTGAAAGGAGCCCAACGGCCATTATGACGAACCGGCACGTCAGCTGGCGCCCGTTAGCGATCTTAAGACGCCATAGGTCATTGGTCTCGTCGAAGTGTAATGTCTCGACCTTGCAGTCGAACTCCATGTATTTGCGCAGGTCGAACTTGTCGGCGACGTAGTTCAGGTAGCGCAGGTTCTCAGGTTGACTGGAGAACCGCTCTTTCCAGTGCCATTCGTTGAGCAGCTCCCTCGAAAACGAGTAGCCGTAAGTGTAGCTTTCCGAGTCGAACCGGGCTCCCGGGTAGCGGTTCCCGTACCAGGTTCCGCCCAGATCACCCGCTGCATCGAGCACCCGGGCGTCCACTCCGAGGTCGGCTAACAGCTTGATTTGATAGATCCCGGCGACTCCAGCGCCTACGACGATTACCTCGTGATCCAAAACGGTCCGCTCGCTCATGTTTTGCTCCGCCAATTGTTTCCGAGCTGCCAGGCTTTGTCCCGCCGTCCAACGAGCACGCGTAAGTTACCGCGCTGCCGCGGTACTGCTGACTTCCCGCCCTCCCGAACGATGCTCTGCCACCAACGGCTCCGGCTTCAGTTCCTTCAGTGCCGGCATTACTTCCTTGGCGAAAAGGCGCATGCTCTTTTCTGCCTCGGCCATCGGCATGGAGCCATACTTGAAAATGAACATGATCTCGTCAGTGCCGAATGCGTTGGCGAGTTGGGTCGCGCGCGCTATGGTCTCGTCGGGTGTGCCCCAGGGATGGCTGCGGTAGAACCCTTCCTTGAACGGTGACGAATCCTTCCGCATCGCGTCCTGTTGCGCACCGTAGGCCTCGTAGCCCTTGATATTCTTCAAATGGGTGCCGAGCAGCTCATAGTGACGCAGCGCCGAGTCGGCATACTCCACCATGTAGCGATGCGCGCCGACGTCGGCCTTGCCGTGGCTTTCGGCCACGTAGGTCCACAACGCGAGCTTGGTGTGGGTTGGACCGTGCCCGGCGTCGCGGCTCAACTGCGCGTATCGGCGCATGTTCGCCAGCGCTATATCGAGACTGGTGGTGGGAATAGTGAGCGGTCGCACGCCGTGCTTGGCGATTATCTGCACGGTCTGCTCGGTACCACCTGCGCACCACAGGTTCGAGCTCAGATCGCGCTCAGGCTGAGGTCGCAGATGCAGTCCGTGGACCTGATAGAACTCGCCGTCGAAATTACACTGGCCGGTTGACAACAGCTGTTTGAGCACCTGTAAAGATTCGTCAAATCGACCCCTGGCTTCATTCTGATCGATACTCAAGCCGGCATATTCGCGCCGGCCAAGGCCCCGGCCGACGCCGCAGATCACGTTGCGGCCGGATCCGAGAAAGGCATCGAGCATGTTGACGTCTTCGGCAACCCGCACCGGATTGTGCCACGGCAGCACCACGACCATCGTTCCCAGATCCACGCGCTTGGTGATGCCCGCGATATAGGTGAGGTACTGCAACGGATTCGTCACCATCGTATAGGGCGTGAAGTGGTGCTCGATGGTCCAGACCGCGGCAAAACCCAAATCGTCGGCCATGCGGGCGATATCGAGTTCTTCGTGGAAAATCTCGCGATCGGACCGCGCTGCACGGTTGGGAACCGGCCTTCCCTGTTCCTCTGCCTCGTAGCGATCCCAGTCGTTGTAGTTCTGATTAAAGATGGTTGCTCCGACTCGCATGGTGTTCTCCTTGCTGCAATGTCTCTTGGATCGGCTATCCGACAGCCACGTTGAACTCGGATAGATGAGCTTCGTTCTTCGCGCTCGCTCTGACCTCGCCGAGCGTGTCGCGAACCAGGGTCTGCAGGAATCGTTCGATCCGGGCGGCGGGCTGATTGGCAATTTTCATCTGGACCAGCACGTAGCCAGTTGCCGCGATCATGCGCGCATCGTCCTCGGCATCAGGATCACGCTGACTCCCGATTTCCATACGCCAGCGCTTGATTGTTCGCGCGATCATGGCGACGATCTTCTCCTGAAACTTCAGATACTGCGGCCACACTTCGTCACGCAGCGCGGTGCTCCATTCGAGCAGCACGCGAGTATGGTCCGGGTGGGTTACCACCGCCTCTGCGAACGCGCGCGTGTGCTCAAGAATCACTTCCGGAGCCGGGCGCTGGCGGTCGTGGATATTTTCTGCCATTGCGGTGAAGAACCGCGCCACCTCATCCAAAACCGCGTTCACCAGCGCCTCGCGCGTAGGAAAGTAAAAGAACACTGCAGGTACGGAGACCTTGGCTTCGCGCGCGATTTCAGCGTGACGGGCGACGCCGATTCCCCGACGTGCGAAAACGCGAATCGCGCAACTCAGGAGCAGGGTGCGGCGCTGGTTCTTGTCGAGCGCGGGCGCGCGGCGACGACGGCGCGCGGAATGACCAAGATCACCCATACCTACAGCCTAGCAATGACTGAGAGACTTATCAATGATCACTGATAGGATTATCAATCGAAGCGATTCACGCCGTTGTCACCGTGCTCGCCTGAGGGCCGCTCTCCCCTTCTTCTTCGACAAAGCTCACCGCTCCACCGACTTGCAAATCGTTGAAACGATTGTTGAGGACGCTGTTGCGATGAAAGTAAACCTTGTGACCGTCACTGGCCCGCAGAAAACCGTATCCAAGTTTGAGGTCGAGCCGAACCACTCGGCCCCGCGCCGGCCCTGTATG
Organism: Deltaproteobacteria bacterium; assembly: GCA_019237115.1. Lineage (GTDB taxonomy): Bacteria > Desulfobacterota > Binatia > Binatales > Binataceae > JAFAHS01. The sequence continues at coordinate 22,795 of JAFAHS010000254.1, forward strand.
TGCCTTTACCGCGCCGCGTTGCTCACGGGCGTAATCCTGCAACTGCCGCCCGGCTACAGCGAATGCCTCTCGAATAGCCTGCGAAAGCTCCTCTTCCGCTTGCCGATCCACCGCCAGTTCTTTGCCGGGGACCGTAAGCCGGATGTGTACGGAAAATGGGCCTCCCTTGCGATGATGCTTGATTACCGGCGCACACACCGTGACTTCGCAACCGCTGAGGTGCGAATAAAAATGCTCGAGCCCGGATGCCTTTTCACGAATCTCGGCCTCGAATGCGTCGCTAAGAGGAAACTCGCGCGAGACTATCTTCAAGGGGCGCTGCATTGTGTTCCTCCCCGGTTGCTACAGC
>JAFAHS010000293.1 GCA_019237115.1 Deltaproteobacteria bacterium
ATGTTGCGCAACCAATGCTGCAAGCGTGTGGCCCGGTCCAACCTCTAGAAAGGCCGTTACACCAGCCTGCAGCAAAGTGGTTATACCGTCATGAAAACGGACCGTGCCACGCAGCTGGCGCGCCCAGTACGATCCCTGGCAGGCTTCATCGGCCGTAATCCACGTTCCGGTGGCACTGGAAACCCACTTGATTGACGGCGGTTGGGCCTTGAAGCCGTTCACGAACGCCGCGAACGGCTCCACGACCGGATCCATCATAGGCGAATGGAACGCATGCGAAACCTTGAGCCGCCGCGCGAACACTTTTCGATTCGCCAGCGCGAGTTCGAGTTCCTTAATTGCGTCCTCGGGTCCCGAGACCGCACATTGATTTTCCGCATTGATGCTCCCGATCGCGCAGCGACCGTCAAGGAGCTTTGCCACCTCGCTCTCGGTCGCCGCTACCGCGAGCATCGCGCCGCCCGGTAAGCTTTGCATCAGCCGCCCGCGTTCGGCGACGATACGCAAGGTATCATCGAGCGAGAAGACTCCCGCGACGCACGCCGCAGCAAATTCTCCTATGCTATGGCCAATCATCGCGGCGGGTTGAATTCCGAGTGACATCCACAGCCTGGCCAAGGCATATTCGATGACAAATAGCGCCGGCTGCGTGAGCCGAGTCTGCGCCAGCACAGGCGTGACATCGGCGGCGTCATCTGCGGGGAAGATAACCGCGCGCAAATCGATTCCGAGCAGAGGCTTAAGGAAATCACAGCAGTAATCGATTATCGACTTGAATTCAGGATTGCTGCTGTACAGCGCTCGCCCCATGCCCGGGTACTGAGCACCCTGACCCGAAAACAAAAATGCAATTTCTGGCTCGCGCCCCGAAGCCACCCCACTGACCGTGGCGTTTTGATCCGGCCGGCGGACCATCGCCGCCGTGTCGGTATCCGCGGCGCACACGATCGCACGCCGATACTGCAGTGCCGCGCGTCCCAGGTGGCAGGTGAACGCGACATCGTCCAGAGGCGCGACGCTGTCATCCAGATAGTCGGCGAGCCTGCGCGTCATGGCGTCGAGCGCACCGGGCGTTTTTGCGGATAGGGTCAGCAATTCATGGGAGCGTGGCGGACTCGTGGCGCCAGCCATGGGAGGTTCTTCGACGATCACATGGGCGTTGGTTCCGCCGATTCCCAGAGACGTGACACCCGCTCGCCGGACGCCGTGCTCCGCTGTCCAATCCTTTAACTGGTCATTTACGAAAAAAGGGCTGTCCGCAAAATCGATCAGCGGATTGGGCCTGTGGTAATTGAGCGACGGCGGCAACTTCTGATGCTCCAGCGACAACGCCGTTTTGATCAAGCCTGCCACGCCCGCCGCGGCGTCGAGATGGCCAACGCTGGCCTTCAGCGCGCCGATCGCGCAAAACCCGCGCCGGTCGCTGGTTTGGCGAAACGCTTGCGTCAGCGCCTGGATCTCGATGGGATCTCCGACCTTGGTGCCAGTGCCGTGCGCTTCAACGTACGAGATGGAATCCGCCTCGACGCCGGCCGCGGCCAGCGCCTCCTGGATGACCTCGGACTGCCCTGCGACGCTGGGTGCCAGAAACCCGACCTTTCGCGAGCCATCGTTGTTGATCGCACTGCCACGGATAATCGCATGGATGGTGTCGCGATCGCGTAAGGCATCTTCGAGTCGGCGCAGCACGACAATCCCGGCGCCGCTAGCGAAGATCGTCCCGCTCGAATCGGCATCGAAGGGTCGACAATGGCCGTCGCGTGAGAGGATTTCTCCCTCGCGATGAACGTAGCCCCTTCCATGCGGAATTTCGATCGTAACACCGCCCGCGAGCGCCATGTCGCACTCGCCGTTGAGCAGTGCCTGACTTGCAAGGTGGACTGCCACCAGCGACGTCGAGCATGCGGTCTGAACCGTGAGGCTCGGACCCGTCAGATTGAGTTGATAGGAGGTGCGGGTCGCGAGAACATCCTTGTCATTGCCGGTCTGTTTGAGGACGAACAGCCCTGCCTCCCCAACCAGTTTGCGATTTGCCAACAGGTTGTGGATCAGGTAGGTGTTCATGCCCGAGCCGGCATATACTCCGATCCTGCCTTCGAATTGATCGACCGCCCAGCCTGCATGTTCCAGTGCATCCCATGCACATTCCAGAAAAACGCGATGCTGCGGATCCATGATCGCTGCGTCTTTCGCGCTGAATCCGAAGAAGGCCGCGTCGAAAAGATCGATGTCGTCCAGCACCGCCGCCGCCTTGACGTAGGCGGGATTGCTCAATTCCGAGGGCGCCACGCCCGCCGCGAGCAGTTGCGCCTCGGTCAGCGGCCTGATCGATTCCACACCGCCGCTGAGGTTTCGCCAGAACTCGTCGAGATCACGGGCGCCCGGAAATCGCCCGGCCATTCCGATGATGGCGATCGAGCTTTGGGCGAGGCTTCGTGAGTCATCCATATAAGTCCAACCTGACCTCAGCTTGCGTCTTGCCCCGACCTGGCCGCGCGGCGACGTGCCAAGGCGGCACGCCTGGCCGCTCCGCGCTCCGCTGCGCGTTGCGATGTGTCATCGAGCGGATGGTGATTGCCGACAAATAGTGCCAGCGCTTTTACAGTAGGGTGCGCGAAGAGGTCCGTAATCTTGAGCGGGTGACTCAATCTCTCACCAAGTGTGGCGGCGGCCTCGGCGATAACCAGCGAAGTCGCACCCATCTCGAAGAAATTCCGTTCCAGTCCCGCCGCCACTCCAAGCGCATCGCTGAACACGGCAGCGATGGTTGTCTCGATGGTGGTCGCGGGCGCAGCAGTCTCCGCTGCGATTTGTGCCGCGTTCAGCGCTGCAGGCTTCGGGAGAGCATGGCGATCGATCTTACCGTTGGGTGTCTGAGGTAGGCCGGGTAGAAAAGCGAATACGGTTGGGACCATGTAGTCGGGGAGCTTTCGCCGTGCGAATTCGCGCAGTTCATCCTGCGTAACCGCACATTCCCCTTCCTTCACCACGTAGGCCGCGAGTTGTGCATTGCCGGCCTCTCCATACGGGCACACAACTACCTGTGCCACCGCGGGATGCGCTCCCAAAATCGCTTCGATTTCCCCAAGCTCGACCCGATAGCCGCGCAGCTTGATCTGATGGTCCACCCGCCCGTGAAATTCGATGTCGCCGTCCTCGCGATAGCGCGCCAGGTCTCCGGTCCGATAGAACCGCTTGGCCGCGGTGCCCTCGAATTGCAGATCGACGAAGCGCTCCGTGGTCAGTTCCGGACGTTGCCAATAGCCTCGCGCTACTCCGTCGCCACCGATAAACATCTCACCGACCTCACCGCGCGGGCATTCGCGGCCATCCTCGCTGACCATGCATATCTGCGTGTTTAAAATAGGCCGCCCGATCGTGACGGCCTTGCCTGTCGTGATTGGTGCGGTGGTGGACCAGATCGTGGTCTCGGTCGGCCCATACATGTTGTGAACCTCGCCGGAGACGAGGCGGCTTAGAGAATCAGCCAATTCGGCCGGCAGGGGCTCACCGCCAACGAGCAGCTTGCGTAGAGTTCTCAGACCCTCGGCCATCGCTGGCCGCCGGATAAGAAGGTCGGCCATCGTCGGCGTGCATTGCAGATGTGTCACGGAGTGGCGCGCGATCTGTTCAGCCAACCCATATTCGCCCGCGGTAAGCTTTTCTTCGTCACCCTGAATTACGACGACGAAGCCCCGCGCGAGCGTCCACAGCAGCTCGAGCACAGAGATATCGAATGAGATACTGGTAACTGCGAGCCAGACACCCGGTTCCGTGCCCAGGACTTCATCCATCCCCCGAAAAAAATTAACTACATTGCGATGCTCCACCATTACCCCTTTGGGAACACCGGTCGATCCCGAGGTGTACATAAGATAGGCGAGGCAGCCCGGTGTCGGGGCAACGTTGCCGGGCGCTTCGATACTGGCACCCCATTCATGCGGTCGGTCGATGATCAGTGTTTGAACCGTGCTCGTCGTAAAGCGCGACGCCAACCCCGAGTGCGTGATCAGTGCGTGGGCACCGCTGTCATCGAGCATGAACGCGATGCGTTCCGTCGGAAACGCTGGATCCAATGGCAGGTATGCACCGCCCGCGTCCAACACGGCGAGCAGCGCGATCAGCATCTCCAGTGATCTTTCCAGGCAAACCCCGACGACGGATTCGGCTTTCACGCCGCGCGCGCGCAAACACGCCGCCAGCCGTGCGACCTCGTCGATCAGTTCGCCGTAACTTAAACGCCGATCACGCCAAATCGCTGCCGCACGGTCGGGCGTGAGGCGGGCCTGGCGCCTGATTAATTCGTGGATCAGCTGGATTGAATCTGGTTCCATCGTTGTCGTCATTTGTCGGCGGCCCCACATGATAGCCAAAATGTACCTCTGATAGCCAAAATGCACCAAGTGCACGCCAAGAGACCCTCACGTGCATTCGACCGGGACAACGGCCTCGTGGTCCCGCCCAGAGGGTGGTGAAATTCCGTCTGAAACTGACCGGTGGGAAATGAACTACAGTCTTAGTTCCGTCGTAGTCGGTCATCACGGTCACAGCGGGAGGCAATCCGACTGGATTGCCACACTACTGGCTCAAGCCGCCCAAACTGCGGACCTTTTCTAGTCTTCGCTTTCCTATTGCGCACTACTCAAATCCACTTTCCCGACCTTTGTGAAGTCGGAGGGGAACCCGGGAGCAGCCGTAATTTCAGTGACTCTTCCCCGCCCACGCCGATTATAAGCGCGACCAAGGACGATTCGGTGAAAGATGGCATTAGCGAAACGGCCCTACCGTTAGTTAACACGCGAAAGAGCGCCGGGCGCGTGAGCGTGGACAGCACCAACCCAGGCCCCGGTATAAAACGAACCCGTGACGGTGGTTGAGCGTCGGTCGGTTGATTAGATCGCGCTCAATAGGATCCCGCCTTACGCTGGGTAAGACGCATGCTCGAGAAACGAGTCCATTCTCAGAACCCGGATAACCGACGTGGTACGGGGAGTGCCGCGCACTATGGCCGGGACGTTCACATCTTGACCTTCTCCGAAACGACAAGCTCTGGAGGCGGGAATTGCACGACGAGGGCATAACAATGGCTGAACTGGTGGAGCTCGTGCACAACTTGGTCAAGCACGAGAACCTGCCGTTCTTCCTGGGCCCAGACGGGAGATTCCACC
>JAFAHS010000473.1 GCA_019237115.1 Deltaproteobacteria bacterium
CATTCTGTGGGATTCCGCCCGATGTCATCCGCAGGATCGCTAGAGAGTTGACCGCAGCGGAATCAGCAGCGTGCTACGGAAGACTCGGAACCTGCGTGCAGGAATTCGGATTGCTCGCCACCTGGGCAGTGGACCTTCTCAATGTTCTCACCGGAAATCTTGATCGTTCCGGTGGCGCGATGTTTACCAACCCTGCCGCATCGCAAACGATACTAGGCAAGGGAAAGCCGTTCGAATTCGGCCGGTGGAAAACCCGGGTCAGCGGAAAGCCTGAGTCGGGCGGAATGGTCCCCTGCTCGACGATGGCCGAGGAGATACTGACCGAGGGCGATGGTCAGGTACACGCGATGATTCTCCTCATGACCAACACGCTGAGGAGCGCCGCGAATTCGAATGAACTCGAAAAGGCATTCAAGCAGTTGGACTTCATCGTCGCGCTCGATTTTTATGTTAACGAGACGACCCGGTACGCACACCTTATTCTCCCAACTCCTTCTCCCGCCGAGCAGCCGCACTACGAGATAGGCTCTTACGGGATGGCTGTCCGCAATTTCACAAAGTGGTCGCGTCCGATCGTTCCCGGACCAGAGGGCGGACCAAGTGCGTGGCAAGTGCTCCTTCATCTGAGTCGCGAGCTGAGGGGGATGAGCGACAAGACCGACCGCGATTTCGACGATGAGATGTTCGCTCAGCTCGCCGGCGCGATGGTGAAGAAAACGGAGTGGAAGGATCTCACACCCGACGAGGTGGTGGAGAAATGCGGTTACAAGTGGGGCCCTGAACGCACCATCGACTTTCTGCTGCGCGTGGGTCCGTTCGGTGACGGTTTCGGACGCCGACCGGACGGCTTGACGCTGGAAAGGGTCAAGGCTGCACCACATGGTTTCGATCTAGGTCCGCTCAAGCCACGCCTGCGCGAACTGATCAATACCAGAAGTGGCCGAATCGAATTGGCTCCGCCCGAGGTCGTGAAAGATATACCGCGGCTTCGTGCACGTATGGCGCAACCGCATGACGGCATGATTCTGATTGGCCGCCGTCAACTGCGAAGCCACAATTCGACGACGCACAATCTGCCGGCGCTTATGAAAGGCCGCGAACGATGCACCCTCCAGATATCTCCTCCAGACGCGACGCGACTTGGATTGAAGAATCAGGGTAAGGCTCGCATCACCAGCCGCGTCGGGTCCGTCGAGGCACCGGTCGAAATCACTGGCGACCTGATGCCCGGAGTGGTCAGCCTCCCGCACGGTTGGGGGCACGACGCGCAGGAGTCGGGGATGCGGGTTGCCAGAGAGCATCCCGGGGTCAATCTCAACGCCCTCACCGACAACCAGGTCTATGACGAGGCGAGCGGAACGGCGGTCGTGGTGGGTACTCCAGTGACAGTCGAGCCGGTAGCGGATTAATCCGAAGAAGGGCAATCTCATCATCTCGTCGTCTCCTTCTAAAGCCTTGCTGGCGATATCAAATTAGATTCTCGACGGCCCTTTCCAAAGAGCAGTTTCTGCTGCTTGAATGGATCCATTATGCTGCGCCTCGACGGCAGTGGACCCCTCTATCAGCAGGTCTATCGGACAGTGAGAGACGAAATTCTGAATGAGCGCCTTGCTCCGGGCGAGAAGGTGCCGTCGACGCGGGCGCTTGCCTCGTATCTGAAGGTGTCGCGCAACACGGCGGTGATGGCATTCGAGCAGTTGCTGGCGGAAGGATACATCGAGACTCGACCGGGCGCGGCGGGGAGCGTGGTCGCCTCTTTTCTTCAGCAAAACGGCGCTACTGGCAGCGCGTCCAACGCTCAATTTCGCGAAGATGCGAAGCCTCGCCTCTCCGACGTAGGCCGACGCGGTCTGGAGGCGGCACGCCGGCGCAGGGTTCAATGGCAGCTTCGGCCTGCGCGGCTTCCATATGATTTTCGCCTCGGCCGGCCGGCGTTTGCCGACGTCCCGCATGCCCTCTGGTGCCGACTCCTTGGAAGACGAGCACGCCGCGCGTGCTTGGACGACCTGGAATACGGACCGCCTGAGGGCCGCGAAGAGTTGCGTAAGGCACTCGCAGATCGTCTCGGGCGTTCGAGAGGAGTGGAGACGACGCCGGATCAAATCGTCATCGTGAACGGGTCACAGCAAGCGCTGGACCTGATCGCGCGTGTGCTCCTGAATTCGGGAGATTCGTTTCTGATCGAAGAACCGCATTACTCGGGAGCACTCTCTGCATTTATGACGGTCGGCGCGAAGCCGGTGCTCGCGCGCGTAGATGAAGAAGGAATGCGGATACCAACGCTGGTTGCGCGTCATCGATCTCCTCGCCTCGTCTATGTGACGCCGTCCCATCAGTTTCCGACCGGCGTGGTGATGCCGCTGGCA
>JAFAHS010000493.1 GCA_019237115.1 Deltaproteobacteria bacterium
ACTCAGTATTGCGATGGTAAGCGGATGGCCATCGGCCAACGGCTGCAGCTGTTCCTTGCAGCGTGTAGTGCCGTCCGGCACGCGCATCAAAAAGGGGTGATCCACCGCGATCTCAAACCGTCGAACGTCCTGGTGATGGAACGGGAGGGGACGCCCCTTCCAAAAGTAATCGATTTCGGCATCGCGAAAGCGACCGGGCAGTGGACCGCGGCGAATACTCTGGTCACGCAACTTGGAGAGATGGTGGGCACACCGGAGTACGCCAGTCCTGAGCAGGCCAATGTGACAGCCGGAGCAGTGGATGAAACCTCCGATGTGTACTCGCTGGGGGCCGTATTATACGAGCTGCTGATCGGAACGGTCCCTTTCGACCTGGCCACAATGCAGCAGACGGGGCTAGCTGAGATGCTTCGGATTATCCGCGAAGAAGAGGCCCCACCGCTTTTGCGAAAGCTGACGGCACTGGGCGCCGCAACGGCCGATATCGCCGCGCGCCGCCAGACGGATGCCGCGTCGTTGCGCCGTATCGTCGCTGGCGACCTGAACTGGGTCGTGATGAAAGCCCTGGAAAAAGCGCGGGACCGTCGATACTCATCGATCAGTGAGCTCGCCGGCGATATACAGAGGTATATTGAGCACCGTCCCGTGCTCGCGTCTCCATCGAGCCGGCTATATCGGGCGCGGAAGTTTATCCGCAGGCACAGGCCGGCCGCTTTCGCCACAACCGCAGGGCTGGCCTTCGTCATCTTAGGCGGGGTGACGGTCTGGTCGTTCGCGGGGCGCGATTCTCCGCCGGGACCCAAGTTGACGGAGAGGCATGCGATCGTTCTGGCGGATTTCACGAATGCCACCGGCGACCCCGTCTTCGATGGACTTCGCCAGGTAATGGCGGAGGGACTTGGGACCGCGCCCTCGCTCAGCGTGCTTCCCGCTGCGCGTGTTAGCCAGACCCTTCGCCTGATGGTCCGGCCGGCGGATGCGAAGCTCACGCCGGATGTTGCGGCCGAAATCTGTGAGCGAACAGGAAGCTCGGCGGTGATTGAGGGCTCCATCACAAGTGTTGGAAGCGAATACGGCTTGGGATTGCGGGCGAGGAATTGCCAAACCGGAGATGTTCTGGAGCAGGAGCAGGCGCTAGCGGCCAAAAAGGACGAAGCCTTCAAGATACTGGGCAGAATGGTAAACCGGTTCGGAACAAGGGTCGGCGAGTCGCTTCCACCCGTAGAACCGGCGCAGAGCCTGCCAGCCGAGGTAACCACGCCTTCCCTCGAAGCCTGGAAGTCCTTCAGCGCAGCGATAAAAGCTGAAAGGCGTAGGGCACAGGCACCGGAAGTTGTCTCATTGTTGAAGCGAGCCATTGAGATCGATCCGGAATTTGCGATGGCTCACGCCTACTTGGGTGGGGCATATGGCGACCTTGGCGAATCCGGTCCCGGATCTCAGAACATTGCCAAGTCCTATGAACTCAGGGATCGTGTCAGCGATAAAGAAAACTACTTCATTAGTTTCAACTATCACCGGCACTTAACAGGAAACCTTGAACTGGCGCGTCAGATATTAGAGTCGTGGGAACAAAAATACCCGGGGGACCTACAGCCTCGCGGATTCTTGTCGGGCCTTGCATCGACGGGGCTGGGGCATTACGAGCAAGCCATCGAAGAAGGTTTGAAGGCGGTCCAACTCGAGCCTGGTTTCAGCTTCGGGTATGAAAACGTCGCGTTCGCGCATGTTTACCAGAACCGCCTCGCGGAAGCCGACGCAGTGCTTCGGAAAGCGGCGCAACGTAAGCTTGAAGCGGTTGAGTTTTCGATTTGCCGTTACTTTATTGCCTTTCTCAGGAGCGACAAAGCGGCAATGGAAACAGAGGTGACCCAACGAAGGGCAAAAACGGAGGCCCAGGGATGGTTCGATCACCAGGAAGCGCTAACCTTTGCTTATCAGGGGCAACTGAAAGAAGCCAATCGGCTTTCGGAGGGTGCGATAAATCTTGCGCGGCAAGCAGGGATGCCGGAGCGGGCGGCAATGTTTGCTGGCGCCCGTGCGGCCTGGAATGCGCTATATGGGATTCGCGGGGAGGCACAAAGAAGCGCAGCTGCGGGGATGTCGATCTTCCGAAGCAGGGACGCC
>JAFAHS010000577.1 GCA_019237115.1 Deltaproteobacteria bacterium
CCGCACGCCGGAATCGGCACTATTCTACGAACACAAGGGCAGGTGATGATGCCACTCCATTCGCGACAACAACGAGCCATCGCGTCACATTGCACACGAGGCCGCAAAACGATTGGGATGAAACGTTCGTTTCGCACCATGAACTGCTCGAATGGAGTAGCGAGGGGGAAATATGTGTGGGTGAGCAGACTATTTATTTGTTTACGGGCTGATATTTGAGTCCGCCCACATTGTCATACAGTCTCGTGTGTTCACTTTTGAGATGCACTGACCGGACGCGAACAGAATCTCGACACGTTTGCTATAGCCCTGAATCGAGGATATTCAAGTCTGACATGCGTCTGACGATTTGGCCTGGTGCGTGCAACACGGCCCGCATAGGCCGACACCTTAGTCGCGCATGGGTGGGAGCCGAGGGTTCACTCACTTGCAATGCGAGGTGATCCGTGAAAGCAGCCTTCCCTGCACTTCTCATCGTGATCCATTGCATACCGTTGATGGGTCAAAACACTTCGGCCGATGCATTTGCACAGGGCCTCAGTCTGATCCAAAAGGGACAGTCGGCGAGCGCCATTGAGACCCTTCGACCGCTCGCTGATCTGGAATCCCAAACATCCACCGATCGGGCCAGGATACAGACCATGTTGGGCTTTGCGTACAAGCAAAGCGGTCAGTTTGCCCTTGCTCGCCAGTATTTTGAAAAAGCGCTCGCGAACCTTGGCAACAGTGCGGCACTCGATCCCGACCGCGCCACAACCCTCGACTATTTTGCGAGCCTGGAAACCGATGCTGGAAACATAAGTTCGGCCGAGAACCTCTTTTTGCAGGCTTTGAAAATTGATAAGCGGCTCATGGAGCACGAACGCCTGACTGATCTCTACATACACCTGGCAGGACTCGAAATTGAAAAGCGGCGATTCAAAGAGGCAAAGCGTTACTTGAATCTGGCCCTGAGCGAACAACAACAGACTGGTCAGTCCCAGACGGAGTTACTGGCCGAACTCTATGTTACAAAAGGTTGGCTGGCCAACGCGAGCAAGCATTACCACGAGGCGGTGGATGACTATACACAAGCTCTTGCCGCTTGCCAAAGGAGCTACGGGGATAATCATCCAGTGGTTGGCTGGTCTTACCTGCTTCTCGGAAAAGCTCAAGGCGAGAGTGGCGATTTGAACGACGCCTTTGATGCCATGGGCAAGGGGCTCTCGATTTTGAAGAACTCAGTCGGAATACATGACGTGAAGTACTTGATCGGCGAAATCGCCTATTCGAAATTGCTCGACCGCGCCGGAAAGCACGAGGAAGCCCAGCGGCTGTCGGCAGAAGCCGAGGATTCCCTCCCCCTCGCATTCAAGGCACGTTGCCGGGACTGTTCGACAAGTGCCTGGTCTCTTCGATTCCACTAAATTGCCTTCGCGAGACTGAGCGTGTCCGGGCGGCGCTCAATGACGTTGTCGCCGAAACACCGCCGGACGCGCTCGAAAGGCTCATGGCTGGTATGTATTGGTGTACAGGATATTCGTCAAATAATCCGAACTGTATCCGTGAAAAACCACCGCCGCCTGGCCCGCACTGTTGACGGCGACACTGTCCGGGGTTCCCCCGCCTTCAAAGGAGATTCCAGCGGTTGCGGGCGTGTTCCAGGGCTTGCCCGCTCCCGGCCGCGTCACCGCGCGCCACTCCGTATTTCCGGCGCCGTCGAAATCCAGCAGGGGATAAAACACGATAGCGGCTCCCGACGAACTCATGGCAAAGTCAAAGTAGCCCGGAGACTGATCCGCGCCGGAGATTGTGACGGGCGAGCCCCAGGTGTTGTTCGTCAGATTGCCGTCGATTGCCGCAAGGGTCTCGAGGTGGATGTCTCCCCAACCCACCAGCGTCGCGTGTCCGGCCGAGTCGCTGTAATAGATGCGGTTTGAGGTTGTTCCAGCCGAGAACTGGAAGCCCGAATCCGACACCACGACGACGGTCGAGCTCCAGGCCGAGCCATGCCTGACCTTGGATACGACATTGCCCGCCTGGAGCGCGACTACTCCCAGGTCTCCCACACCATCGCCGGCAAGCTGGCCGAAGTGTTGGGTCGTGTCGGGTCCTAGAAGCCCACCTGAGTCGACCCAGGTCTGGGAGCCGGGGGCCAGAGTCGAGACATGCATGACCCAATTGGATGTCTTGCAGGTTCGGGATCCGCACGTCGAATCAAAGCTCTCCCACGCCACCGCCATCGTGCCGTCCGGAGCTACCGTGGCGCCGTCCAGGCTCAAGTGGGGCGCGGCGGCGAGTGTCACCGGCGTGCTCCATGAACTTCCCACGGGGCGCACCTGGGCGACGATGGTCGATGACGTGGGTCGAGCTCCGCCCGTGCCCCAGGCCATCCCTTCAACTCCATTGTCATTGCTGACATAAAACCCGTTCGCGCCGTTGGTCGCGTGGGTCGCGCCCCAACTCCCGCCCGCCGGCTTATCGTTGTAAACCGTGCCCAGGTTCGGAGTGGTGTAGACTGCGGTGGCGTTACCCGGGGCGCTGACCCGCACCGCAGGGTTGGCCGACGCCGTACCAATGTTTCCGGAGAGGTCTACGGGCGGGGCCCAGGGCTGGCCGAATGCGGCGCTGCTCGCCCAGATTTCGTCAATCGACGTGCCGTTCGGCGCATTGTATTGGTACCACAGGCTGGTCATGTTGCCGGAAGCGTCCAGCCCGATCGTGCCCTGATAGGCGCTGCTGGCGAGAGTGGCCTGTTTCGACCACGACCCTGCTGTGGCATTCGTTGCCGGTATGAGAAGGAAGGCGAGCATCAAACTCGCAGCGTTCTTGTATTTCATAACACCTCCTTTGAACTGAGTCCTTTGAACTGAGAGCGGTCGCAGCTGTTTCTGCCGGTCCTGGAGAAGCTCGAGAGCAGGAAACCGGCGCCCGACGGGCCGGCGACCCTGTGCCCCTGAGCGGTTCGGATTTCATGGAGCTTTCATAACCAGCCACCACTTGCGATGGATGGTGCGAAGACAGTTCCAGGTCTCGGCAAGGCGTCAATTTGGCAACCGTGGATTCAGTCGATCACAGAGGATGAGGATGTGCGTGCGGTGCCCTACCTTCGACCTTACGGTGCGTAATTCTATTGCCAATCGTCAGCTTGGTACCTGGCTCAGATGTCCGTTAAGTGTAATTTTTTTGTCAAATATCGTAGAACGCGAGATTTAACGGAGATACCAAAGTATCGCCCGATACTTTTGTCCAATTGTTCTCCAATCCTGCTTCCCGCTTAATCGGAAAGTGCGGGAGGGGAGCAAAGAATTTTCCTGATCGCCTCACAGACGACGCTGGAAATGTACTGCACCCAGCCGGGGAGACAGTATAGAGTGGCAACGGACTCGACCCTTCAAATCCCTCAAGCCGCGCGGCCCGCTCCAATTGGCGGTCTAGCGGCGGTGCGCTTCGTTGCAGATATGTGGGCGCTCACCAAGCCAGAGATCAACCTCTTGATCGCGATCACGGTCCTGGTCAGCTTCCTGGTGGCTCACCAGGGTTCCCATTTGTCGTCTGTTTTTCGACTTTTCAATACGGTGATGGGCACGTTGTTAGTTTCCTCAG
>JAFAHS010000099.1 GCA_019237115.1 Deltaproteobacteria bacterium
CGGGCGGTGGCGAGATTGACGCGCGGATAGACACCAAGGGATATCATTTTTTCCCTTCCGCGAAAGCGATAACGAAAGCGCCACCACTTCGAGCCCCAGGGTGTTACATGCAGACTCATTCCCTGTCCGTCCGAGAGGACACAGCGGCGCTCGTGCGGTTTGGCTGCGCGAACGATCTCAAAGGTGAGTAACATGCGGGCCACCTGCGAAACTCGCAAAGGCGCCCAGATTACGAGCCGGTGATTCGTGCAGAGTACGCGGCCAATTCAGGCTAGAAGCCGTGCGAAAAAGTTTACCCACACTCGACACGGCCGGCGGGAGAGTACTTGAACAGAGCGATTTTGGATTTAATCGATGGCGCAAGGACTTGTGCACGCGCCGTGCGACTCCCATATCGTGCGCATCGCGAGCCGGAGTCGCCGCGTTCGAAAAAATAAGCCAGTTAAGTGGTTGATCTAGAAAGTGAAATTGAGTTGGTGCCCGGGAGAGACTCGAACCTCGTAGATTTCTTGAAGAGATTCAGAACGTTACGAAATCGCGCCTGCGATTTACCCGCCAGATTACCCGCTGAAGAAGGGCTGCTTAAACGCGCCTGTTTGCTAGCGCGTAGCGGGTAAGAACAATACGTCCGGCACAGTTCGCTGTGGTGCGTTTCTATCGTCCTAGCGCGACGCCCAGGGTCCCAGGGTCCGACGCCGCGGATATATAATTCGCACTTCCGGCTGAGGTCGATCACAAGGCACGCGCGGTTTCCGAGATCGAGAAAGAGATTCGTGGCCTAGAGCGCGATGACCAGGAGCAGCTACTGCGTGCGTTGCTTGAGGAGCTCGACGGCCCGCCCGATCCGAATGTGGAGCTGGCGTGGCTTGAGGAAGCGCAAAGGCGCAGCCGCGAACTGGATACGGGTGCTGTCGACACGATTCCTGCGGACGAGGTCTTCGCCAAGGTACGCGATCAGCTGAAGCGCGGGTGAAGGTTGAATTCACCGCGCCGGGGACGCCGAACTCCGGGCAGCGGCGATCTATTACGACGACCGTGTGCCGGGTCTCGGGGAGCAATTTCTTGCCGAAGTCGAGCACGCCTGCTCGCGGCTGGGAGAGCATCAGTCTTTGGGACCGAGACTCGATTCGGAACATCGGCGACTTGGCTTGAGACGGTTTCCCTTCGCGCTGATCTACCGCATAAAGACCTCCAAGGTGCAGATCACCGCGGTAGCCCACGACCGGCGACAACCTGGATATTGGAGGCGGCGGAAATAGCTCTCTCGACGTGCTGAGTTGGCGCGCTCCCAACCGTGCCCCTGTTGGAGGCCGTCGCTGATGGAGAGATTCTGGAGATTTGTCATGAGAAAACGTCGTCTACTCGATGAGATGCACGAAACCGCTCGCGGTCTCGAGCGCATTGGTGCGCTCGACAAGCAGACCATGCGGGAGTTTGACACTTTGGCGCTACCGCCTGTGCGCGAACTCTCCGCCAAGCAGATTCGTGCCTTACGGACCCGTACGCGCGTAAGCCAGGTGGTATTTGCCGCCATGCTGAATCCGAGCGTTTGCACTGTTCAGAAGGGGGAGATCGGCGAGAAGCGACTTAGTGGACCCCCGTTGAAGCTCCTCAACGTTATCGAGCGAAAGGGTATTGAAGCCCTTTCTTAAGTCGCGGTACACCCCTTGACCCGGCGTTCTAATCAGGGGTCAGACTCCGAACGCTTCCGCTCCTGCGCCACACTCGTGAGTGCCTTCTCCGATGCAAGAGCATGCCTCGCGGTGCTTGCCGCAGTATGGGTTGCACCGGACGTTTCGCTTGCGGCACCCGTATGCGATCCGCCCACCACAGTCGTCGACTTCCCGATCGAGCATGCGATCGGAGCGAAGTGGAATGCCGCCTCCCAAAGTCTCGCCTACGGCAAGCCGCAGAGCGATGGACACTATGCGATATTCATGAGTGACGCAGCGGGAGCGCATGAGAGGCCGATCGAATATGGCGGTTGGCCTCAGCACCGGCACGAGTTTCCAGCCGCCTGGCATCCGAGCGGCCGTTACCTCGCCGTGACGGTCGAAAGAGCCGCTCATCCCGGATCATCCGTCGATGCCATTCCGGGTTACGGCGGCTACAGCGACTACTGGATCGTGACGGCCGATGGGCGACGCGCATGGAAGCTGGTCAATGTGCCGAGTAATCGCGATCACGCGATCACGCACGCGGCCTTCTCGCCGGACGGTACCAAGTTCATCTGGACCGAACGGACCCACGCGCCGCGGCTTTTCAGCCGCAGTCTGCTCGCGGGAAGCTATCAGTTTCACGTGGCTGATTTTTCGGATGTGGGCGAACCGCACTTGAGCGGCACCCGCACGTTCGTGCCCGGGGGCATCGAGCAAGGCGGAGAAGTTGAGTCAATTGCGGGTGACAATCGTACCATCGCGTTCTGGAGCACGTTTCGGTCGGGCGATCTCTTCGCATCGCGCATTTACACGATGGATATCGATTCCGGGGAGCTGAGCGAGCTCACCACGGAGAGCTGGTCTCAATCCCCGAGCTTTACGCCTGACGGCACTCACATCGTCTATATGAGCGGTGCGAAAGCGGACATTTTCCCCTGGTCGTTGCAGGGCGCTGACTGGTGGATCATGCGGCGCGATGGAAGCCACAAGCAGCGCCTCACGTATATGAACCGGCGCGGAAGCTCCCAGTCGGTCGGCAAGTTCAGACTGGCCGGCTCCCTGTCGCTTCTCTCGGATCAACACTTTTTGGCTGACGTGATGACCCATTCGTTCGGTCTCGTCGGCAAGATCGTCGACGTGAGGATCAACGACGGCTGCGTCGACTGAATGCGCCCGGCTAAATAGGCATCCTGTAGCCGTAAAATTCGTGGTCTTCGTTGTAACCGCCCTGTCCAACACCAAGATCGGCGTAGTCGCTCACGAAATCGATTGCGGCGAAGGAAATAACCGCGGTATTGTCGGGCTTCACCACCAGCCTGCCGATCACTTCCTTCGAGGTCGCCTTCTCCCTGGCGCGGCAAAGAATTCAATACCTTGTCGGGCGTTGACGAAAAATTACCCCCTAAAATTGCCCGCTACGCTCCCGACGCTTAAAACTCACTTTTTGATGAAGCGTAGCGGGCAAGAACGCGCTGCTTTCCGCTTGAGTTCACGCACGTCCGTTGCAGTCCGATCCTCACGGCTCCTATTTGTCAACCGCGATCGTGCTCACGACTCGAGTCACGCCCGGAACCTTGCCGGCGATCTCAATCGCATTGTCCGCGCTCAGACTGTTGTAGACCCAGCCTGATAGAAACACCACGTGGTCGCGGGTCTGGACGTAGATCTGGTTCGGCGCCCCGAGGTCTCGATGCTGAGTAATCGCCTCTCTTACCTCCGCATTGATCTGTCCATCGTCCAGGCTCCCGACGTTCGAAGGATTGTGAGCAGCCGCCCATGTAGTAAAGGTTCCACTCAGAACGAGAGCGGCGCCTATCACGTTGAATTTCCACTTGGTCATTTACGATCTCCGTGCGCCGGTTAAACCGGCGAGGTGTTGTGGATGGAAGTTCCATACAGTGAAGGTTTAGCCAACCACGCTGGCCCCGAGTCATGCGTCGGCGCCCGTAAGGACGCAGGCGAAGCGTTGACAGGGGTACGTACAGGCTGGGTATTGAGCCGCGAAATACATGCCCCACCGCGAGGTGGGTTACTTCGGGGTGCCGACGCCGTGGAGGATGGCGGAAGGCGAGACCTGCAACCTCGCGAAGGCGAGAGGTCGCAGGACCCTGCGCGGTCAGAGACCCCAGGCATGTACGCAAGCACCTCGCCCGGGAACCGGGAGATCCCATTGGCCTGTGCGGTTGAAAGATCAGCACAGCGTGGCGGGCGGTTGTAAGACCGGAGCCGACAATGAACGCCAGTGGGAAGTCGGACCGACCCGAAGTACCGGGGAAGCCGTCGAACAAGGCCGAGAGAACGGCTGCGGAGACGGTGGAGGGAAGGGGTCGGACCAAGGGAAACCTGCGAGAGCAAAACGCACTCCGGACACAGGGCCGGGAAGGTGCGCCAAGTGCGCTTGAGCGGGTACGTCAGGTAGCTAAAGAGGATAAGAAACAGCGGTTCACCGCGCTCTTGCACCATGTGTACGACATCGAACGACTGCGTGCGGGCTTTCTCGCGCTGAAGCGAGATGCTGCGGCAGGGGTCGATGGCCAGATGTGGCAGCACTACCGGGAGGCTCTGGAGGAGAACCTTCAAGACCTGTCGGCCCGCCTGAAGCGG
>JAFAHS010000272.1 GCA_019237115.1 Deltaproteobacteria bacterium
CGCAAGCCAACAAGATCCTGCAACAACTCGAAGATTTATTGCAGCATCCCAAGTGCGACCGCATGCCGAACCTGGCGATCTCGGCGCAGACCAACAATGGCAAGACGCGGCTCATGAAACATTTCTTATCGCTGCATCAGGCCAACAAGACCAGCAGCGGGCCGATCGCGGCGCCAGTCTTCTATGTGCAAAGCCCTAGCATTCCCGAAGAATCGCGGTTGTACAGTGCGATCTTGCTGAAGCTGTGCAAGAAATTCCGCCCCAGCGCCCCACCGCAAGAAAAGCTCGTGCTCGTCTTGGACGCGTTGTCGAAAATCGAGATCCGCATCCTCGCGTTCGACGAAGTGAATTTCACCGAAGTCGGCACCGCCGCTAAACAGAAGCGCTTCCTCAATGCCCTTCGGTATCTCGCCAACGATCCAGACGTAGGGCAGCAGACCAACACCGATCTTCACCGTTCTCTTCTCGACTTGCGAGGAACGCGCTCGTGCGCTGGCGTTTATTCCATGCATAACCAGCTGACGAACAGGACAAGGCATTAATGACGACGGCTTGGCACGCGACGTGATAAGGAGGTCCTATGAGAATTGCGGTCATGGGGACAGGCGGTATTGGCGGCTACTTCGGGGCGCGACTCGCCCAAGGTGGATCCGACGTGGTCTTCGTAGCACGCGGCGCTCATCTCGCAGCACTCCGCGAGCGTGGGTTGACTGTCCAGAGCAAGCTTGGCCACGTGAGCCTCCCAAAGGTGCAGGCTACCGACGATCCGTCTACGCTGGGATCTGTCGATGTGGCGCTGATTGGCGTCAAACTCTGGGACACGGAGGCGGCGGCCCACGCGGTCTCGGCGATCGTCGGACCGACAACAGCAGTTCTGTCGCTGCAGAATGGCGTGCAGAAAGACGATGTGCTGCGGCACATCCTCGGCAGTGAGACGGTCCTTGGGGGTGTCTGCTACATCGCGTCGACGATCGTTCGCCCCGGAGTCATCAGCCACACCGGCACCCTGCAGAAACTCGTGTTCGGCGAATACGACGGCCGGCGGTCGGCACGGGCCGAGGCTTTCCTGGAGGCCTGTCGACGGGGAGGAATTGACACCGAATTGAGTCTGGACATCCGCAAAGCGATCTGGGAGAAGTTCGTTTTTCTGGTCGGCCTGTCTGCGACTACCACGACCATCCGCTTACCCATAGGCCCCATTCGTACAAATCCCCGGACACGCAGGTTCCTGTTGGATATCATGCGAGAAGTCGTTGCTGTCGGTCGGGCACACGGAGTGGCGCTCAGTGCGGAATATGCCGAGGATCGGCTCGTCTACTGCGACGGACTTCCAGCGGAAATGGTTTCCTCGATGTACCATGATCTGGAGCGCGGCAATCGATTGGAAGTTGATTGGCTCAGCGGAGGAGTCGTCGAGCTCGGGCAGGCGGCAGGCGTGCCAACGCCTGTCAACCGTGCCGTGAGCGATATCCTGGCGCTTCATGCCAATGGAAAGCCGAAGGCCTGAGCTATCCAGGACAGCAAATAATTTGTCTGCGTCGCTGGTCGCCTTTGCTTAAGGCAGGTTTCGAGTAGCATCCTCAAAAACGCTGGGGTCATCCAGCGTTCGGGCGAGCATCATAGCGCCTTCCAATATCGCCATAACCCGGAGTGCACTTTGACGGGAAGCCGCCGATGGCGGACCGTAGAGTCGGCCCAACGCTTTGAGATTTCGTCTAAAGAAGCGTCGTGCTTCCGCCGAAACCTGTGCCGGTAGATCGCCGCTTTCCGCTCCTAGCACTCCACAAAGGCACATTTGCCCGTCCTCGACGAGCGCCTTGCGAAATACCGCTCGCCAATCCTCCGCACTCTTCGCGTTGACTAGGGCGGCCTCGAATCGATCCGCGTAACGCCGGGCGACAGCCACCGCCAATGCGGGCTTGGTCGGGAAATGATGGTGCACGCTGGAACTCTTCACCCCGACATCGGTGGCGATTTTCCGAAAACTAAAACCGTTGTAGCCCGAAGTTCGAATTCGCCTCTCGGCCGCGTTCATGATTTCGGACGCCTTCTCTGGAATCTCTGTGGTTGCAGATCTCATCGTGTTCTTTGGAAGAAATCGCTTGCGCTCAATCTAAATCGAGTTCATCTGCCTATCTATCGATAGATAGAATTCCTACCTACCGATAGATATATCGATACGCAAGAGTAGAACAAACCCAACTATGAGATTCAAGAATAAAGTAGGTGGCGGCTCAGGCATCGGCAAGGAAGTCGCTAAACGCTTTGTCGCCGAAGGCGGTAAGGTGTTTATCAATGGGCGCGACGAAACCAAGTTGAAGACGGCTGCCGCCGAAATTGACGCGAGCGGCGCAAATGTCGGCATTTATCCTGGTGATATTGCTCGGCCCGCAGTTGGCCGGGAACTGGTCGAGGCAACCGTCAAACGTTTCGGAGCGATCGACGTTCTGGTCAATAACGCCGGGGTCTTCAGACCGAAGCCTTTCCTCGAGCTAGGGGAAACCGACTACGATTGGTTTCTTGATACCATCCTTAAAGGCAAGTTTTTCACCGCGCAGGCCGCAGCGAAAGCCATGAAGGCGCAAGGACGCGGCGGAGCCATCGTCCATACCGGCTCTCTCTGGGCCATTCAGGCTATTGGCGCTACTCCGTCA
>JAFAHS010000072.1 GCA_019237115.1 Deltaproteobacteria bacterium
CGGATGTCGCTACCGTCCATGATCGACGGCAGCTTGCGCTGGAGCTTGGGCGAACGCAGTGGCCGGGCGGGATTGGCCACCCCGGTGCTGGCCTCGCGGTAGCGGAAAAACGCTTTCACCGCCGCAAGCCGCCTCTGCACGGTGCCACGTTGAGCGCCACCTTTCATCATATGGTCGAGCCACGCGCGAATATCGTCCGCGTCGATTTCGTTGCAATCGATCTTCTCGCGCGGACGTCCGCGCGCGGCCGCCCGGTCGAGGAGGAATTTGCGGAAAAATCCCAGGTCGCGACGGTAGCTGTCCACGGTATGCCGTGAGGCGCGCGATACCTTTGCCAACGCCGCTGCAAATGCCTCTATCTCCGCGACCATCCGCCTCGCTCGCTCCACCTCTTGACGCTATGCTACCAAGGGTGTCCAACGCGAAAAAGCCAGGATCTCCCAGGTGGGTTTCGGTGCTGGCGGTCGCGCCGCGGCGCGCGATGCGACCCGGACTCGACGAGAAATGAACTGCTTTTTCTGCGGCCGCGATATCGATACGCGCGAGCGCGTCGGGTTTCGCGACACCTGTCCCGGATGCGATCGTGCGCTGCACGCCTGCCGCAATTGCGAGTTCTATGACCGGACTTATCACAACCAATGCCGCGAGACCCAGGCGGAGCGGGTGGTCGACAAGGAGCGCGCGAACTTCTGCGAGCATTTCACGCCCTCCTCGCGACGGGCCGCGACCGCGGGACCGGCGGCCAAGTCCGCGGCTGTCGGCAAACTAGAGGACCTGTTCAAGAAAAGACCATGAAACCGAAGTCCATCCGGTGGCGCGCGGCGCCAATCATCGTGTTCGCCGCACTCGCGACCGTCACCGCAACCGCCTGCCCGGCGCCGAACAGTCCGCGCGGCGTGGTCGACCGTTTTATCGCGGCTCATTACATGGCAATCGATCTGAAGGCGGCCGAGCCGCTGTGTACCGGTCTTGCACTCGACAAGTTGCACGAAGAGATGCGACTTACCGAGGGACAGCACATCGACGAAACCACGCGCAAGCCGATCGTTCACTACAAGCTCACCGCAAAACGTGAGAGCCCGGACCATATCGAATACCTGTTCCGCGCCACCATAGATGTTCCCGACGGCGGCTCGTTCGAGAAAAACTGGATGATCACGGCGCGCAAACAGGCCGACACCTGGAAAATCTCAAACTTCAGCGAGTACGACTGAGGCAGATGGAGAACCGGAATCTCGCCGCGCTGGTGCTTGCCGCCGGACTCGGTACCCGGATGCGCTCGAAGCACGCCAAGGTGCTGCACCCGCTGGGCGGGCGGCCTATGATCGCGCGGAGCTTAAGCGCGGTGAGCGCGCTTAAGGCGTGGCCCATCGTGGTCGTGGTTGGACACCAGGCCGCGGAGGTGGAGGCGGCAGCCCGTACCAATTCCGACGCAGCGTTGGTGTTTGCACTGCAACCGCGCCTGCAAGGTACCGGCGACTCGGCGCGCCACGGGCTGGCGGCAATTCCGGAGCATTTCAAAGGCGACGTGCTGATCGCCTACGGCGACGTGCCCATGGTGACCAGCGAAACGCTCAACGCGTTCTGCAGCGCGCATCGTCAGTGTGGAGCCGCGCTGTCTTTCGTGAGCGTGCGCCTGGCGGATCCATCCGCCTACGGCCGCGTGGTGCGCGACCCGGCGGGAAAGGTGCAGGCGGTGGTGGAGGCGCGCGATGCGTCGGCGGCACAACGCGCGATCGATGAGATCAACACCGGTTTCTACTGCGCCGAAGTCAGATTCCTGCGGGCCGCGCTGGGCGAACTCACCACCAACAACGCACAGGGCGAATATTACCTGACCGATATCGTAACCATTGCGCGAGCGCGCGGACTCGAAGTCAATGCCTGGGCGGCAGATGACCCGCTTGAGTTCGCCGGAGTCAATTCGCGCGAGGAGTTGGCAAACATGGAAGCGCAAATTCGCGAGCAAACCAATCGCAAGCTGATGGCCGCAGGCGTGACCCTGATCGACCCGGCGACTGCCTACATTTCCGAGGAGGCCCGGGTAGCAGCGGACGTGGTGATCGGACCCAACGTGCAGATTTTAGGGCGTTGTCGGATTGGCGAAGGCGTGCAAATCGACGGCACCGCGTGGCTTAAGGATGTCGAGATAGGACCGCGCTGTCATCTGAAGATCGGAGTGCGCGCGGAGCAATGTCGAATCGGTGAGGATTCCGAGATCGGCCCATTCGCCAATCTGCGCGAGGGGACCGACCTCGAAGGCCACAACCGAATCGGCAATTTCGTGGAAACCAAGAAGGCGCGCATCGGGCGCGGCACCAAGGCGAGCCATCTGAGCTACCTCGGCGATGCGGTCATCGGGCGCGAGACCAACATCGGATGCGGAGTGATTACCGTCAACTACGACGGCTACGACAAACATGAAACCCGCATCGGCGATCGCTGCATGATCGGATGCGACACCCAGTTGATTGCGCCGATAACGGTCGGCAGCGATGTGTACGTGGCCTCGGGGACCACCATAGTGCGCGAAGCCAGCGACGGCGCGCTGGTGATGTCGCACCATCCGCAGCGCGAAAAGCCGGGCTGGATGCAGAAGTGGCGCGAACGCCACAACGATCCGACCCCGGTAAAGGGATCGGACCAGCACCGCTCCTCCGGCTAAAGTTACATCGACAAGCCCACGCTCTGAGGTTGGCCCGATTGCGTGGACACTCGGGTTAGTCGGCATTGGTTCACGATAGAATCGTTTGAATTCGGCAGGACACAAGTAACCGAACACCGAGTGCCATCTGGCGATGGTAAGAGCGCTCGAGGTATGCGAAGGCCTCACTGCGGGCCTGAGCTCGACTCTGCCACTGACTTTGTTAAACCAGTTTGAGCTTGAGGGTGGCAAAGAAGCTTTCCGCCACTGCGTTGTCCCAGCAGTTTCCCTTGCGGCTCATGCTGCTGTTGGTTCCGTCCGCAGGCGTTGGTTCTTTCGCCGCAACTCGACGAACTCTTCTCGCTCGCTGCTCTTGAGCGCCCGACTCGCGTCCCGCTTCGACACCTGGTGGCTATCGCACCAGGATGATTCTGCTCGCCGCCGAGCGTTCAGGCAGTGCTCCAGTTGGGGGAATGGGAAGATTGACGTTCCGTCGAAAGCCGCCTAATGGTCTGGTATCCATCAGCCAGTTTCAAGTGTCAAACATGTGCCGCTGATTTCAAAAGAAACGGGAAGCAAGAATGATCAGAGCAGTCATTCGCAGGATAGCCTTTAGGACCGGGAGATTGCATAGCTTGTATATCCGATTGTGTAATCCCGCTGGCGATGAATATGCGTCTTACCTGCGAGCGCGACGCACATTTCACGCACAGGGCGAGTCTTGTTACATCATGCCGTCAACGACGTTTACTGATCCCACCTATGTCGAGATAGGTAATAACGTGCAGATGGCGACATGCACAGTGTTTGGTCACGATGGATCGATCGCAATGTTGAACCGAGCATATGGGAAGATCTTGGACAGCGTGGGGCCCGTGCGACTGAAAGACAATGTCTTTATCGGTCACAACGCGATTATCATGCCGAACGTCACGATCGGACCCAACGCAATTGTTGCTGCCGGGACGTTGGTCACGAGGGACGTTCCCGAAGGTAAGATCGTATGTGGCGTGCCGGCGAGAGTAATTGGCAGTGTGGAGACCTTGGTAGCTCTTCGCGAGCAGCAGACTCGGGAGCTGCCCTGGATAGATCTGTTAAATATTCGCGGCATATCGGGATACGACCCGGCGCTCGAACCTGAACTGCAGGCTAGGCGCATTGCTCACTTTTTCGCTGATAGCGTCGAAAAGCCGCGGACATGAATAACAATTCCTGCCTCCCCCTGGCGACGGACCTCAAGTAAACACCTCAGGCCAGCCGCATGTAGGGACTTGGTTCAGCAGCTTTCGGCCCATCCAGTTTTCAGCTTCCCTTTGGGGCTGCGCCGGAGCACTGAATGACCAAGGGCCGTGTCCCGCCGAGAAATTTCAGGTGAGCGAAGCCGGTACGCGAAGCATGGTCGATAGCTAGAGTAGAGCGGGCGGCGCGGCCAATCTACTTCGCCGACTTGCTAAGGATAAGGTCAACAAGGTCACCCACGTTCTTGAGCTTCTCCAGATCAGTGAGGCTGAACTTGACCTTCGAGCGACGCTGCACCAGTTCGATAATCTCGAGGTGAGCAAGTGAGTCATAATTAGGAAGGTTGAGCGCGTTCGAATTGCGGCTGAGTTCGATGTCCGGCTCGTCGAGGATCTCTCGGAAGATGGGCAGGAGCGTTGCAAAGACGGCACTTTCGGTCATATCAGCCATGCGTATACTCCTTTATTCTAATGTGTTTATTTCGCTTTACGTAGTTGGGCAAATAGAGCTTCCACACGGTGGAACCCTCGGGCAGATTGGATTGGGACGGCGAAGGTAGGAAACCCAGACCAGGATAGAAATCTGCGACCATTGCGTTCTTTTTGGTCGGCAGAAAGTATCCATAGATCGTGTTGATACCGCCGGCGATGGCGCGATCAACAAGGACGTCGAGCATCGCCAACTCCATATCGCGCTTGAGGACGCGGCAACTCATGAGCCAAAGATCCATGTGGAGCGTTTCGTGCTGGCGGCGACCCAGAACGACTGAAATGAGACCGTTGTCTCCGAAGCGATCCATAAGTCGACCGTAGAGTCCGAGATAGTCGGGAGCGTTGGAGAGGGACTGCAACTCGCCGAGTGTGTACCGGCGCGTGGTCAGGTTGAACTGATTGGTTTTGTTCGTGAGCTGTGCGATGCGTTCCAGGTAGATAGGTTTGAAACAGTCGATGTCGGCTGTCATCTCAAGCGAATCGAGATACTCGCCGTAGTTGGCGAAGGCGGTTTGGAGAGTGGCGCGTCGAGCGTTGCCGGCGTAGAGCGCAGCTCGTTGGAGGTCCTCCCTGGAGAGTGCAACGGGCTCGAAGTATCGGCCCTCATCGATGATGGCGGGATAGCGGGTGACTTGGTCTCCGACCTCGGGGACGGCGACCGCCGGAAGTTGGGAGGCGACTATGTCACGCTCGGCGGGGTTGTCGTCGACGAACACGAAGCCGTCCAGGCCGAGGTTGAGTTCTTTGGCGATAGCCAGGACGTTGTCGTGTTTTGGGTTCCAGTTGGCCTTGAAGCACGAGATGTCTTCGACGCTTAGGCTCGAGCTCGGATGGCCGAACCCGGAGCGGGCTATGTCGTCGTTGTTCTTCGAACAGACAGCCAGCAGTACGCCTCGGTTACGGAGCGAGAGGCAGTACTCCTGGAATGCGGTGTATGCTTCACCGACCGCGGTTTCGCGACCAATATCGATCTGCTCGATGCCATCGTCGCCAATAACCCCGCCCCACAGAGTGTTATCGAGGTCGAGGATGAGGGCCTTGCGGCTCTTGCCATAGAGCGCCTTAACCAAGGCGCCGAGAGAGCGGGCGAGCTCGAGATTTGCCTCGGGCGTAAGTAGGAGTTTGTAGCTGAAGTAGCGATCCCAGTCGAACCACTGCTTGAGTCCGAAGCGGGCCGAAATGCCGTGCACGTCCTGAAGCAAAACGCGAGGACGGCTCGCGATCTCCTGAGCAAAGGCGATATTGAGCTGCGTGAGGAAGCGGCTCAGTCCTCCGGGAGACACAGCGTCCAGGTTGCCGAGCATGGCATAGGGGGGGAGCTCGAAGTTGTTTTGAATAACCTGGCAGCCGAGGTTGGTTTCAAGTGCGTCCCAAATTTGTCGGTAAAAGGCCAGTTCCGCGTTGACGTAGCCCGGAAGGTCGGCTTCGGTGCAGCTGAAGGGCGGCGGGCCCTTGATGTTGCGGCATGAGGTATGGATGTAGACGATGTCGGGCCTAAAGCTGATCAGAGACTGGGGATCAATGACGGCTTCTTCGTAGAAGCGGCCATACTCCGATTCATGGAAAGTGGGTCGGAAGCCGTTAAACAGAAGGATAAGTTCGAGAATGTTAACGATCTCATTCGTAGTGGAGCCCCCGAGGACCGCAATTCTAATTTCGTGGAGGCCCTCCACCGCAGAGAGGCTTCGCCGCAGAGACTTGCGCTGCATTAATATCTCGTCGACAGAGCAAGAGTTAAGATTGAGCATAGATGTCAAGTATTGTAACGCGTAACGAGTGAGGGTTGTTACCTTTCACGCACCAACCGACCATGCCTGCGAAATTGAGCTGATTGAGGGGAAAAGACAGCGCCAGCCAAGGACGGCCCCACGCGCGTCACGACTGTCGCGACCAAGCGAGCCCGGCCTGCTTGATGATCTTCGCCAGAAGCGCGCAGAATCGCGGGCGAACGCTACGCTGTTCGATGCGGAGCGCGTGGTAAGGAACCTCGAGGCCGCATTCGTACAAATGGCGGAGATTTGGCGCGCGCGCGAAGCACCAAGGTCGTTCTCCGTATCGCGCGCTTGACCGATTGGGTGGTCGCGAAACGTCCTCTCTGTTCTCCGCGGGCCACCCAGCGCGATGGACTTCGATCAGGAAGTCCGCCGGGACGGCGAAATTACGGGTAAGAGGTCTCCCGTCAGATGCTGCGGGAGACCTCAACCCGATCGGCCTTACTTCACCAGGCCTTCTGACTTCAGAGTTTCCAGCACCTTTGGCCGGGCCGCGACTCGTGCCATGTAGGCAGCGAGATTGGGGTACGGCTTGAGATCGATGCCCACGAAATTGGTCCAGTTAACAATCGTGAACGCGTACGCGTCGGCGACCGTGAAATTGGAGCCCATCAGGTACTGTTTTCCCGCAAGCTTTTCGTTCAGATACGTGAGCCGCTTGGCGATGTTCGCCTTGGTCGTCTCCTTAACCGCGTCCGGGGTGGCCTTGTTGAACAGCGCGCCGAAGTTTTTGTGGAGCTCGGTTCCGATGAAGTTCAGCCATTCCTGGACCCGGTAGCGGTCGATGGACCCGGCCGGCGGAATCAGCCCGCTTCCCGGCTTCTGATCGGCCAGATACTGGACTATGGCCGGTCCCTCGGTGAGAACGCTCCCGTCATCAAGCCCCAGCGCGGGCACGTAGCCCTTGGGGTTGATGGTCATGTAGTCCTGTCCGGACGCGGTCTTGTGCTCGGCAAGATTTACCTTCTCCAGCTCGACATTGGTTCCGGTCTCGCTGACCACGATGTGCGGTGACAACGAACAAGCGCCCGGCGAGTAATAGAGTTTCATAGTCGAATCTCCTCGAGTGATTGTTTGGACCAAAAAGGAACGCTGACGCAATCCCGTTTTTACGCCTCCGCGTGGCGTGAGGAAAACCGAAAATTACAGGAAACGTGGCATCAGATATTTGTGGACCGCGCGGATGGTCTCTTCTGCCGGAATGCCGGGAGTCTCGAAGAACACCGGATGCGTTACTCCGGCATCAAGGATCTTCTGGAGTGCGGCGGCGCAGCGGTCCGGACCGCCGGCGATGGCGAAGGTGTCGATGATGGAATCGGTGACCAGGCGCACGGGCAGCTCCCCGCGCGCGTAGGTCTCGGCAAAACGGCGCAGCTCGTCGGGATCCATCCCGGCTACGGTAAACAGCGGGGTCGGGGGCTGCCCCGCCATCAGCGAAATCATCACCGCGAGCAGCGGCTTTATCGCCTCGCGCGCCGCGCGTTCGTCTTCTGAAATCGAGGTAAGCAGGAAGGCGCCCAACTCAAGTTTCCGGCCGCGGCCGCCCGCGCCCTGCGCGGCCGCGTGGATTTTCTCGGCGGCAAACCGTGCGTAGGCAGGACTGGTCAGGGCGGAGAGCATCACTCCGTCCGCGATTCGCCCCGCCCTGGCGAGATTTCGTGCACCCAGCACACCAAGATAAATCGGAACCTCGGCCTGCGGCGATTTGAATGACAACCCGACCCGGTCGGTTTGAAAGACCTTGCCGGCAAAGGTGACTTTCTCGCCGCGCAGCAGACGGCGGATCACCTCGACGGCTTCCTCAATGGCAGCTCCCGGCGTCGGAGAGCCAATCCCCATCTGATCGATCCAGACCTTCACGCCGGCGCCGATTCCGAGAATGGTCCGCGCCGGCGCAAGTTCCGTGAGCGCCGCAAATTCCATCCCGATCAGCGCCGGATGGCGCGTGAAAGGATTCACCACGCCAAGCCCGATCCGAATGCGGCTGGTCGAGCACGCCGGCGCCGAGGCGATGGTGAAAGCGCCGCGAAAGAAGTAGTCCTCGGGCACCCAACACGCGGCAAAGCCCAATTCCTCGGCCAGGCGGGCGTACTCGATCTGCCGGCGCACATCCGCATTTTCAAAGCCGATGCCGAATTGCAGCGTGCCGGTCATTTGCCGCGTGTCGCGAAGGTGTCGCCGAACGGAAGGCGCGGCTCGTTTTCCGCCGCGGTCGGGGAACAATGGAAGTGCCACATCCTCCAGGCCCGATTCCCGAGGCCGTCGTCGCGCTGGTAGATCTCCGTGGAACGAATGCGAAATGGCGTGGCCGGAAGCCCCGCGACTGCCTGTCCGCCCTTCGCTTCGATGCGCACGATATTCTCACAGGCAAGCCACGCCATATCGCCGCCAATCTCCAGGCGCAGGCGAATTGGCTCGGAAATCTCGGGAATTGCGACGTTGCCCTTCAACGCTTGCCAGAGCCGGGTTTTTTCCTCGAGGCCGCAGTACGGGTGCCCGTTCAGGTTGTACTGGAGATAGCGCTCACCGGCGAATACCGAGCGCATCTTGGGAATGTCGAACGTAAAGTTCGACTCCCACCAGCAGCGGTGTAGCCGCAGAATTTCCTCGCGATCGGCTTCGACCGACATAACGCACCTCGTCGACGGATGGTTCGAGCCCTACCACCTTTTTCGACATCGCGTCCATGATGGTTGGTTCACCCGAGGGTTTCCACTTCGCCACGGCGGCGGTAGTTTAACCAGCATGGAAAAACGCAAGCTCGGAAGTCAGGGGCTGGTCGTGTCGGCGATGGGACTCGGGTGCATGGGCATGTCGCAGGCTTACGGAGTTCCCGATGAAGCCGAATCGGTCGCGACTCTCAATCGTGCGATCGAACTTGGCATCGACTTCTTCGATACCGCGGACGTGTACGGGAACCATCGCAATGAAGAGTTGGTTGGCAGAGTGCTCAAGCCGTATCGGGACCGAATCGTAATCGCGACCAAGTTCGGCAATGTCTTCGGTCCGGGCGGCCAGCGCAGCGTCAACGGGCGCCCCGAGTACGTCCATTCGGCGTGCGACGGGTCACTAAAGCGACTCGGGATCGACCATATCGATCTCTACTACCAGCATCGCGTAGACCCCAAGGTGCCAATCGAGGAGACGGTGGGCGCGATGGGCGACCTGGTCCGGCAGGGCAAGGTGCGCTACCTGGGATTGTCGGAAGCATCCGCGGCAACCATCCGCCGCGCACACAAAACCCATCCAATCACCGCGCTGCAGTCGGAGTATTCGTTGTGGACTCGCGACTACGAGGACGAGGTCATTCCGACCCTGCGCGAATTGGGGATCGGGTTTGTACCCTTCAGCCCGCTGGGGCGGGGAATGCTCAGCGCGACGATTCGCTCGATTGACGAATTCGGTGAAGGCGACATGCGCGCGCGAATTTCACCGCGCTTCGAACGCGAGAACTTCGAGCGCAACCTGCGGGTAGTCGATCGGCTCAAGCAAATCGCCGACGAGAAAAAGATCACGCCGAGCCAGCTGGCACTGGCGTGGGTACTGGCGCAAGGTCCCGACATGGCGCCGATTCCGGGAACCAAGCGGCGCAAGTACCTGGAAGAGAATGCGACTGCGGCCGGTGTCCAGCTTTCCTCGAGCGATCTCGCGCGAATCGAGGAAGTCGCACCAAAGGGCTTCGCGGCGGGCGCGCGCTACTACGATATGCGCCCGGTCAACATTTGAGAGGTTGACCGGGTCTACCGCCCTCTACGCCGAACGCCTAAAGCACGCACCTGGGGCACCGCGGCTTTTTTTTCGTATAGCAAACGCCGGGATCGAATCGAATTGGACAAAGTGGCTTCTCATCGCGCAAAGGGTGCGATTTTTGAGATGGCGCCGTCCTGATTGGTTATTTCTTGACTTGAACTGGGTCGGCGCCGCACTCATAATTTAATTAAGCAACCAGGGCCGTGGCCCCAGCTATTCGGAGGTAGGGAGCGAAAGACAAACGGCGGTTAGAGAGTAGCGCCAGGACTCACCTTGGTGAGTTGACGAGGTGGAAGCTTATCGAGACATTCGGCGGATGGCTTCCCGGTTCCACGATCGTTAGAGGCGAACAAACCGAGCGGGCGACCGCGCGACAAAAATCGCTTCGAGTGGCGGAACGAACGTTCCGATCTGCTTTCAAACTCTCTCTACTTTGTTCGTTCATCTCCCGCAGGTCGAACCCGGCGGTTTGGCTTGTCCGAGAGCCCGGTCCTGCGACCGCGCGATGGGCGCGCGGCCAATAACACCTCATTGCCAAAGGCAAGACGGCGATGTGTACCGAAAGCACAAAAGCCGGACTCGCCAGCGGCCCGGGAAGGCAGGGAGAGAGAAAATCATGTGCGGAATAATGGGCTATGTCGGAGCAGGCGATGCCTGCCCGATTCTGATCAGTGGTCTCAGACGCCTGGAATATCGCGGTTACGATTCTGCTGGTGTCGCGACCCTTTATCGCAACGGCAGGCTCGAGATTCGGCGGGCCAAGGGCAAGCTCGACAACCTGTGTGAAATGCTGGCCAGCGCACCGCTCGGCGGGCGGATCGGCATCGGGCATACCCGCTGGGCGACCCATGGACGGCCCTCGGACGAAAACGCGCATCCGCATAAGGCCGGTCCCGTCGCGGTGATCCACAATGGCATCGTGGAGAACTATCTCGACTTGCGCGCCCAGCTCCTTTCCCGCGGTCACGTACTCAAGTCGGAGACCGATACCGAGCTGATCTCGCACCTGATCGAAGAGCGCCTCAAACAGGGCGTGGGACTCACCGAGGCGGTGCGTCGCGCGGTGGGCGACCTGCGCGGCTCGTTTTCCATCGTGGTGCTCTCCGAAACCGATCCCGACAAACTGGTGGCAGCCAAAACTGCCACTCCGCTGGTTATCGGGCTCGGCGATGGTGAAAATTTCGTCGCCTCGGATATTCCTGCAATCCTGGAACACACGCGCACGACGATGGTGCTCGACGATGGCGAATTGGCCGAGGTTACTTCGGCCGGAGCGAAGGTGATGAGGTTCGACGGTACCCCGGTCGAGCGGGTGGCGCGCAAAATCGAGTGGGACAGCGTCGCAGCAACCAAGGGCGGCTTTCCGCACTATCTGCGCAAGGAAATCGCCGAGCAGCCGCAGTCCTGGATCGACACCATGGCAGGACGGGCCACCTCGGGCTCGGCGGAGGTGAAATTCGAGGATGAATTGCTGCCGGCAACCGGACGGGAGGCAATCAGTCGCATCGTGATGCTGGGAGCCGGAGCCTCGTGGATCACAGCGCAAATCGGAAAATTCATCATCGAGGATCTGACCAGTATTCCGGTTGAAGTCGACTACTCGTCGGAGTTTCGCTATCGGCGACCGCCCATCGACCAGCACACCGTGATCATCGCCGTGTCCCAGTCCGGCGAGACCGCGGACACCCTGGCGGCGATGGAGGAAGGGCGGCGCACCGGGTCACACCTGATCGCACTTACCAACACCGTGGATTCCTCGATCGCGCGCAAGGCTGACGCACGAATGTACACGCGCTGCGGTCCCGAGATCAGCGTGACCACCACCAAGTGTTTCACTACGCAACTCGAATCCTACTACCTGTTCGCGATTCACCTCGCGTCACGGCTCAAGCGGTTGAACGCTACGCAGGCCAGGGAGCTGCTCGCACCCGCGTTCGCGATACCCGGAAAGATCGAAGAAATTTTCAAACTCGAGCCAGAGATCGAACAAATCGCACGCAAATACGCCGGGGCGAGTGATTTTCTGTATCTGGGGCGAGGCATCAACTATCCGGTCGCCCTGGAAGGCGCACTCAAGCTCAAGGAGATTTCCTACATTCACGCCGAGGGTTATTCCGCGGGCGAGATGAAGCACGGCCCGATCGCCCTGATCGATGAACAGATGCCGGTGGTGGTGATGATTCCCAACGACGAGCTGTTCGAGAAGTCGCTCTCGAACCTGCGCGAAGTGGAATCACGCAACGGCAAGATCATCGCGGTGACCGATCGCGCCACCGACGAGCTGCGCAAAGTCGCGCAGGATGTGCTGGAAATTCCGGCAACAAATCGGATGCTGACGCCGGTGCTGATGACGATTCCGCTGCAGCTGCTCGCGTACCACATTGCGGTGGCGCGCGGCACCGATGTGGATCAGCCGCGCAACCTGGCCAAGTCCGTCACGGTTGAGTAGCGGCGGCGCGCCAGGCGAGCAAAGGTTCGGACTCACAGCTAAGCGGCCGAAACCCGCGAAGTGCCTCGAAAAAACCGTCGCCAGAATTCTGCGGAAGGCGCTGGCAGCAAGAAGGACCTTCGACCGGGTGTCCAAAACAATTAAAAGATGTCCGAGCGATAAACATTTAACCTGAAACCGGCGTGAATCGGGGCGGACGAGGTTTCACCCGGCCTTCTGGCGCAGGCACGATTCGCGTTTTAGTTCGTTGCCTGGCCACACGCGTTGTAGGCCATGGAGCGGCTCGAAGTCTGAACCTTTGCACAATCCAGACTGGGTCCGGCACCGCTGCCGCCTTCAACATCGCGCAGAGCGGGCCCAACATCGGTTCGCTCAGTTTAATTGCGCCTCCCATCCCTACAACCCCTACCCCCGGAGCTACCGCCAATCCCCAACATCTCGCGTTGGTACCGAGCGCGAGCTTGGCCTATGTGGCGAATTTCAATACTAGCCCCGGTTTCGCCAACGGCAGCATTGCGGCATTCAGCATCAATTCCGGCGCGCTCACCTCAACCGGGTTGTTGTTCAACCCACCAGGTCAATTTTCCCCAACCGTGGTCGTGGCGGTGGACCCTGGTTTGGTTTACGTTGCCGCCGCGTTTAGCGTCGCGGGTTATACGATTGCCAATCCCGCGACGGGGGAACTTTCCCAGATCGCAGCTCCCATCGATGCGGGATTGCATCGCATCTTTGGGGCCACCGTGGATCCCCATGCTGCGCACCTTTTCACCGTGGATTGCGTCATCAATCTTTCTACTCTCCAGTGCGACGAGGGTAGTGTCTCCAGCTTTGAGATCGGATCTGGGGGGGCGCTTAGCAGCCCCGTAACCACACCCACGATGAACCCAATTTTTCCCAGGGCTATCGCGGTCGATCCGAACAGCAACTTTGCCTACGTGATCGGGGGGCCGTCCCCCCAAGGGCCGGGTTGGATCGAGAGTTTCGCTATCGGAGGAGCTACGCCTGAACCAATAGCACAGCTCCCGGCCGGAACTTTGCCCGAGTCGGTTGTAGTCGATCCGACGGATAGGTTCGTATACGTAACTGACGACGTTGGAAACGTTTTAGCATACGAGATAACGCCTGCTACTGGTGAGCTCACAGGACCGACGACGGTTGCAAGTGGGATCCCGGGCGCTGACCTTAGGACGATCGTGCTGGTTACGGTACAGCTGCCGTGAAGCTTAAAACGGTCGCAGCCGAAAGGATTTCTCCCAAGGAGCGCACTGTAATCGAACTCGCTTTGAGATTTGGCGGCACCAGGATAGGAGTGCCCTGCGCGATGTCCGCTGGTAGAACATGAAAGCGGACTGGCGCGACAGGGTGAATCACCTCCGGAAGTGGGATTGGCAGTCTGACTGATAGACCCAATGTTTATGACAGGGACCTTCGCCCGGGTTGCGAGAATTGCCGGGGGACGCTACTGTGAGCGCCTGATGATTCCCGCCTGCGACAGAGGTTTGCGTGCCACCCAGTCACTGGGGTTCATTCTCACCGTCGTAGTAGTACTTACCGAGGCCATCGCGCCTTAGCGGGGACAAGCAAATAACGATTGGAACCCCTGCTGGCGTGATGGCCGGCGGGGGTTTTCTTTTCCCGCGCCCCATTCACCAGCCGAGCAGGGGAGCCGATCCGAAAAGGAGAGACTCTCGTGAAACTGACCGGTGCCGAACTGATCGTCCGGCTGCTCGAACTCAACCGCATCACCACCGTGGCCGGTATCCCCGGCGGCGCGAACCTGCCGCTCTACGATGCGCTTGGCGCCAGTTCGATCCGGCACGTACTCACACGCCACGAGCAGGGCGCCGGATTCATTGCGCAGGGGATGGCGCGGGCAAGTGGGCGACCCGCCGTATGCCTGGGTACCTCGGGACCCGGCGCCACCAATCTGCTCACCGCTATCGCCGATGCCAAGCTCGACTCCATTCCGATCGTCGCGATAACCGGACAGGTGCCGCGCGCGATGATCGGCACCGATGCATTCCAGGAGATCGACACCTATGGGCTGACGGTTCCGATCACCAAGCACAACTTCCTGGTACGTTCCGCACGCGACCTGCTCGAGGTGATTCCGGACGCGTTGCGCATCGCGACCTCGGGCCGACCCGGTCCGGTGGTCGTGGATGTGCCCAAGGACGTGCAGACCGAAGCGGTCGAAATCGGTCACCTGCCCGCCCCGGCACGACCCGATCCGCCGCCGCGCTTTAGCACGGATGAAATCGGCCGCGCGGCCGAGCTTATCAATGCATCGAAGCGGCCGCTTCTGCTGGCCGGTGCCGGCGTAATCGCGGCGCAGGCATCCGCCAGGCTCCGGCGCCTCATCAAGCGAGCTTCGATTCCCACCACCGCCACGTTGCTCGCACTCGGCGCCCTGCCGCACGACCATCCGTTGTTCCTCGGCATGGTCGGGATGCATGCGGCTCGTTTCACGAACCTGCTGCTGGACGAATGCGACCTGCTGATCGGCCTGGGCGTACGTTTCGACGATCGCGCGACGGGCAAGGCTGCAGAGTTCTGCCCGCGCGCGAAAATTCTCCATATCGACATCGATCCAAGCGAGCTCGGAAAGATCAAAGAGCCCGCGCTCGGTGTCACCGCCGACGTCGGTGAAGCGCTGAGCGCGCTGCGCGAACGTTATCCGCTGATGGTTGCGGGCGCCGACGATCCGCTGCGCCCCTATGGGGTTATTCGCCACGCGGCCGCGCTGCTGCCGGAAGACGCGATCGTCACCAGCGACGTCGGACAACATCAG
>JAFAHS010000251.1 GCA_019237115.1 Deltaproteobacteria bacterium
GCTTATGGCTGGAACGCGCGGAATGCGAATACCTGAACGGAAATTTTGACGAAGCCGAAAAGCTTATCTCAGAGCTGCTGTATAGAGGCGCGTCGAAAGTCGACAGGGCGGCCGCGTACCGCCTGAAGATCCTTCTCCATATTATGCGGGCGGAGTACCGGCAGGCCGTCGACAGCGCTCTCGAGTGCCTGCGCCTGTTCGGCATCGAGATGCCGGCCCACCCGACCCGCGAGCAGGTGGAGGTCGAATACGAAAAGATTTGGCTGAACTTGGGTGAGCGCTCCATCGAGAGTCTCATCGACCTGCCGCTGATGACAGACCCGGAAATTCAGGCCGCCATGCGGGTGCTCTCGGTGCTCTGTGCGCCGGCAGTGAACACCGACAGCAACCTGCTTTACCTGCTCGTGTGCCACATGGCGAACGCAAGTCTGCAGTACGGGACGACCGACGCTTCCCTGCACGGCTACGCCGAGCTAGCATCTATCATTGGCCCAGTCTTCCATCGCTACAATGATGGCTACCGTTTCGGAAAGCTCGCTTGCAGCCTTGTCGACAAATTCGGATTCACGGGAGTGAGAGCGTACTTGGGGATGGAGATGGCCGCCCTGTGGACAGAGCCGATCAGAACGGCGATCGACTTCATCCGCCTCGCTTTCCGCACTGGTATTCAGACGGGCGAGCTGTCTATTGCCTGCTACAGCTGCAACCATCTCGTCACGGACCTTCTTATGCAAGGAGTCCATCTCGACGAGGTGTGGTACGAGTCACAGAAGGCCCTGGACTTCGTCCGTAAGGTCAAGGCCCGCGACCAAGCCTCGGTTATAGTAAGCCGACGGCGATTCATCCTCAATTTGCGAGGACAAACTTCGGCATTCTCCAGTTTCAGCGACGCCCTGTTCGACGAGGAGACCTTTGAAGCGCAATTGACCGAGGAGCCGATCGCCACAATGGTCTGCTTTTACTGGATTCTCAAATTACAGGCGCGGTTCATGTCGGGCGACTACAACGCGGCGCTTCAGGCAGCCCAGCACGCGAAGGCGCTGCTTTGGTCAGCAGAAATCTTTGTCCAAACGGTCAACTATTACTATTACGCCGCGTTGACCATTGCGGCGGTCCACGAAACGGTTGGACCGGAAAGTCAGGCTGAGCCGCTGGAAGTGCTAAAGCAATACCTCGAGCGGCTCCGCGAATGGGCAGACAACTGTCCGGCGACATTCCTTGACAAATATACCCTGGTGTCGGCCGAAGTCGCGCGCATCGAGGGCCGGCACCTGGATGCCATGCGGTTGTACGAAGAAGCGATCGGCTTGGCGCGCGAGAATAGGTTCGCTCAGAACGAGGGCATCGCCAACGAACTCGCCGCGCGCTTCTACGCGGGACGCGGCTTTCAGAAGATCGCGCATGCCTATTTGCGGGATTCCCGGTACTGCTATCTTCGTTGGGGAGCCACTGGTAGGGTGCGACAACTCGACGAATTGTATCCGCAGCTTAGGGAGGAAGAGCCGGTGCCCGGTCCCACGACCACGATTGAGGCAGCGGTCGAACACCTGGATCTCGCTAACATTATCAAAGTCTCGCAGGCCGTATCGAGCGAGATTGTGTTGGAGAAACTGATCGACACGCTTATGCGCACGGCGATCGAGCACGCGGGTGCCCAGCGCGGCTTGTTGATTCTTCCCCAAGGCGTTGAGCAGCGGGTAGAGGCGGAAGCCACAACCAGCGGCGACAAAATCATCGTGCGTTTGAGAGAAGCATTTGTGGCCGAGGCTGAGGCACCGGAGTCGATCGTGCACTATGTCATGCGTACGCAGAAGAGTGTGATTCTCGACGACGCCTCAGCCCGGAATTCGTTTTCTGCGGATGCATACATACGTCGGCATCACGCCCGTTCAATTCTCTGTTTACCGTTGATTAACCAGGCGAAACTTATCGGTGTTCTTTACCTCGAAAATAACCTGACCCCGCGTGTGTTTACCCAGACCCGCATCGCGGTGCTGAAACTCCTAGCGTCGCAGGCCGCGATCTCCCTGGAGAATTCACGTCTTTATCGCGATCTCGAGGAACGCGAGGCGAAGATCCGGCGCCTGGTTGACGCCAACGTTATCGGGATCTACATCGGGAGTGTCCAAGGCGAGATTATTGAGGCCAACGAAGCGTTTCTTCATATGGTGGGATACAGCCGTGAAGATCTCGTCTCGCGTCGCGTGCGCTGGACGGACCTGACGCCGGCAGAATGGCGCGACCGTGACGAACAGGCCCTGTCAGAGCTAAAGGCGACTGGTACGGTCCAACCGTACGAGAAAGAGTACTTC
>JAFAHS010000418.1 GCA_019237115.1 Deltaproteobacteria bacterium
AGACAGGCGCGATCGTCTTCCACATCGCCCAGCGCCATGCGGGCCTGCTGCCAAACGATCCCAATGCCCGCGCGCACGCGATCGCATGGATGTTTGCAGCGGTCAACACGGTGGAGCCGCCGATTCTTGAACGCGAAACCGCAAAGCTCCTGGAGGGCGACAAGCCCTGGTATGAGGAGCGCCTGCCTCTGGTCGAGGATCGCGTCCGCCACCGGCTGGACCAACTTTCCGGTCACCTGGGTGATGCCGACTGGCTCGATGGTGCGTTCAGCGCGGGCGACCTGATGATGGTGTCGGTGCTGCTCAGGTTAAAATCATCGGGCATTCTGGACGAATATCCGAAGCTGGCGCCGTATGTCGCCCGCGGCGAAGCGCGGCCCGCCTACAAGCGGGCTTTCGATGCTCAATTGGCGGTTTACACCGGCAAGCCATCGACCGGCTGATTGAGGTCCGTCCTGGGCTGGAAGTCGTCATCCCGAGGTTTTTCGTTCAGTTTAAGGGTCCTGGGACCCTTGGTCACTTTTCGACCGCGTGTGTTTCTCTCTCTGTGATCTTCAAACAAGGAGAGCCGACGCCCGCGTGGGAGACAAGCGAGAACGGTAAAGACCAAGGCCACACGTCAGGTGCTAATAGGGCTTGCAATTGCGGTGCTGAACAATAAGCTCTAGGCCACGTTGCGGGGGGGCCGTGGCAACTTTCAGTGGACACAGCGGACCCAGGCCAGTGGGCTCGTTTGTCGGTCGCCAGCGCGAGCTCACAGAGCTGCGCGCGGGACTTAGCGACGCGACAGCTGGTCATGGCCATCTGTTCTTGCTAAGCGGCGAGCCGGGAATCGGCAAGACCAGGCTAGCGGATGAGTTCGGACGCGCGGCTGTCGCGCCGGGCGTACACGTGGCTTGGGGTCGGTGCTGGGAGGGTGGCGGCGCACCCGCCTATTGGCCCTGGATCCAGGTCCTTCGCGCGTGCTTTGGCAACACCGACGCCGAACAGCGTGCAGCGATTCTCGGCTCGGAGGCGACGCCGCAGGTCGCTCTGGATATCGGGCAGCTGCTTCCCGAGCTGCGTGCCGCATATGCTCCGGGGCCGAGACATTCCGGACCGCAACCCACTGATCCGGAGCAGGCGCGGTTTCAGCTCTTCGAGTCAGTGGTAACGCTACTCAAGAACGTTGCGCGGATCGGGCCGCTGGTGATCGTAATCGACGATTTGCACGACGCAGACCACCCTTCGCTGCTGCTGCTCAAGTTCATCGCCAGCCACAGCAAGGACGCGCGCATTCTGCTGGTCGGTACCTACCGCGACACCGAGGTCAGGCAATCTCCGGAGTTGACCAGGCTGATTGGCGATCTGAGCCGCGAGGGTTATTCGATTCCGATTGCGGGGCTGAGTGAGGCCGAGGTTGGGGAGTTCGTCGCAGGCAGCTCGGGGAAGACGGCGGACGAAAAGCTCGTCTCTGGTCTGTATCAAGCTACGGATGGCAACCCGCTGTTCGTGGATGGGGTGGTGCGATTGCTGGCCGCGGAAGGCAAGCTCGACGGGACGGGAGTGGGCGATACGTTCAAGATTCCCGACGGAGTGCAGGAGTCGATTCGGCGGCGGCTAGTGAAACTGCCGGAAGAAACCAACCGGACGTTGTCAATCGCCTCGGTAATCGGGAACGAGGTCGAAACCCAGTTGCTTGCACGTGTGTCGCGGTCCGCGGCGGGGGAGATTGTCGAGCGGATGGAAGGCGCGCTCCGGGCTGGAATCGTACTCGACTCTCCGAGTGGTGCCTCGCGGTATCGATTCTCGCACGCGTTGGTCCGTGAAGCGCTGTAGAACGATTTACCGGTAAACCATCGCATCCAGTTACACGCCGAGATTGGCGCGGCGATCGAGGAAATTCACAAGGACGATCTGAAGCCGCATTTGGCTGCGCTGGCACATCACTTCAGAGCGGCAGGAAATACGCGAAACGCAATCCAATATTCAATAGCCGCCGCCGATGCCGCGGAGACCGTGTTTGCGTATGAGGATGCACTTTCACATCTGCGTCCCGCGTTAGCGATGGCCGAAAGTCACGACCTTAGCGCGGCGCAGCGGGCGGCTGTGCTACTTCGTCTCGGCCGCATAATCGTTTTCTTCGAAAATCACGAGCAGGGTGTAGCCTACCTGGAGAGTGCCTCCAGAATCTTCGAGCAGATCGGGGACTATCAGCGCGCTGGCGAAGTACATGCCCTCCTGGGGTGTTTATTCAGTGAACTCGCGTCATACTTGAACATCGACCTCGCGCTTATTCATCTTCAAAAGGCAGAAATTCTGCTGGAACGGAGCAATGAAAGTTCCGCGCTTGGAATGCTGTACTGGGGTCTCGCTCTGGCCTATCGCGAGGCAATGAGAACCGATGAATCCTTAACGGCTTCACAAAGGGGGATGAACATATTCGCACGACTCAAGGATCACGAGTCGTGGGCGAAGTTGGCTGGATACCGCGCCGGCCTTTTGATGTCGAAGGGGAGGTTGGTTCAGGCAGTCGATCTCTACAACGAAGTGGCGCGAGTGGGGGCGAGGTTCGATGATCCGGACGCGTTTTCCTACGTGGCTTGGTGGTGCGGATTTTTTAGGTTCTCAATGCGGGATCCGATCGGTGCTATTCGTTGGTATCAGATAGGCCTGAACAAGCCTGGCCACGACCTAAAGCTGCGCGGGCACCTGCTCGTATTCCTGAACCAATCCGAGATATTTGCGGGTAATCTCGCAAAAGCCAAGCAACAAGCGGGAGAAATCGTAAACCCGACATTTCGTATGCTGACCGCGTACTTTCAGGGCGACTGGAAGGCTGCCAGGGAGGGGCCTCCAAACCGCCCTCGATTGGGCGCAGCAGGTCGGTACAAAGTATCAAGAGCTTAATACGCTCAGCTACGGCGTGGATTTGATGCGGGCGATCGGCGATTATGCCGGAGCCGCGGCCGCTCATGAGCGTGCTCTGAGTTTCTATCAACCTGATGACCAGTTTTGGGATGTGCGATTACGCCCTCAGGGCGTAATGCTCTGTTTCGACACTGGGCAACCGGAAAAAGCTGCACAGCACTTGGAATATTGTCGCAAGATTCTTGCGCAACAGGAGGATTGGCTAGGAACAGCGGGACCCATGTGGCGGGCCGAAGCCCTAGGTGCAGCCCTCCAGGGCCGCCTTGAGGAATCTGATCGCTACTTCCAGAAGAGCATAGCGATCTTTGAACATTATTCCCTGCCCTGGCATGAAGCCGAGACGCTGCACTACTGGGGGAAAGTGCTCATGCAAGCGGCTTGGCCTGACCGAGCTGGTGAGAAACTGGACGCAGCGATCAAGATCTATCGCGACTATGGCGCGGGGAAGGCATGGATCGATCACGTTGAAGCCGACAGGCGGGGCACGCAGCCATCATCGGCAGACCCCCGACAGGGCAGACATGGCGACGCCAAGACAGCCAATCGAGGCGCCGTTTTTCGCAACGAAGGCGATTTCTGGACGATCTCCTACCTAGACCGCAGCATCCGCCTGAAAGATATGAGGGGGCTCCACCACATCGCCTATCTATTGGCCCGTCCGAATGAGCGCTTTCATGTGCGGGAGCTCTCCGCCAGCGTTGGCGGTGATACATTCTCGGCCCCGACCTTCGACCCGGACCTCCACGCCGATCGGGAGGATGCCCCGCCGATCCTGGATGCCAAGTCCAAGGCTGACTACCGCGCCCGCCGTTCGGAGCTCCGCGCCGACCTCGAGGAAGCCGAACGGATGAACGACACTGGCCGCGCCGAGCGGATCCGGCAGGAACTCGAGTTCGTGAACGATGAATTGTCCGCCGCGGTCGGCCTGAGCGGCCGCGACCGCAAGATGTCCAACCAAGGCGAACGCACGCGCCTGCGGATCGGCAAGGCGATTCGTTCCGCGCTGAGGGGCATACGGGAGCACGACCCCTCGCTCGCCCATCACCTCTCGAGCTGCATCCGCACCGGCTACTATTGCGCCTACCTTCCCGACCCGCATCAGCCGATATCGTGGAAGCTCTAGGCTCCTGACCATCTACAAACGCGTTTCCGCCCTACAAGCTTCCCCCGAACCCAGCTCAGCCCTTCGGCTTCGCGGATGAGTCAATTCCGATACTGCTCGATCCAGCCACCGTTACAACGCCCACCAAGATCTTCCTGCACGACTCGTGGGAGCATGACGCGACCATCACGGTGCTGAATCCTAGTGGGTCGAATATCATTTACTCGACCCGGTTGGGCGGCAGTAACGATGAAAGTGGCACCGCGATCGCTGTCGACGACGAAGGTGGCGCATATGTCACCGGAGTAACCTTTTCTGTAGATTTTCCAACTACCTCCGATGCGGCTCAAAGCGTGCTCGGGGAAGGGGTACCATTTCCTCCATTAGTCAATGGGTTCGTTGCGAAGCTCAGTTCCAACGATAACGGTGACTGAGAGGAGGCGACCCTATGTGTCACATGGCGTGACCTGACTCCAACGAGAGCGGCGAGGCTTCAGAGTTCTCAAAGATGCTGCAGGCGGTATCTATCGTGGGCATATGACTTTCCAAAGACAGCTCCCCCCGTGGTCTGAGTAATGTGAATGTAGTAACCTACCGTCACGTCCTCGGCGACGAATCGGAGGGCGCGGTGCGCGGAGGCGCCTGTTGGCCACTTGCCCACTTTGCGTGCTCCTGCGACACGAGCGATTCGATTCTTTCAGCAAGAAGAGAGTGAGGGTCCTGAGCAGCGGCGTACGGGCCTGCATGTCCGAGAAACAGATACTTCTCGTGCCTCAAACTCTCACATGTCGATCGATAGAGTATCCAATTGGTTTGTAGTTGGTAGAGCTGCTGAATTCCCTCGATCACCACGATTGTGGCACCGAGTGCGGAGGTGATCGTCTGGCTAAGCTTCGCTTCGAGCGGCACGGTCGTCAAAAACGGTATGGTCGCTGCGGCTACTATCGTCACGATCTTTAAGACATTGAAATATCTCTTCTGTTGTGAACTCTTTTGGTCGTACCAGTTAATTTGATCTTCGAGTCGTTCGAGGGTCGGATCATTAGTGGGTGGCAACGCTGCCATAGGCACAGCACCTCCGCGAGCGTCCCCTGGATTGCAGCACGGGGCGTACCGGCGAAGAAC
Source organism: Deltaproteobacteria bacterium (assembly GCA_019237115.1). Taxonomy (GTDB): domain Bacteria; phylum Desulfobacterota; class Binatia; order Binatales; family Binataceae; genus JAFAHS01. The sequence continues at coordinate 5,138 of JAFAHS010000418.1, forward strand.
CATATCCGAAGTGATAGGTATCCACCAGAGTAGGTGTCCTTTCAGAAATCTGACCACGGTTGTCTGGGCGATAGTCCAAACCCCGAACATAGTTTGGTCTCGGCCCCTCGCTTTAGCTTCGTTCTACACGACGACTCCGCCTGACACCGGTGCGGGCGCGGCACTCGGAGGCAATGGTTGTCTGGATTCCCAATACCGGCCTCGCTGACGGCGGGGCCCGGCAATTCGCATGACAGGTCAGCCAAAGATGGAGGGTCGTTAGCCCGCCGACGCTCTCGCATCCAGTGCGGAAAGCCATATACGCCACAAATCGGGTGTTGGAGTTGACCGCGAATGACAGGAGCGCTGACCTGATAGAGAATGTGCTTCGTCGCGCGAGCGACCCGTGAAGGCTTCACCAGACTAGCCGTCGCTACAATAGCTTTCCCACTGGCACCTTCGATTCCTCCACCTTGCGGTTCCCACTGCAACACGATAGGTGCAAATTCATGGGAAAATTCCGATGAAGGACGTGCTCTTTTTCATCGGCTCCTTCGCAAGCCTGCTACTGGTCGCTTTCCTGATTCCTGCGCTGCTTGCTGCTGGCTATCTGCGAGCGCGCCGTAAAGGTTATCGCGCTCCTTCCGCCGCGCTGGTCCCTTTATGCGGAAGTGCGGCGGGCATCTTCGCGACGTACATACTGGCCGGGAAGCTGCCACGACGGTCTTACGCCGTCCCGTTACTGGGTATGTGGAGTTTAGTCTTCTGCTCGGCACTTGCCATGTGGTTTCTGATTCGCATCATGCCGAAGCGCAATCCTCGAGTCTTCGGGCGACGACGTCCGCGCTTTCCGTTCGTCACCTCGGGCTGGGCATTGATCGCGGTTGGGGTACTAGTCTGTGTTTTCTCTTTTATCTCGTGGAGCAACGGCAAGGTGTCCAGCTCTGTAGCTACCGATTCGTTAGGGGTACTGGGCGTCGCCATGGCCTTTGGCGGATACCTTGTCTTTCTGGGTCGGCGCGTGCGTGCACCTAAATCGCTCGAAGAGGTCGCGCAGACCGATCCTCGGCAACCGGTACTCTATCTCCGTCCGTTCAACCAGGAGTCGGAGTTCTTCGTCAGTGGTCCAAAGTCACGCTACGGCTAATACGCCAGCGGCGTCCAGCGATTTATCATGAACCTGCCAGACTTGCGTGAAGACGCGACGGATGACGATTCCAACGTCGGTATTCGATTTGAAGACTACTTCACCGACGCGCTCGAGGCTCGCATAGGCCCGTTTTGCGCCCTCGGCAATCCGGAAGACTACACGCCGCCTGAAGGGGCGGCTCGGACCTATGCGACGGACACGGATTGGAAGGATCATCTGGAGCGGCTTGCCAGAAGATCGTCTTGCATCGTGGCTGAACCGGCCGGTTCGGACAATCTGCGTTGGGAATTCGAGTACCTGCGCCGCGAAGGGCTGCAGCAGAAGCTCTTCATCCTGACTCGTCCGCGCGCCACCGCCAACATGGCGACCGACGTGTTCTATGGACTGGTCGCGCTTCTGAAGGGAGTTCGCCCGGTGACCTGGCAAAGCTTCTCGGAAACCCTGGGCTCCCTTGGGTACCGGCTGCCCGCCGGTCCCCGGACCGGGTGCGGTAGTAACGTTTGATGCTTCAGCCGAAGGTCTGATCATTACGGGGGGAGCGAAGCTCCCTCTGGAGTATATCGAACCGGTCCGCACGCGCCTGGTCGAAACCTATGGGTACCTAGCTGAACAGCTCAATCCGCCGCTGAAACCAGACCTTGATTCCAAGACCGTTCCCGCCGCCCCGGCCCCTCCCCCTCCCGCTTCGCGACCGTGGCCGGCATCCGTGGTGTGGGGGATCTTGTTCGGTTCCGGCGCCCTGTATCTCGCGTTGCTCCTTCGGCCCGCCATTCCTGTGCTTCGGGACATAGGAGTGGCTGGCGGTGCCGACGAGCGAAAAGCGAACGAGTTTTACAACCGGCAACAATACTCGCAGGCGCTTCCCTATTTCGAACGGGCAGCTGCGGCCGGCAACGGCGAGGCTATGACGAACCTCGGATTCATGAACGAGAAGGGTGAGGGCGGATTGCCGCCCGATGATATAAAGGCTGCAAGCTGGTATCGCAAAGCTGCCGACGCCGGGTTCTCTCAGGGGATGGTCAACCTGGCTGCATTTTACTTGCAGGGCAGAGGCGGCCTGCCCAAAGACTACGCGAGGGCGGTTGATCTATGCCGAAAGGCCAGCGAAGCCGATAACCCGAGCGGGATGTTACTGCTAGCAACTATGTACGAGAACGGAGTGGGCCTTCCCAAGGATCTCGCTGCGGCACGGGAGCTGTATCAAAAGTCCGCCGACCTCGGCAACGCTTACTCGAGGCAGCAGCTCGAGCGGCTCGATAAAGGCTCGAAAACCCAGCGATAACCTTGTTCAGACCGGGGCGTCGCGACCGACAATCAGCCGTCAGCGCGGAACATCGCCGAAGACCGATAGTACGCATCCATACGCCCGCTGCTCCGAATGCTCAGGCTGGTGTCAGGCGAACCGGCAGATGCTTCAGTCCGTTTACGAAGTTGGACCTGAGGCGCGGAACTTCTCCGATAAGCTCGGCTTTCGGCGCCCGCTTGACCAGTTCTTCGAGCATGATGTTGATCTCCATCCGCGCCAGGTTCGCGCCGAGGCAGTAGTGCTCCCCGCCGCCCCCGAATGCGACATGCTCGTTCGGCGAGCGCTTAATATCGAATCGGAAAGGACCATCGAAGACAGACTCGTCTCGATTCGCCGAGATGTACCAGATGGTTACTTTGTCGCCCGCCTTGATCTTCTGGCCGCGCACTTCGGTGTCGACCGTGACGTTGCGCCGGAAATACATCACCGGCGACGCCCAGCGCAGGATCTCTTCGGTCGCCGAAGGTACCAGCGTCGGATCCTCAACCAGCATGCGGTACTGGTTCGGATGCTGGATCAGAGCGTGAACTCCGTGCGAAAGCGCGTTGCGGGTGGTCTCGTTCCCGGCAACCGCCAGCAGCAGGAAGAAGAGGTTGAAATCCATCTCGGAGAGACGGTCACCGTCGATGTCCGCATTTAGGAGGGTGGTGACGAGGTCATCGCGAGGATTCGTGCGCCGTTCCGCAGCCAGGGTGTTGGCGTACATGAACATCTCCAGCTGGGCCTGACGGACCTCCTCGTCACTGATCGCGTACTCGGGGTCCTTGCTCCCGATCATCCGGTTGCTCCACCGAAACACCTGGTGCCGATCTTCCATCGGGACCCCGAGCAGCTCGGCGATTACCTGCAACGGCAGCTCGGCGGCCACATCGACCACGAAGTCGCACTCGCGCCGCTCTAACGCCCGCTCGAGGATTGCGACGGTGATGTCGCGGATGTGTGCCCCAAGCGCGCCGATCATCCGCGGCGTAAATCCCTTGTTCACCAGCGAGCGATACCGGGTATGGTCAGGCGCATCCATCGTGAGCATCATGCGCCCGCCGCGATTGAAGTCGTCCAACGGCAGGTCTTCGAGCTGGACTACCCCGCCACGTTCCTGCTCGGAGGAGAATGTCCGCGCGTCGCGATTCACCTGCACCACGTCGTCGTAGCGCGTGATGACCCAGAATCCCGGGCCACCCGCGGGTTCCGGATGCCGGTAAACCGGCGCATGGTGGCGCAAGTAGGTGAACCATTCATGCGGTACTCCACGAACGAAAGTATCGAGGTCCAGCAGGTCGATCTCGTTCAAGTCCATCGCTCACTCTCCATTAGTGACGGTGCGAGCGTCGCTGCGCCCGTCGATTCGTAGTCAGTAGCAAATTCCGCGGGACGATGATAAACGGCGGTGGCTTCGGGCTCGAGGCGCCTGGCTAGAGGCCTCTGGGACTGCACCGGCGGCTCGTGCCGGTTCGAGATGCCAACGATGATTGTGCCGCGCCCCTTGCGTTCCGCGGCGCGGCGCAATCATGGGAGCCCTGGCGGGTCGTTCATTGAGCCCAGTCAAACCGCGCGCTGAAATGTCTCAGGAAGGGCGGCTCCTCTACGATTCTCATCCCGCGGATGCGATCGCGATAGGCATACACTTCCAGGATCGCCTCAACCACGTAATCGATGTGACTTTGCGTGTACACGCGGCGTGGAATCGCCAGCCGCAGGAGTTCGTGACGGGCGGCGCCCCCGAACATGACAGACCCGATCTCGACCGAGCGAATTCCGGCGTGGCGGTACAGTTCGACGGCCAGCGCTTGCCCGGGGAATTGCGTGCGAGGGACATGCGGTAGCATTCGAGCGGCGTCGATATAGATCGCATGCCCGCCCGGGGGCTCAACTATCGGTACGCCATGACTTGCGATATGGCGCCCGAGATACGCGGTCGATGCGATCCGATAGCGAAGATAGTCGGGATCGAGAATTTCCTCGAGGCCGACCGCGATGGCTTCCAGGTCGCGGCCGGCCAGCCCGCCGTAGGTGGGGAAGCCTTCAGTCAGGATCAGCAGATTGGTCTCCTGCGCGGCGAGCCGATCGTCGTTGGTGCAGAGCATACCGCCGATGTTGGCAAACGCGTCCTTCTTCGCCGAGAAAGTGCATCCGTCGGCCAGGGAAAACATTCGTCGGGCGATCTCTCGCGGCGACGAATGCTGGTATTCCGCTTCGCGTTCGTGAATGAGCCAGGCGTTTTCGGCAAATCGGCAGGCGTCGAGATAAAATGGGATGCCATATCGGCTGGCGACGCCACGCACTGCTTCGAGATTCTGCATCGAGACCGGCTGTCCGCCACCAGAATTGTTTGTGATCGTGACCATGATCAGGGGAAGGCTCCCGGGCCCTTCGGCCGCGATCAAGCGTTCCAGCGCACCAACATCCATGTTGCCCTTGAAATCGAGACGAGCCTGGGTGTCCATCGCCTCGGCGACCGGCAGGTCCACGGCGCGAGCGCCGGTGAATTCGATGTTGGCGCGTGTGGTATCGAAATGGGTGTTGTTGGGCACTACCTGTCCGGGCTTGCACATGACGCTGAACAGGATGCGTTCTGCAGCACGGCCCTGATGGGTCGGGATGACGTGCTTGAAGCCGGTCAGGTCCTGCACCACTCGCTTCATCCGGAAGAAGCTCGCGCTGCCGGCGTACGACTCATCTCCCCGCATCATTGCCGCCCACTGCTCGGTGGACATTGCGGAAGTACCAGAGTCGGTCAGCAGATCGATCAGCACGTCCCTCGCTTCGAGCGTAAACAAGTTGTAGCCGGCCTTGCTGACAAGTCGCTCACGCTCCTCGCGGGTGGTCTGGCGCAGGGGTTCGACGCTTTTGATGCGAAAAGGCTCGATAACAGTTTTCATGGCGCGTAGTTCCTGCAATCAAAACTAGGACAATTTGCATGCCGGCGGTATGAGGGTCACGGTACGTGGGACGCCGCACCGCTGCGAAAGTCCGGGCATGTCCCTGGCGAAAATCGTAAAATGGGTGCCACGGCGTTGCCGGCAATCCCACAGTTAAATTTACGGGCCAGGGAGGGTAAACCATGAAGATCGTCGTGATCGGCGGCACCGGCCTGATCGGCTCGAAGGCCGTCGCGATTCTGCGCCAGAGCGGCCACGAGGTCGTCGCGGCCTCGCCAAAAAATGGCATCAACGCCATCACGGGCGCGGGGCTGAAAGAGGCCCTGGCGGGCGCACAGGTGGCTATCGACCTGGCCAATTCGCCGTCATTTGAAGACAAGGCGGTCCTGGAATTCTTCGAGACCTCCGGCCGCAACCTTCTTCCCGCGGAGGCCGCAGCCGGGGTCCGGCACCATGTCGCGCTATCCATCGTCGCAATCGACCGGACCGACAATGGTTATTTCCGCGCCAAGGTCGCCCAGGAGAAACTGATCGAGGCCTCCGGGATACCTTACACTATCGTCCGCGCGACCCAGT
>JAFAHS010000509.1 GCA_019237115.1 Deltaproteobacteria bacterium
GCACGAGTACTGCCAGGAAAATCCCGACCGCCTGTTCTTTGCTGCGCTGTTGCCGATGCAGGATCCCAAGCTCGCGGAAGATGAAATCTATCGGGTGGCGGACAAGGGATGCCGGGTCGGCCTGGTGCGGCCCATCGATGCGATGGGCAACTACCCGATTCAGCCGAAGTACGCGCGCGTGTGGCACGCCATGGAAGAAACCGGCGTGGTCTACGGCATGCATCCGTTTCCCGCACTCGGCCTGCTCAAGCCGCCGGGCTACACCGAGCAGTACTCCGGCGCCGAGCTGATAGGGCTCAGCGCGACCTCGGCTTCGCTGCCGCACACGTTCCTAATCAACGTGCAGGACTTCCAGGCGGAAGCTTCGCTGTGGGTCACCATGGTCCTGATGTCGGGATTCTTCGAACGCTTCCCCAAGCTGCACGCCGCCGTGTTCGAGGCCTCGTCGACCTGGCTCAGCTTCGTGCTCGACGAATGCGACAAGGCATACAAACTCTACCGCAATGACCGCCGGCTTGCTCCGCTCAAGCGCCTGCCGCGCGAGACTTTCTTTCAGCATTGCGTGACGGGCTTCGAAGGCGATGAAGCGCCGCCCTCGCGCTTCCCGGAGTTCTACGAAGACATTCTCGCGTGGTCGTCGGATGTGTACCACCACGACGGCGACGATGCGTGGCGCGCGATCGAAACCATGCGCAAGTCCGAGTTGCCGGAGCCCTACCAGGCGAAGTTCCTTGGCGGTAACGCGCGCAAGATGTACCGAATCGATCCGCCTAGGAGTTTCATCGGCGACCGGGTCACCGAGATTCAGCGTCCCGACTGGTGGCCCACCGACCAGGAAGTTAAAGAGGCACTGCAACCCGAAGCGGCACTGCGCCGGTACTGAGTCATGAGCAAGAAGCCATTTCCGGTGATCGACAGCGACTCGCACGTGGTCGAGCCGAGGGCAGTCTGGGACCACTATCTCGACGCGGAGTACCGCACGCTCGGCAAACATGCGCTGTGGCGTGAAGAGGGGGCTCACGGTTGCTACCTCAAGGTCAACGGCAAGATCTTCCGCGACTCGATGAATTCCAACATCCCGCGCCACGCGATCTGGCGGCCGGGGATGACCTGGGAAAAGATCGGGGAGCTTGATCCCGGGCATCGTCATCCGATGACCGAGGGTGCATCGAATCCGCAGGCGCGGCTTAAAGACATGGATGCGATGGGCGTGGACCAGGCGTTTCTCTATCCGACCTGGTTTGCGGAAGGATTCCACCTGGTCGAGGACCCCGAAGTCGCCTACGCGCTGGCGCGCGCCTACAACGACTGGATCGCGGACTTCTGCAAGGCCGCGCCGGACCGACTGTTCGCGGCCGCAATGGTTCCCCTGCAAAATATCGACTACGCGCTCGAGGAACTGCGGCGGGTCGCGAAGATCCCGTCGTTTCGGGGCGCCTTCATCCGGCCCATGTTCCTGGAAGGGCACTACTTTACCCATCCGGTCTACGATCCGATCTGGGCGGAGTTGGAAAAACTTGGGCTCACCGCGGCGGTTCACTCGACCGCCGGCCTGTGGAACCCGGAATGGACATCGCACGGACCGTTCGTGGAAAAGGTCAAGGGCCGGCTCAACCAGTTCTTCGGCATTATGAGCGCGGGAGGAGGCCCCGGTGCGGGAGGCGGTGCTTCATCGATGTTCACCTTCACGGCGGCGCCCCCGCTGGGACACCCGATCGCACCGATAATTTCGCACTGGCTCGACAATCACATGTTCGTCGCATCGACGCTGATCGGCTTCACCGTGATGCAGCGTTACCCGGACATGCGGGTCGTGGTCGCGCACGGAAAAGCCTCGTGGATGGAAGAGGTGTTGGAGAAGATGGAAGCGTCAACCCGCACCATTCCGCTCCTGCATACCTACCCGGTGCGCACCGACGTCGAGGAAATGTGGGAAGAAGGCAAGGTCATGCTCGGCTTCGACGCCGAAGAGCGTCTGATCCAGAAACTGCCGCACGACTTCGCTGAGAAGGTGGTGTGGGGCTCGCGCTATCCGCATCACGACGCCACCAGCGCGCTGGACGCGATTGCGATGCTGACCGAAGCCCGGGTCGAAGAGCCGGTTATCGCGAAGATGCTGGGCGGTAACGCGGCCGAGCAATTCGGGCTTAAGCGCAGACAGCTCTCCGCCTAACCCAGCCTCGACGCCGGCTCTAGCCAGTCGCCGGCCAGCTTGTCGATCCAGGCGGGGATCCGCGCGGCATCCGCGGGTGGACTGGTGACGAACACCAGTTCGTCCACACCCGCATCGCGATAGCGTTTGAGGTCATCGACCGTGATCCGTTTCAGATAGGGCGCTATGACGATCTCCACATCTTTGGGATCGCGCCCGCGCTCGCGCAGCAGCGCGTGAAGTCCGGTTACTTTTTCACTGGTCTCGGCCGGGTCCAGGTTAAAGCCGAACCATCCGTTGCCGATGTCGGCGACCCGTTTCAGCGCCGGCCCGCTCTCCCCGCCGAACAGCACCGGCAGATTTCCGCCGCGCGATGGTTTGGGAAACGCACGCGCGTGGTCGAAATTCACGAACTCGCCATGAAAGCTGGTGACCTGCTCGCCCCACAGGCGGCGCATCACCGCGACGTACTCGCGGGTGCGCGGCGCGCGCCGCTCAAACGGAATTCCCAGCGCCGCAAATTCTTCCGCCGACCAGCCGACGCCCACCCCGAGCGCAAAGCGTCCGCCGCAAAGACGATCGAGCGACGCCACCTGCTTGGCGAGGACCAGGGGATTGTGCTCGGGCACCAGGCAAATCCCGGTGGCCAGCCGTATGCGGGCGGTGACCGCAGCGGCGAAGGTCAGGGTGATAAACGGATCCAGCCAGTCCGCGTCCGCAGGGAGCGGGAAGTTGCCCTGGGCGGAGTAGGGATACTTGGACTCATGCCGATCGAAGAGGACTACGTGTTCTCCCACCCACAGCGTGGAAAAGCCTGCACGCTCCGCGTGCTCGGCGGTAGTGCGAACGATGGCCGGTTGCACCGCCGTGCCGATGCCTAGCGCAAACAGTCCGGTTTTCATTTTGAGCCCCGCTACCTAAGGTTTCTGGAACTTCAGGATGAAGCGGTCGGTCTCGCCGCGATGCGCGAAGACCAGCCAGGTACGATCGTCC
>JAFAHS010000553.1 GCA_019237115.1 Deltaproteobacteria bacterium
GGTGGCTCTCCAAAGACGCCGGCTTTGGAATCGGCTTCGGATTACTGTGTGTGATTGGGCTGGTTGGCGCCTATTTGATCACTGGTCCACCCACTATTTCCGGACGTCCGCGGATCAACGGCGCGGTGCTGAAGCGCGGCGCGATACGGGCACTGACGATCGGTCTGGCTGCGGTCCTGAGCGGCGCAATTCACAAAGAACGCCACGCGCTATCCTACGGGGTTGAGGTGGGATTGGTCACCGGGCTGGCGAGCGGCATCCTGTTGTCCATCGCACCTGCGATCGAAGCCTGGGTTGACAATCTTCCCACCTACCGGCTGGGGGCGTACGGAGCGATTCTGGTCGTGATCGGCTCGCTGCTGCAGACTCTCCAGTACCTGTTTCCGCTGCTCGACGTGTCGGCAAGCTTAAGGGAATCGGTTATTTAGAAGCCCCGAGAAGCACCTGGCGTAAGGCGCGAATAGGGTCGAGAGCTCGCCAAATCACACCAGGGGTTGGCGGATTCGGCGGGGTCGCTCAGTGCGGCGGGAGGCGCGACGCGAGATTGAGGAGTTCTTGCAGGGTCTGGTTGTAGCGATAGAACTTGTCTTCGCGAAGTTGATCGCTCGATTCCAGCCACATCTCTTCACCCATCAAGGCCAGCGAACTCAGCGTATGACGCAGCGAAGGCCGTCCGGTTTCCACGATCTCGCGCACCATGCGGTTCCAGACCGACCGTCGAGCGCAGATGACAAAATCGGGGTCGAACGCCTCGAGGTTATCAATCGACTTCGCATCACTGAGCCGGTAGCCATCGATGACCAGCCCGACCAGGTTCTCGCCGCCGTTGTCCCCCTCATCGGGCATCACCCGCACGGCGAAGCGGGTCTCGGCGAAACCGAGTCTCTGGAAGAGGGCGCCCTCGGCCTCCATCAGGCGGCCGAGGGCCAGAAACCAGGCGGGTTCAGGAAACGACGGCATCTTGGGGGGTATCGACCAGCTTGGAGAAATCAGTCGGCAGGATGCAACGTGGACGGCGATCCAGTCCGGCCGAGTCGCAACGCTGCAGATATTCATGCACGATTCGTCGCCACAGCTGTCCTTGCAGCTCCATGCCCTTGTCGAAATTCTTTACCCCGCCGCCCATCAGGATCGCCATCGGCTCGACCGATTCCGGGATGCTGAAGGTTTCCAGCAGGATGCGCTCCGCATCGTCGAGCTGGTCGTGAATTTCCTCGGCGACCTCGGGGTTGGCCCTCAGTTGCGCGCGCAAATGCATGGTGCCGTAGCCGACGTGGCGGGATTCGTCCTGCATGCAACGGCGGAAAATTTCCTGGTCGACGCGGCTGGGGGCGATAAACTCACCCTGCCGAAACATGGTCAGCACGAATCCCTCGCCCAGCAGGTGCAGCCTTCCGGTCTGCGCCGAGAAACTGGGCGCATCGAAAATCCGCTTGAGCGAGACTTCGCTCAGCACGCTCGCGGTTCCGAGTCCCCCTCCGTTTGCAAGCGCGCGTTTGCGGAACACATCCATGTGGCGCGCTTCGTCCATCGCCTGGGTGGCCAGGAACATCTTTACTTCGAAAAAGTCCTGGTTCATCTGACTCATCCAGCGCGTGGGCGCGTCGGCCGCGATGAACTCGACCTCGGTGAGAAAGGTGCAGAGCTGGCACATCGCGCGCTCCAGGTCGTCGGGCAGCGGCTTCAGCTCCGACCACGGGATATCGCGCGCGGAACTCCATTGTCGCGCGACCGCTTCTTCGTATAGCTCCGCCGCGTTGTCGGCCCACACCTCGGCCTTCTCGTTGAGGGTAAATCCGAGCGAGGGCAAGCCCTCCGGAATCACCGCGCCCCGCGGTGCCATCGAGCGATGGTCGCCACCGTGATCCGGGATCTGTCCGTAGGTCCCGATTTGGATGTCCTTCAGGCGCAGTCCGAGGTTACCGGGCTTGGCGCGCACGCCCCATTCGCCCATGTTGTCCATCCAGGCAAGATCAGGAGTTCCCGTTTCATAGAGCTTCTGTAGGTAGACGGAAGGCTGCAACTTCAGCTTGGCCTGGGAGCCGATTCGTTCCTCATCTTTTATGTGTACCGATCCCACGGGATCCTCCTGATGGACTATGGGGTTTGGCCGGACGGCTTATTGAGTAAACTATCAAAAAGATTTTTAGACTTCAAACCGGGTGCGTCAGGAGGAAGCTCATGAACTCTAGTGGGTGAAAGTTCCACCGAGGTAAGTCCTAGCCAGACGCCTCGTAGCGAGTTTTGGGTCCGGGGACCAGTAATGGCCCGGGCTAAGCGTAAACAGCGAGCGCGCAGGGTGTGTATTGGGCCACGAAATAGGTAAGACGCGACTGCCGAGACCGCCCGGTTGGTCGAAGGCAGTGATGCAACAGCGCCGTGAACCGGGTCTGGCGCGACCTTTTGGCCGCATCAGTCATCGGCGTACCTCACCAGCCGTACGTGGCCGGTTGCGTGCTCTATGAAGCCGACTTCCTCGACTGTTCCTATGGCTTTCGACCTTGGGAATGTAGGCCCGGCGCACCGGCAGCGGCCGATATCGACCGCCGTGAATTCTGTCGTGCAGATCTCCAAGACGGTTCTCGAGATCGCTTTCGTACTCTTCAACCGTCACCC
>JAFAHS010000152.1 GCA_019237115.1 Deltaproteobacteria bacterium
GGCGGCGGCCCGGAGCTGCGATTGCAGCAGGAGCTCGCGCTCGGGATCGGCGGATGGCGTCTGCTGAACAAGCTGGGGCATCGGCCCGAGGTCTGCCATCTGAACGAAGGGCATGCGGCGTTTGCTGTCCTGGAGCGGGCCCACACCTTCATGCTTGAGCACGATCAGCCATTTGAAGTGGCGCTGGCAGCGACTCGCCCCGGCAACCTATTCACGACCCATACTCCGGTGGCCGCCGGTTTCGACCGCTTCTCCCTCGCGTTGATGGACCTTTATCTTCATCGGTACGCGACTGAGCGCCTGAAAATCAGCTTTCGCGATCTGATGGCGTTAGGTCGCGCCAATGCCGATGATCCCAATGAGCCGTTCAACATGGCCTACCTGGCTATCCGCGGCGCCGGGGCAATCAACGGTGTCAGCAAGCTTCATGGCGCGGTGAGCCGCTCGATTTTTCAGCCTCTGTTTCCCGGATGGCCCCTGGGCGAGGTCCCCGTGGGCAGCGTAACGAACGGTGTGCACACCGCCAGTTGGGATTCTGAATTCGCGGATCGCCTCTGGACGGATGCCTGTGGGAGCGACCGATGGTTGGGCACCACCGAGGGAGTTGGAGACAAGGTCAGAGCGGTTCCTGACGAAACCATCTGGAATCTCCGCAGCCAAAATTGTCAGGAATTGGTTCGCTTCGTTCGCGCCCGCTCCGAGCATCAGATAGCATCTTACGGCGCCTCGCAGGAACTGATTCACAACGCCCGAACCCTGTTCGATTCGAATGCGCTTACGATCGGATTCGCAAGACGTTTCGCTAGTTACAAACGGCCGAATCTTCTCCTGCGCCACCCCGAGCGTCTGGCGCGCATCCTCACTGACCCACATCGCCCCGTTCAGCTCGTGCTTGCGGGAAAGGCCCATCCGGCTGATCAGGCTGGCAAGGACATGATCCGCGAGTGGATCCATTTTATCCGGCGTGCTGATATCAGACCGCATGCGGTCTTCCTGGTCGACTACGACATGTTGCTTGCCGAGCGAATCGTGGGAGGCGTCGATGTCTGGATCAACACGCCGCGCCGTCCGTGGGAAGCCAGCGGCACCAGCGGGATGAAGGTGCTGGTCAACGGTGGGTTAAATCTTTCGGAGCTCGATGGCTGGTGGGCGGAGGCTTTCACGCCCGAAGTTGGCTGGGCGATCGGGGACGGGAAGGAACACGGCGATGACCCCGCGTGGGACGATGTCGAAGGCGAACAATTGTACCAGGTACTTGAGGCAGAGGTGATACCGAAGTTCTATCGCCGCGACGACAGCGGAATGCCGCGCGAATGGATCGCGATGATGCGCGAGAGCATGGCACGGCTAACCCCTCAGTTCTCGGCCAACCGGACGGTTCGCGAATATACCGAGAAGTATTATCTGCCGGGCGCCGCCGTTTTTAGAAAGCGCGAAGCGTCTCGAGGAGCGCTCGCGCGGGCGATCGTGAAAGCGAACCGCGGTATCAGGGACAACTGGAGCAAACTCAACTTCGGGGCTGTTCATGTCGAGACGCTCGGCGATTTTCATCAGTTCCGGGTTCAAGTCTATCTAGGCGAACTCCCGCCGGATTCGGTACTTGTCGAATTGTATGCGGACCCCCAAAACGGCGAGGCCGCGTTCCGTCGCCCGATGCATAGGGGCGATGCGCTGGTTGGAATTGTCGGGGGTTTCACCTACGACGAGCAGGTACCATCTAACCGTCCAGCTTCCCACTATACCCCGCGCATGATACCGGCGGCTCCCGAAGTCAGCATTCCCTTGGAGAGTTCACAAATTCTCTGGCAGCGCTGAACTCTCCATCAAACTGGATGGTCATTCCCGCGCTTCCGGCTTTTGCGAAACGCTCGAAAACTGTGACGACGTAGCGGCTGCACCGTCGCGCAGTCTTCACCACGCCAAAACAGCTCCGATGGCACAAGTGCAAACTTATGGTTGACCTTACGTCCGACGCGGCGTGCCGAACCAGGTAGGTTCGCTTTTGCTACTAACTTGCCATCCTCGGGGCGTGAGGCCAACGCCGACTACCTCACGCCCCGGTTCCGCCATGCAGCCGCTCTCGGGCGTCTGAACCCTCAGGCTCCGACCGCTCGTTGTTCCGCTCGCGGCGGGGGCTGGACAATGCCCGGTGCGTGGATGCCGGTTTCGAACGCCTTTAACGCCATGAGCGACGCTGGTTCCGTTGCGATTGAGGGCGTTACTTGCTTCTCACCTCCGGTTCGTATGCTTTGGACCTAAGGGCCAAACCGCGCAAAGGATAGCCATCCCCGCGACTATGCTGCTTGCCAAACAGGCCGGATACCCAAAGCTTCGAGCGTCGCGATGACTCGAGATGGCTCGCCGAGGTCGTTCCAGCGCACTCCGGCAATCGGAAGAACGCCCAGATTTATCCTATGCCGCACCAGTACATCGTTGGAAAAGCTGGTAGTTGACAGATCGTCATAGAGTCGCCGAATCGTCTCCTGTTCGAGTGCAGTACCGAAGGTGGCCTGAGCCTTTTTGAAGGAGAAATAGAGGTCTGGCAGCGCGATTATGAAGAGGCCTAATAGCGTGGACGCGCGACCGACAATTACGAAGCTGTTCCAAAAGCATCTTCGATGGAGGAGCTCGGCTGCAAGCTCTCCGTTGGGCTTTTCCCAAAATTGACGCACCGAAAAGACCGGTCCGGAACCAACGACTTCGCCGGGCTCGATCCAGCCGTAGCTGGTTTCTGGCCGGTCCGCGGTAATCCCGAGAAGGACGGTCAGCTCAGGTCGATATTCCGTAACATCCAATGCAAGCTCGACGTGCCGCATAAATTCACGGTCGTCATCAACGAAGTGATCGCAAGGAAACAGCCCGACCCGAGCGGATGGATCTAACTCCGCAACCCTTAGCAACACGTAGAGAATAGCAGGGGCCGTCCCGCGGTTTTGGGGCTGCTTGTGTCAAGAAGACGAGAAATCGTCATGCCGTACGGAAGATGAAGGAGGACCCTTCGGAGCCGCCCTGTTAGGGGGAGGCTTCAAACTGCCATAAGCTGCTTCGGTCAAAAGCCGCGGTTGTGAACGTTATGGTTAAAAAGGCGTGACGATGATCACGTCAGGTGGGGATTAGAGAGACGAGTGTAAACAAACCTCCGTATGAGGCATCGAAACATAACTCTGACGGCATCAAAACCGGGGCCCGCAGTCTACCCTGGGAAAAGCATGGCGGAAACCTACCTACTGGCCATGCGGTGTCCGGTGCATAGGAGGCGTGACTCTAGTCCGGGCTTTCGTACGGAACTTGAGAACCTGACCGGTGATGTTAAGGGAAAAAGTACAAGTGGTAGACCCACGAGGCTGAAAGTACCGATGCACCGATCAGGGGCGGACTGCTTCGTAGGCAAAGAAGCGGGGTAATTCCCGTGGAGCGAAGGGAGCGGGTCACCCACGCCGGGATAGAGTCAACGGGTAACCGGAGGAACTCTTGTCTTGGCGGAAGGCGGCAGCCTTCCTTGGGGTGGCACGAGCCGGATGAATCGAGAGGTTCACGTCCGGATCTGTGAGCGGCTCGGGGTGAAATTCCCCGGGCCGACTCGGCATAATCAGGTTGCGCGAAGGAATTTCGCCGACGAGATGCTCGTAGAAGCGTTCCTGGGTACGCGTCAGAGCAGTGATGATGCGGTCCTGCGGGACAACTATTGATACCCGTGCCCAGGTCTGTTCGAGCAGCGACAGGTTGCCGACCAGGGGACAGAACTGCTTGGGTGTCGTTTCGCCGGTTATGCTCCGCGTGTAGGAGGCCAGACGCTTCCCTTCGCCCCCGGCCAGAACGATTGCCCACGGTCGGGGGTTCTCGTTGCTCCCATTCATAATCTCCGCG
>JAFAHS010000234.1 GCA_019237115.1 Deltaproteobacteria bacterium
GTCAACGACACCAAACCGATCTTCAATGAAATGGACCTCAAGTTGCGGGGGATCACGGATCTGCCGCAAGGTGCGGGACCCATTCAGTTCTTCAGCGGCTTCGGAGATACCGCAGCGCTGATGCTTACGGTCGCGAGTCCACGCGAATCGGAAGTCGCGGTGTCGTTGCGGGCGGCCGAGATCGAGAGGCGCCTTAGCACCGCGCGCGCGTCGAGCAAGAGCGCCGCGGGGCGCGCCAGCCTGATAGTGGCGTTTCCATTTTCGCTGCAGCTACCTGACCTGGGACTCCGGTTGCAAAGCAATCTTGGCGCTTGCCTCGGTAAAGATGGGGTCTTTACCGATATTCATCCCCTGGATGGCAAAGGTTTCGTCGCTCTCGATGGGGCGACTTCGGCTTCCGACAAGCAGTTGCTCTCGGTTTTTCACGACTGTGTTCGCCAGGCCTTTGGCACAAGCTCCTTCGACCCCGACGTGTGGTCTCCAGCAGTGGTACGCGACCCGGCGGACACGCGGACGAAACTTCTTGAAGTCGCCGGCGACAAGTACAGCTACCGCGAACTCGACGATTACACCGATTTGATTCGGCGTGGTCTTATCGGGGTGCCACAGGTCTCCAAGATTCTGATAAACGCGGACCTTCCCCAGATAGTCGACCTGGAGTATTCGCAAAGCAAGCTCGCGGCGCTCGGACTGACCGCAAGCAGCGTCGCGAAAACCCTGGCCGCACGCAACATCGTGACTCGCGGAGGGACTCTCGAAACCAACGGCGCCAATTTGCTCATCTTTCCTTCCGGTGAATTCAAGAGTGAAAAAGAGATCGGCGACGTAATCGTCTACAAGTCGGCGACCGGCACCCCGCTTTACCTTCGTGATGTCGGGAATATTTCGCGCACCTATCTCGAGCCCCCGCGCTATCTCAACTTCTACACCGTGCCCGACTCGGAGCAGCGCTGGCAGACCCATCGCGCGATAACCCTGGATGTCCAGATGCGGACCGGCGAACAGATCCAGGCCTTCGGCGAAAACGTAGATCACCAGCTCGCGATTCTTCGCCAGCAGCTGCCCTCCGATTTGATCATGGCACGAACCTCGGATCAGCCGCGCCAGGTAGAGGAAAACGTCGAGTTGTTCAACCACGCGTTGGAGGAGGCGATCATCCTGGTCGTGGTCATCGCGCTGATCGGTTTCTGGGAGTGGCGCTCGGCCCTGCTGATGGCGGTATCGATCCCGATAACCCTGCTGATGACCTTTGGGATGATGAAGGTGCTGGGTTGGGATATTCAGCAGGTCTCGACCGCATCCCTGATCATCGCCCTGGGCCTCCTGGTCGACGATCCGGTCGTGGCCGGAGACGCCATCAAGCGCGACCTTGACCTCGGCCATCCGCGCATCATTTCCGCGTGGCTGGGGCCCACCAAACTGGCGCGCGCGATTCTTTACGCGACTATCACCAATATCGTCGCGTACCTTCCGTTCGGGATTTTGAGCGGCGATACCGGCAAGTTCCTAATCTCGCTTCCCGTCGTAATGACCGCCTCGCTGATCGCGTCACGTCTGGTCTCGATGACCTTTATACCCATGCTCGGGTACTACTGGCTGCGCCCCTCCAGAAAAAAGCCCCTGCCCATCGAGCAACGACGTCAGCTAGGCTTCAGCGGATTCTACTGCCGCACCGGCCACCTGCTGCTCGAGCATCGCTGGTTGGCGATGGGTCTATCAATTGTCTTCCTGCTGGTCGGTTTCTATTGGGGTGGCAAGCTAAAGACTGCTTTCTTTCCCATCGACCTTCAGTTCCTTGCAACGGTCGACGTCTTTCTGCCCAACGATACCGCATTGTCAAACACCGGCCTGGCCGCTGACCAGGCGCGTTCAATCATTATGAAGACCGCGCACCAGTTCGATGAGCTTCACGGCGGCGGTAGTGGGGATCATCCGCCGCTGCTCAAATCGCTCACCACTTTTCTGGGGGGCGGCGGACCTCGCTTCTGGTACTCGCTGAGCCCTGAGTCCAGGCAACTCAACTACGCGCAGATCATCATGCAAATTCGTGACAAGCGCGACATGCCGGCGTTTGCGAGACTCTTGCAACCGGCGCTGGCGGACGCGATTCCGGGCGCTTACGTTGATGTCCAGGAACTGCAAACCAACGGGACCAAAAACCCGATCGAAATCTTCGTCAACGGACCCGCCGAGTCAGTGCGCAACGGAGGCGACGAACAGCAGGACATCGACATGACTCGCAAAATCGCGGGTCAGGTCGAAACGATCTTGCGCAAGGTGCCGACCGCGCGCCGCGTGCGCAACGACTGGTTTCGGCAGACGATGGTTGCGCGCCTCAAGATCGATTCTGACCGGGCCAACTTCGCCGGCGTCACCAACAGCGACGTCGCCGCATCGACCACCGCCGGGCTCAGCGGCACCAACGTCGGCTACCTGCTCGAAGGCGACAAGCAGATTCCCATCATCGCGAGGCTGACCCGCCCGGAGCGCGCCACGGTCGATGCGCTCCAAAATCTGTACGTGTTTCCGGCCAATGGCGGCAATCCGGTCCTGCTTAAGTCGATGTCCACCATCAGCTACCACCTGGAGACGCAGCGCATTCGACGCCGCGCGCACTTCAGGACCATCAGCGTGCAAGCATTCACGGCGCCGGGCGTCCTGGCATCCGAGGTGCTGAATGCGGCGATCCCCGAGATCAAAAAACTGCAAGCTTCACTGCCGCCCGGCTATTCGATCGTAATCGGCGGAGAATACGCAAAGCAGCAGACCGGTTTCACGGAACTAGTCATGGTCCTGGTGCTCTCGTCCATCATGATTTACGTGGCGCTGGTCATCCAGTTCAACAATGCCGTCAAGCCGGTTCTGGTGTTCATGTGCGTCCCCTATGGAGTGGTCGGCGCATTGCTCGCGCTGCTCGCGATGGGTAAGCCCTTCGGTTTTATGGCGTTTCTCGGAGTCGCGAGTCTGGTGGGGGTAATCGTCAGTCACGTCATCGTCCTGTTCGACTTTGTCGAGGAAATGCATGAAAAGGGCGAGCCTTTCGTGGAGGCGGTTCTGGATGCGGGCATCGAACGCCTCCGACCGGTAATGATAACGGTGGGAGCCACGGTGCTGGCGTTGTTTCCATTGTCGATTCGCGGTGGTCCGCTCTGGCAGCCCCTCTGTTACGCGCAAATCGGGGGCCTTAGTCTCGCCACATTCATCGAACTACTGCTGGTTCCGGTCATGTATGGGATCTTTGTCCTCGATCTGAAAATCATTAAGTGGGAGTCGCTCGAGCACCAGGCTCCGGCGGAAGAGACCATCAGGGCCGCGTCGGCCACCTGAAAGGCGATAACACCGGGGAAGCGGCTGGCGCAGCACGTTTCTGCCAAATGCCTGCAGCGGCGCGAAGCTGTTCGCCCGGCTGAGCCGGCCGGCCAGGCCGTGCCGACACCGCAGGTCTTAAATCAGCCGGCCGCGTCGCCTGGTTCCTCCGCCCAGCTTCTCGGGCTCTTTTCGCTCGGCACGTCTTGGTATTGGTGCACAACACGTGGTGTCGAAAGCTCAGCTCTTTGCCCCCGGAGTCCTTCGCGACCTTGTGCTTCTCGTCTTGGGCGCCGTGACCATCGTTTTCCTGGGGGTTTCGCCCCTGGTTGCATCGCCCACTTTCGTGGGGGCGAGGGTATGCGGCAGCTGTCATCAGGACGAGCTCAAGGGGTGGACCGGGTCACATCATCAACTTGCGATGCAGCCCGCGAACCCGCGCTCCGTGCTCGGCAACTTCAACCACGCGACCTTCTCCAGCTTTGCGGTGACCTCGACGTTCTTTCGGCGGGGCGCAAAATTCATGGTCCGGACGGACGGCCCTGACGGCAGGCTCCACGACTACGAAATTCAGTACACCTTTGGGGTTTTCCCGCTGCAGCAATACTTGGTCGCAATGCCGGGGGGACGGCTTCAGGCGTTGGGCATCGCGTGGGACAGCCGCTCACGCCAGGCCGGGGGCCAGCGCTGGTTTTTTCTCTATCCGGACCGGAAAATCCGCACCCCCGATCCGCTTCACTGGACCGGAATTGATCAGACCTGGAACTACATGTGCGCAGACTGCCACTCGACCAACGTGCGCAAGAACTATGACGAAGGGAAACGCACCTACTCAACGGCCTTCGCGGAAATCGATGTATCGTGTGAGTCTTGCCACGGACCCGGGTCCGATCACCTCGCCTGGACGCAAAAGCGCGGTGATTCGAAGGATCTCCCGGCAAACAAAGGTCTCACGGTGGCCCTCGAGGATCGCAAAGGAGTCGCGTGGACCATCGACCCCGCCACCGGCAATGCGCGGCGCAGCGCACCCCGCACCTCGCAGAGCGAAATCATGGTATGCGCGCGATGTCACGCGCGCCGCGGCCAGATTCACGAAGACTACGTCCACGGACAACCGGTCGGAGACGACTACCGGGTCGCACTTCTGGACAGCGACCTCTACTTTCCGGACGGGCAAATCAGGGAGGAAGTTTACGAATACGGCTCCTTCGTCCAGAGCAGGATGTTTCACGAGGGTGTGACGTGTAGCGATTGTCATGAACCGCACGGGCTTGCTCTGCGTGCTGACGGAAACCACGTGTGTCTTCAATGCCACGCGGCTCACAAGTACGACGCCTCGGGTCACCATTTTCACAAGCTGGGGGCGGCGGGTTCGCGATGCGTCGAATGCCATATGCCGACCCGAACCTATATGGTCATCGACGCTCGCCGCGATCACAGCATTCGAATCCCGCGCCCCGATTTGACCTTGCAACTGGGCACGCCCAACGCATGCAACCAATGTCACGCTGACAAGTCTGCCCGGTGGGCCTTGGACGCCCTGCAGAAGTGGTACGGTCACACCCCGGACGGGTTCCAGCACTACGCCGAAACTTTTCATGCAGCCGCCGAGAATGCACCCGGTGCGGAGCGCGCGCTCGGTGAGCTGGCGGCGAACACCGAACAACCCGCGATCGCGCGCGCGACCGCGGTATCGCGCCTGGCCGCCTACGCCCCTTCACCAACTAAGCCGGTGGTGCGCGCGGCGGCAATCGATCAATCCGCACTGATTCGGAGAGCTGCCGCTGCCGCCCTATCCAACTCCGATCCTCAGGCGAGCGCTTCCACCCTCGGTTCGCTCCTCATCGATCCTTTGAGATCGGTACGTATCGAGACAGCGGAAGTATTGGCACCTCTGGATGCTCGCGCAGCAGACCCGCGCCTCGCCGCGGACCTGGAGCACGCCACCCAGGAGTATATCGCCGCACAGGAACTCAATGCGGATCGCCCCGAGTCGCACCTGGACCTTGCGCTGCTGTCTGCCAAGCGCAAGGACCTCAAGGAGGCGGAAGCCCAGCTGAAGGACGCCCTATTCTTGGATCCCACCTTCGTTCCGGCGGCGGTCAATCTTGCTGACCTTTATCGAAGTCTCGGCCGGGAGGCCGATGGCGAGGCGACGTTGCGTGCCGCCCTGCAGCACTCACCTTCCGACCCTGCGCTGCTTTACGCACTAGGTCTGTCGATGGCGCGTCAGGGACAGCACGTCAAAGCGCTCGATCTATTGGCGACCGCCGCGAGTGGTGATCCACGAAACGCCAGGTATGCCTATGTCTATGCCGTTGCTCTCAACGATGCAGGTCAGACAAGAGCAGCGATCGATACACTGGAGCGCTCTATAAAATCGCATCCGTACGATCGAGATTCACTCGCTGCCCTAATTATCTATCTCGACCAAACGCGGATGCGGGGCAAGGCGTTTCTGTACGCGCGGCGCCTTCTGCAACTCGAACCCGACAACCGGGGGCTCCGCCGCATGCTTGACGAACCGGTCGATTCCGAAAAGAGCTGGAGCAAGTAAGCCTCCGGATCGATGGAAACGAGTCCGGCGGGGGCGCGCTCGTCGAAACCTCAAATCTCCATCCTGGGAAGAGACGTCGCTCCAACGTTTTGAACCGGTGTCTTCCAGAAAGCTCTCCGCCGAGGGGTGAGGGACCACGCGGTACCCCGCCGCTTCGGGCTGAAAGCTGAGCGCCTCGCGCATCGACGTGTCATTTTCGGTCATGGCGATGTTGCTGGTCGGGTTGACCGGGGCGCTGACTCCCATGCCACCTCCTCCCTACTCGACGGACAGGCGATCGCGCCACCAACGCAGCGGACCGCGCCGGTCAACGTGGTTGAGCCAGGCTGTCGTTCAACACGGTCTGGAGACCCGGGTCCTGGCCCTTCGCATAGGATCCAGAGTCAGCACAGAGATGCCGGCTTCTTAGAAACTCGACCGATTCCTGTGATCGGGGTGGGATTGCCAGCTCGGAGTGGACTATCGAAAAGTTTCGTGACTCAGTATTTACGTAGCAGTCTACCTCCGCCGCCAAGGCACCGTTTTGTTGTGAGACCGGTACGATGAGCGGAACAACCTGAGGTTCCTCCGGTCGCGACGAATAGCTGACCGCCAGGGTGCCATCCAGCAGTTGGGCTGCGGCGGCACGCGAACAAATCTGCTCGACCATCACCGCGCAGGTCAATTGCGGCTGCTGCGCGAGCTCCGAGCATCCCGCCAGCGCAATTGCGAGCACCACCTGAATTCCAAGGCACTTTTTGGTCATGGTTCGAGGCCCCCTTCTCTTCGTCTCATCGCGTCGATCGTAACGAGCGCAGGATTGACCCGACGCTCCGAATTGTAGGGAAGGTTCACCAGCGAGTTTCCGCTGCAAACGCACGCCGGCGCAATTGGACCATGGTTGGATGGACCAAAGGACAAGCCGTTCCCGGACCTGGCTCGGTCGCGCCCGGACCGGAGGCGAGAATTCGTGTCAATTCCGGCTAAAGACGCGCGCGAGAGCTCTATAATCTGCTTCCACCGCGGCCACCGGGCAGCATAAGGGTCGCAAGGCTGTAGTCCTGACGGTCGAGAGCGGAACCGTGCTTCGATCACTCCAACCATCGGTTATCCACCAGACCATGGACTCTGCTACTGCGATAGCTGGTGGGACGCTGCGGGTTCTTGAATCCCAACTGAGCACGGTGCGGAATGAGGATGCGATCTAACCAATAGTCGACGGCGATCACCGAGAAGCTGTGACGCCTCCGGCTACAAGCCAGTTTCGGATTGGGGAGATTTCTTGTGAATGCCGAGAAGCCCAACCTTCAACCCGTCACGCAAATAGTCGTTTTGGGCGGTGGATTTGGCGGCCTCTATGCCGCACGCCGCATGGAGAAACTGTTCGCCAGGCGTGACGACGTACAAATCCTCCTGGTGAGCAGGACCAACTTCCTGCTGATGACACCTCTGCTGTTCGAGGTCTGTTCCGGAAAGCTTGAGATGAGCGCGTGCTCAATCGCAATCCGCAATTTTCTGCGCAGGGTCGAATTTATTGAAGCGTCGGTCC
>JAFAHS010000280.1 GCA_019237115.1 Deltaproteobacteria bacterium
TCTCTGCTATGCGCGCTCGCTTCTTTTCTGAAAGTGCAGGCGATATCCAATGTGTCCTATACGCCTGTTCGATCGATGGGTTTCCACTGATACTGAAGCGAAGCGTCCTTCGATCGCGCGTCTGTGAGACGTAACGCGACTCGCGAGCCAATAATCCCTTCGAATTCGCCCACAGGCGAAACTGCTTCATCGCTTCCGATATCTTGTTTAGATTCGCCTGTAGCGATCGTTCCAGATAGTCCGTCTGTCCCCGGCGCCATCGCTTCTCCGCGTCGGAATTGAGCCATCCGAGCCCGAGCAACACGTCGATCGGCCTGACGTAGTTTTGCGCCTGGAGAGCAGCTTCGGCGGCTCGAACTACTCGATTTTCCAGTTTCTTTCGATTCGCCGGAATCATCGGGCAAATATTTGAACACCCATTCGCCGTAAGAGTTTATCAGTTCAAGGCGCGTTCGGGCACCAATAAAGGAAGGGACCTGCCTTGCAAACCATGAGTTATGGGCAAGTATACAATGGGTCACGTACAATCGCGCGTCCCACAAGCTCCATCAGTTGGCTTCTGGGTCTTTGAAGATGGTACCCGGCGGCGGCAGCGGCACTTCGACCAATGGTGGACTCTATTGCTCTTCCTGCGCGTGTGCCCGCGCAATGAGCACCGCCTGTCGTCCGCCCGGAGGGTTACCGGCCAGTTCAACGAACGAGCCCAGGTAGCCGACCACGATCACCGCAAACGCCAGTCCGATCTTACGTGACTCTTTCAATCGCCGGGTCCTCCTACCCGTATACTGCTCTGATCCCTCCGGTCCTCCTTTGTTGCAATGACTGGAGTGGTGGGAAGGACTCAACCCATCACTCCAATGTGAACCAGACCGGATTGTCGAAAGCACACGGCACCTGGCGGCTAAATCTTCACAGTAGAGGTGGGTTTTTCATCCAGTTTGGCGAGCTGTTGACAATATCGCTACAGAACTGTAGCGTAATCGTTCGGTGTGATTCGCTCAATCAGACGTTACTAATTGGGCAGGCAATTGCAGAGACGCGGGGCTAGCCCGGAGCCCGCGCAATATCGGACGGAACTCCCTCTGACACGACTGCCGGGCCCTCTCGCAGATGCGGTTTCAGCCATGCTTATGATCGGGACCGATATAACCCTAAGGCTCATCATCACCACGCAGTTGCTCGCGATGGGCGCGGTGCGTGCGTATTTTGGCGCTCCACGACCCAAAGAACGCGCCCAGACGCGTGAGGCACGGGAACCTGTGTGGCTCACGTGCACCATCGGTATGATTGCACTGCTGAACTTTGGTGCAATTTTCGCGTATCTCGCAAATCCATCGCTTCTGCGATGGAGCGCCTTTAAAGCTAGCGATGTAACTCGCTGGCTTGGCATCGGGCTGAGTTGTCTCGGAATGGCGGGCGAGATCTGGTCCGCCGTGGCGCTCGGCGTGAGCTACAGTCCGATGCTGCGGGTCGCCGACGAGCACGTCATCGTTTCTGCAGGTCCGTACCGGTGGATTCGACATCCCCTTTACGCGTTCTGGCTGCCAGTGACGGTGGGATGGGGAGCGGCAGCAGGCAACTGGTTGATCGTTGTCAGCGGCGCAGCCCTGGTATTTGTGCTGGCCGTAATCCGCGTACCGCGCGAGGAGGCGATGATGCTGCAAGGCTTTGGTGAATTGTATCGCAATTATATGGTACGCACGGGTCGATTCACTCCACAATTGCGGGCCGCACGGACCAGGTGAGCGCGGTAAAATAGCTATGTTGCAATGGCGGGTTAGTAAGATCCGAACCGATCGCCGACTCGGAGAAAGCCATGAATGAATTCCGACATCGACTGGCAGTCTGGGCCGGCATGATCGGTTCGCTGCTCTTTCTTGCAGTCTTCGTCGCGGAGGACGTCTTTTCGCAGGACTTCGACTGGCTCAGCACCGCTGTGAGCGAGCATTCGCGCACTCCCCACGGCTGGATTCAAATTACGACTTTCATCGTGGTGGGCCTGCTGTTCGTCATCTTTAGCGGGGGAATCGCCGAGGAGTTGCGCAACGTTCCGGGCTCGAGAACGGGCCCATTGATGGTCGGGATTATCGGCGTTTGCCTGATCCTGTCAGGTCCGTTCGTGACGGATCCCGGCGGCGTCGTGATGAGCTCATCTGGGGCAACTTGGCACGGCGTGGTGCACGGTGTCGTTGGGGCAATCGCCTTTACGCTCATGCCGTTGAGCTGTTTTATGTTCCATCGCCGCTTGCGAAGCCAACCCGTATGGAGCTCGTTTGCCAGGTTGTCGCTGACGGCATGTTTCGTCATCATTTTTGGAATCGTGCTCTTGAAGTTCGCCCAGTTGGGCGTGATGCACGGCTTACTCGGTCTCTTTCAGCGAATCGTATTGGTCGCCTACTTCGGTTGGATATTTGCGCTCGCTCTTAGGCTGCATGCGAACAGACCCGATTCCGTTCTGCACCGCGCGCAAACGATGATCACCTCCAGCACCTGAACCACGCTAGATAGCGTCGTGGTGGAAGCGGGGGAATTGAAAATCCGTCACAACGAGAGTCCGGTAGAAAAGGTCGATTCGGCGGAGGTTTTTCTGATTTGCGGGTCGCCCGAAATACCGGGATTTACTGCCTGTTGTCCCTCGGGGACAGTTGGTTTCACCTCGCTTATCGCTGCCAAGCACGGCACGCACCTGAAAGCGTCACGGCGAGCTAGCTTAGCTAGCTAAGCTAGTCAGAGGAGTGAAGCGTGGCCTCGGTACCTACGTTCCGGTAGAGGCCCCGCGTACGCGGTCGATCAGAGCTATCGGATCTTCCGGAAGCGCATCGCCGCGCCATGCCACATGCTGGTCCGGACGAGAGAGGACTAGTCTCTGCGGGTAAAGCGATTCGCTCCCCTCTGCGTCCACCTCGCGCACGACCAGAGGTACTCCTCGTCGCGCGGCCGCTCCCGCAAGACCGCTGACGTCGATGGCAGGATCGCAGCGCAGCAGCGTGTACTCGGGTCCAAGAGCGTCGTAGAGAGACCTCCCGTCGCGCAACCATAGGTGTGGAGTGCGGCATCCGGGTACCGTGGACTGGGTAAAGTCATACATGCTGTACCTGGGTGCCGCCTCGCCGTCGTAAGCGATGATCGAGGAGGCGTCGTAGAAATAGCCGAAGTTGAGGCCACCGCAGCAGGCCTGCCCCACGTTCAGTTCGTACGCCTCCCTGCCAACGCGTGCGCGCGCCGCATCGCCCTCCGGTCCGGGCGCTTCCAGGTTATCCGGGAGCACGTTACCTCGTGACTGTCGCGCGAAGAATGCTGTGTTCATGGCGTAGCGCGAGACCTGCTCTGTGACCGGTTGGCGTTCGATCTGATAGGAGTCCAGGATTTCGGGCGCCGCCCAGCCGTTGAGCACGCCCGCCATCTTCCACGACAAGTTCACGGCGTCCGCAATCCCGGCGTTCATCCCATAGCCTGCAAACGGTATCCAAATGTGTGCTGCATCGCCGCACAAGAACGCGCGCCGGTCCTGAAAACGGTCAGCGATCATTCGGCGCCCGGTCCAATCCTCTTGGCCAAGGATCTCGAACTTGAAGGTGGAGTCCACACCGAGGATCTGGCGGATACACCGATCGCGGTCGAGCGTGGCCAAATTTTCGGTCGGAGGACGCCAGTTGTGGATAAGCCATCGCTCCCGACCGTCAATCGCGAACAGATAGCCGCCACACCGGGGATTGAGTGAGACGTTCAGCCACGAGGGTCGCGATATCAAGCCGAGCAACTGCGGTGCCCAGATGTACGTCGACTGCGTTTGCATCACCACGGCGTCACCGCTGAGCCTGGCGCCCATCACATGACGGACATCGGAATGGGCGCCGTCGCAGCCCACCAGAAAGGAAGCAGAGATCTCGATAGTACCAGCTCCGTCCAGACTTTCAGCGGTCGCCTGCACACCGCAATCGGTCTGCACGTAATCGACAACGCGCGTGCGGTTCAGGATCGAAAGTCGGGCGGTTGTCGCGGCATGCGCGAACATTATCGGTTCCAGATAGATTTGGTTGATTCGATGCGGTGGTTCGGGAGTCGGCCACCAGGTGTCGGGGCCGCCTTTGGCGGTATAGCGTTCAGCGCGACACGGAATCGGGATGCGGGAGAGCTCCAGGCCGGTCGCGGTAGTGCGGAAGACAACGTCATTGGGATAGTCGGCGGGGAGACCTGCGTTGCGTACCGCTCGGACGATCCCGAGGCGACGAAAAATCTCCATGGTGCGCGCCGCAACATGATTGCATCGCACGCTGGGCGGCTCGCCCCGGTCGCGCGTCTCGGCAACAGTTACGTTAACCCCACGTTGCGCCAGATCCATCGCCATCGTCAGGCCGACTGGTCCGCCTCCAACGATCAGCACCTGTGTATTGATTCGCTTGCTCACGGAAGACATGCCGGGCTGTACCATGAGAACACTCCCCGTAAACTTATTAGTCGGGTCAACTGACCACAAATTGCGTCCATGGATCCCAGGCGAGCAAACCTGATTCTGTCAGGGAGCCTAGCTGGCGACGGTCGAGACAGCGAGCAACTCGCGAACCGCCACATCTCGCCTCATGGAAGCTCGGCAGAATAGCGCGTCGTAACTCCTGGCCTGGTCCAGGACCTTATCGCTCACGCCGGCGCTCTGATTTCATCAGCGATCGTCGCTATCGACCTGAAGTTCTTGCACCCTAACGTCGTCAACATGCCGACGATCGCGCACAGTATGCTCAGAGCAAAAGCCGGACGATAGCTGTTGGTTAGATCGAAGATTCGTCCGATGGTCAGAGGTCCGAGCACGGCTCCGGTTGCCTCCGCGATCCGCAGCGTTCCACCGAGCGAACCGTAATGCTTAAGTCCCAGCGACTCTATTGTCAGCAGTGGAATAAGTGCTAACGGAGCGCCCCACGCTGGGCCGTATACAGTCAGAAAGCTGGCCAGCAGGAGGCCTTCTTGTGAATAGAGCAGCAAAACTATCCCGCAGGCAATGATCGCGAAAGAGACTGCCATGGCCAGTCTGGCTCCGATTCGGTCGGCGACCATTCCGAATACGACCTTGCCCGCCGCGTTGAACCCGAGCATTAGGCCGAGAACGATCGCTGCCGTGGATGGCTGGTACCCGATTCCAATCAGATAGACCACGAGTTGGGTGAGAATCCCATACACTGTGAAGGCAAACAGGAACGTCGCGGCAGCGACCAGCCAAAATGATCGCATCCCGACGGCCTCGGCGAGTGAAAATCCTTCCAACTCCGGCAGATTCGATAACGCTTCTTCCTCAGGCTGCACGGTAGCTGCGCCACCAGGTTCGCCTGGCGGGTAAGTTCTCACTACGACGACGGTCAGCGGGATTGCTATCAACAATATGGGCAGCGCCAACGCCACATAACCCGCTCGCCACCCACCCGCCCGAATCGCCACCGCGGCAACCTGCACCATAACCATCCCACCCGCGGAAATCCCAGCGATTGCCACTCCCATTGCGATCCCGCGTTTCTCCCGAAACCAGTTAGCGATCACCAAAGAGATGGGTAGCAAGCTCGCCATCCCCACGCCCAATCCGGCGAAGAAACAAGATATCAGCAAGGGAAAGTATGAATTTGCCCGGCTTGCGAACAGCAAC
Organism: Deltaproteobacteria bacterium; assembly: GCA_019237115.1. GTDB lineage: Bacteria > Desulfobacterota > Binatia > Binatales > Binataceae > JAFAHS01. The sequence continues at coordinate 5,630 of JAFAHS010000280.1, forward strand.
GATGCCGCCGTCAGGGTGGCGCCGCTGGTGATCGGAATTCTCGCGTCAATTCTTTCCAGCACGAACCCCGCGGCTATGCTTCCCGGAATTGTCCCAAGTGTTATCGCACTTGCCAGCGACGAAACGCGCGCATGGTTCCAGCCGAACTCCTTGATAAGCGGCGCGAAAAATACTCCTGGCGTGGAGACCGTCCCGCCGAAAATAAACGCCCCGATCGCGAAGAGCACCGCGACTATCAGCCAAGCCCGTCCCTCTTGCTTAAGCATAAAACCGCTTTGGTGGTTATCGCACGCGGCGAAGATGAGCGAGCGATTGTTGAACGGGCGCGCCTCTTCCAGTTCCTTCAGGTTGTCGAGCCCCTGTCCATTTGTGTCTGAGTTGATGCGCTGCGCGCAAATTGATGACCTCGGAAAATCCAGCCAGAAATACCCGCTAATGGCTCTCTGAGTTTACCGAGATGCGAGTTAACAGCAACTTTGTCTGAGATGAAGGGTTGAAATTGCGACCCATTACTGGAGCACCGCGTGTAAGACCGCAATCGGCTGTTCTTCGTGACGACCAATCCGACGGCCAAGTGGATCGCCGGCCAGGTAACTGAAGCCTTTCCTAGAACGAAGTGCCATGACATCTGATCCAGGATCGCGACGGCTCGTTCGGTCCGGCATACCCAGCGCGAATTCGGGCTTACGCTTTTGTACGTCGGTGTCTAACGATTGCGAAAGCGATAGCACTAGGCGACGTCCCAACGAGGACCGGCGTTTGAGGATGGTTGGTCGATATGCGGATAGGGGTGAGCAAATTGGCGCCGCCGGTTACGTAGAGCGTCTTCCCGTCGGGACTGAGGGCGAGAGTGAACGGTTGATGCGGAACAGGAATAGCCGTGCGCGGCGTATTGGTCGACACTCGGATCGGTGTGACGTTATCGCTACCTGAGTTAAGGACGTAGACGGTCCGCCCGTTACGCGTGACGACCATATCGAAAGGCCGATGTCCCACCGGGATTGCAGGTAAGGCCGCGTTGCTGGCGACGTTAATCGGCGTCACGGTGTCATCGTCTTGATTGGATACGTAGGCTGTCTTGCCGTTCGGCGTGATGAGGATAGCGGCGGGGCTGGTGCCGACCGGAATTGGAGGTCCAGGCGTTCCGGTCTGAAGGTGGATCGGGGTAACGCTACCATCGTTGCGATTCCCGACATAAAGCGTCTTACCGTCTGGGGTGATGGCTGCAGAGTTGGGGAGATTACCGACTGGGATGGCGGACCCGGCGGTGTTGGTCGACACCCGGATCGGAGTAACTGTGTTATCGGTTGCGTTTACGGTGTAGACGAATCTCCCATTGGGTGAAATCACCACGCGAGCTGGTACGTTGCCCACCGGGATGACGCTCAGAGGACTGTTGGTCGAGACGCGGATTGGCGTAACTGAGGCTGAGCTGGTGTTGCCGACGTAAACGGTTCTCCCATTGGGTGTCACAACCAGAGCAAACGGTTCGCTTCCTACCGGTATCGGCGGTCCGGCCTTATTGGTGGCTGTTCGGATCGGCGTGACAGTGTTGAGCACGCCATTGGGCACGTAGACCGTTTTGCTATCGGGTGTGATCGCTATCGATTGTGCTCCTCCACCTATCGCAATCCCTGGTCCGGCAGTTTGTGTATGTGTATTCACCGGCGTCACCACGCTGGCGGCAACTGTTCCCGAAACCACGTAGGCGATGACGTTGTGCATTTTCTCTCCGCCAGAATCGATTTGCGATGCCGCTGCCGCTATTCTCTTGCTCGACTTAATTGCGCGACGGTTGTCACTCTCCTAAAAAATCGCTGAATCACACCAGCATCTTAAACAGGCTCTTGAAAATGTCCTCCACAGGCATCACGGTCGCCAGCAATGGTAAGCCGGGGACGATCGCCGAAATGGCAATCTCAATGAAATCGGCGAGGCCAATCGGAATCACCCTCAGGTTTTTAATGCGCTCAAACTGATTTGAGAAGCTGTCAAGAGTTTGAACCTCGGACAAATCCGGCAACTGTCCCTCCTCCGGCAGTTGTTCGATTTTGCTGCGCTGAAATGCGTGCGTGTATCGGCTTTCCGCGCGGCATACTGCGCCAAGCCCTGCCGTTTGAGCCTGGAAAGCATGGGTATAAAGACCATAAGCGGCGCGCCGACAACCACCAGGCCAAATACCATCAAGGCGATGTAACTCCATTGGAACTGCTCGAGTCTGGCACCTTCAAACAGGACCCGACTGGCAATACCGCCCGAGATAGCGGCACTCAGCGCAAAAAGAATGATGCCGAAGGGGCGCGTCGCCTTGCCCAGAAAAGCGAGGCCGCCCGCGCCATCAGGATGAATCGGCGTCAGAAGCAAATTCAGCTTCGAGACTTTCCACAGGCACCTGGTCCATACTCCTATTCGGTAGATCCAGCGGAAGATTAGAAACAGGTATACCGGCAACGAAACGAAAGCATACCAGTAACCCGCGGCCGTGAGGCCTTGGCCGGCGCCGGGGCGGAACCACGTGCTTTCGCCCAGGAAAGAAGGGCCTGACAGGGCCATATAAGTAAGCAGGTACGAGAGACCCAGGATAGCAAACTCGGCGGCGCGCAAGTCCCGAAAGCGCTGAGCGTCGAACACAATTTCTTCGAAACGGCGCAGATCCTTTTCGTCTACTAAAGGAGCTTCGACGAAGTGACGTATGACCGCGCGCAAAGCGGCGGCTATGGGAATTTCGGCGAGAACCAGCGTAGGTATCGTAATGAGAAACTTGACGTGCGCGAAAATGTCGTAAAGGAAGGGTATTTTGACGCCTCTGAAGGCCAAGCCCTCGGCTACGCAGAGCACCAACAATGGTAGCCAGGTAAGAATCGCCAGGATAAGGGCCGTGCGCGCCGAACCATGGCCCAACTCCGGACGCACGAACCGCAAGCGCTTCATGACCTCGGTTCCCGGTCCACCGTCGGTGACCGAGAATGCCGTGAGATGGTCAAGGCGCTTTGAATTCACTTCCCAGGTCCGAGGGTTGCGAGTGGGGTCAAGCGATGGGCTCCAACGTCAGATGCTAGTCGCTTTCAGGCGGCCTCTCCCGACTGCTGGACGCATGGCCCGATAGTCGGTCGCTGTCTGATCGGCATACGCAGTAGCCCACTTACGATCGTATCGTCGAGGACATCCCCGTTGCCAAGATACCGGCCTTCGCGCGTTATATCTCAGTCGGATTGACCGACCGATCAGGTCTGTGGGTCACTAGCCGGGAATTTTGGCAATGTTTCGTATCACCATTCCTTTCTTATGCTCCGCTACCTGAAGGTCAGGAATAACCGAAACGGTACCCTATTTGGATATTTTTAGCGGGGTGCGCCGCGCCAGACCGAGCTTCGGACGATTCGCGGGGCGGGAGGTACAGTCCTCACGACTTCCGTTGCATCAACGTCGTTATGCGATCGCCGACGATACCTCGTTGAAGGAAGCCGCGGTTAAACTCGTTGTCTTGCACAACGCCGGACGGCGGTCCACTTAGCTGATCGCCCGCAGAGTGTCGGGGGGTCTTGTGATTCTCTGCTTGCCGGGCGAGCCTCTTCTGGATATTGACGTACATGCGCCGGTAACCGCGATTTGGTGACAGAGGATTGTTTTCAATCCTGTGTAGAGGAGTTCATGGATACGCGACATCTAGTTGATCTTGAGTTGCTGGTTGGGCTTGAACGCATGCCCAACTTCGATCTTTCGACCGAGGCGCTGCCCCAGATTCGTGCCGGACTAGGAGAGATGCTGCGCCAGCAGAGTGCCGCGGCGCCGCCATCCGACGTGCGGGTGGAAGAACTGCGGATACCGGGGCCGGCAGGCGCTCCTGATGTCCGCGTATTGATCTACCGCCCGCCCTCTGCGTCAGCCCCGCGCGCGGGATATCTCCAAATCCACGGCGGCGGCTATGTCCTCGGCAGCCCCGAGATGAATGAGATCCAGAATAAGGCTTTGGTGAGCGAGATAGGCTGTGTTGTCGTCTCGGTCGACTACCGGCTTGCCCCGGAGACGCCGCATCCGGGACCGGTGGAGGATTGCTACGCCGCGCTCAAATGGCTTCACGACAACGCCGATGGGCTTGGGGTCGACCCCGGGCGCATCGCGATCGGAGGCGAAAGTGCGGGTGGGGGACTCGCTGCCGCGCTAGCGCTGCTGGCTCGCGACCGCGGAGAGGTTCCGATTATCTTTCAGCGACTGAAGTACCCGATGATCGACGACCGCACCGTGACCCGCAAACCACCTCATCCCTATGCCGGCGAATTCGTCTGGACTGCCGCCAGCAACCGCTTCGGCTGGCGGTCGCTCTTGGGCTCCGAGCCGGGGGGGCCGGACATCCCGGCCTACGCGGCCGCTGCGCGAGCCGAAAGCCTGAAGGGACTACCCGCGACTTATATCAGCACCGGAGCTCTTGACATCTTCTGTGACGAGAACCTCGACTATGCCAAGCGCCTGTTGGCCGCAGGCGTGCCAACCGAGCTGCATCTCTATCCGGGTGCCTATCACGGTTACGAAATTGCCGTCGACGCGGAGGTGACCAAGCGTTCTTTGGCTGACGCCCTTCGAGCGCTGAAACGCGCGCTGGTTTGATGTGGCGCTTCCCAGCGCCACAGGACCTCCCAGAACTCATCGAGTTTTGGCTTATAAGACCGCGGGCGGCCGGTCACTCTTTCTAAAGGCTTTGGTGGAAAGCGTCTGCAACACGGTAGAGCAACGCTTCGCTGTCTGGTTTCCGTGAGCCAAGGGCGACTGGCATTCCATCGACGGAGCCAAACGGGACCCAAACACCGGTCAGCCGGGTAGGTTGTTTGGGCACGGCCTATGACTGTACCAGCAGCGGATCTCTGACTAACACGCCCTCCGCGTAGAGTTTTGCGATCTGATCGTCAGTCATCTCGAGCACGTCCTGCAGGACTCTCTCGTTGTCCTCGCCGAGTCGCGCGGAGCGAAGCTCGGTCCGATCCGGCCAGTCAGAGAATTTTACCGGCAAACCCGGAATCGCAACCTTGCCCAGGATCGGATCGTCGATCCATCGAACGGTCTTGCGCTCATTCAGATGGGGATGGCGCATCGCCTCATTGAGCGTCAGCACCGGCGCGCAGGGCACGCGTTCCTTTTCGAGCGCCGCGATCGCATCGTCGCGCTTTTCAAAGCCCGCAAACCATTGCTTGATTATCGCTTCGAGATCATCGCTGTTCTGGGCCCGAAGGCGCGCGCCTTGAAAGCGCGGATCCTTGCTCAGCTCCGGCATCTGCATCGCTCGCACTAGTTGCGGCCACTGATGCGCGACCAAGCATAGGTAAACGTATCCGCCGCCGCACGGATAGATACCGATTAGCGGGACTCTCGCTGGAATGCTTCCCGCGCGGGTCGGTTTAAACTTGTCGCCGCGGAGCGCAACCATCGGCACGTTCGCATCGTGCATGTGGAAGTAGGTATCGACCAGCGAAGCGTCGAGATGCTGCCCCTTGCCGGTGCGATCGCGATGAATGATCGCGAAACCCACCGCCATCGCGGAGGCGACGCCGGTGGAAACGTCGCCAATCGCCATCGTGGTGACCGATGGCGCCCGATCTTTTTCCCCCATCCCGTCGGTGATCCCCGCGTACGATTGTCCGATTGGATCGTAGCCCGCGCGGGTCGAGAGCGGCCCCGTCTGACCGGCCATCGAGATCGAGCACATGATGATCTTCGGGTTGACGCGCTTCAGGTCTTCGTAGGAAAAGCCCATCCGCTTCATCACCCCGGGCGCGAAATTCTCTACCACCACGTCCACCTTGGGCACCATCGCCAACACCAGCTCGCGCGCCGCCGCCTTCCTCAGGTCGAGCGCGATGCTCAATTTGCTGTGGTTGTGCTGCATATAATAGGTGCTGTGCGTGGTGCTCTTGTGCTTGCCTTCGAGCGGCTTCAACCCGGCCGATCTCGTGCGATCACCCTCGGGCGCCATCTCCACCTTGATAACTTCGGCGCCCATCTCGGCCAGGATTCTGCTGCAGGTAGGTCCCGCCACGAATTGGCTGAAATCCAGCACCCGATAGCCCTCGAGCATCTGTGGCATGTTCGACATGAGTGAAACCTCTCGTCGCGCAGGGTGCGCGGTCAGGTCGCATCGGCACACGGATATTCGTTCCCCCGAGCTGAATTGTCCAGCCCATCGACCTGCGGATTCCCTGCGTCTGCACTCGATACGAGCGGCATCACCGCCGCCTCTGCCCGCACGTCCTTAGCTGAGTGGCACGGGTGGACGATCAGATCCGTCCCTTCAAAAACTCCAGCAGAAAACGGTTGGTGGGCTCAGGAGCTTCCTCGATAAAAAAGTGTCCGGCGTTAATCGGTCGCGCACGCAGATCTGGAAAATAGCGCGAGAACTGATCCAGAAACGGACTCCCGCTGGGCACTTTCTCGACGGCCGTAGCCGCACTCGTCCCACCCCTCGTTGGGCGCGCGTACAACCATAGCGCCGGCGCGGTGAATCGCTTATGCCGATCTTCCGGCCCGTAGTCCATGTAATTCGGGAATAGCGGATGCTTGTCGTAACCCTCGGGATGCAGCCACATCTCGGCAATCTTTGGCGGATTCAGATATTCGAAACGCTCGCCGTGTGCGGCGCTCGAATCCTCTTGCACAATATGAAACGGCAGCGCGTCCCGGTAATACGAAATCGCGTGCGCATGTGAAGCTGGATCTGCAAACGCCCGCGCGTACTGCTCCAGGTCGTCGGCGCCGGCCCACGCCCGAGGTGGAGCAGATATGTAGCTCCACGGCGATTCGGGACGGCCGGGCAGCGGCGTTGAACTCTTGCCGGTGATAACGGTCTCGATAAATTCGCGATGATATTTTGCGAAGAACTCCTCCGGATAGGGTTCCGCCTTGAACCAATACCCATGCTGCGCGGGTCGCGGCCAGACCGTGCACAAGGTATCGAGTAACGCGAGGCGGGTTACTCGATGCGGCCAGTCTATAGCCAGCTTGAACGCGATAATGCCGCCCCAGTCGTGGCCTACGATAGCCGCACGTTCGATACCAAGCGCATCCATAAAATTGATCACATCTTGCGCGAGTATCTGACGTGTCACACGAATTCCCGGTTTGTCGGTCTGGCCAAATCCGCGGGTGTCAGGAGCGAACAGCGCATAATGCTCCGAAAGCGCGGCCAACTGATGTCTCCAGCTGTAAGAGGTCTCGGGGAATCCATGAATCAGCACCACCGGCTCGCCGGTCCCGCGCTGCAGGTAGTGCATTCGAAGATCCGCCGTCTGAACCCGATGTCCCGATGACATGTTAGCGCCTCTTTTCGAACTTGAGATGAAACCGTTTCGAATTTCCCGTGACCCTCGCGTTCGCTACGGAATCAAGAACACACTCAACAGGAAGCGCGCAACCGTCGCGTCCGCTCAAAATGAGCGACGGCGGGAAATCTTACGCCAGGCGGCAGAATTTATGTACACCTTGGCTAACGAGTCTCAAACGAGCACCGATGACTCGCTACAGGGAATTTTGAGGGCTAGCTCCAGCGAACCGAATCTTCGGGCTAATAGAGGGCGACCTGAGTCAAAGAACCTCTCGCTCATTGCAAGTCTTCCAAATCGATGAAGCCTTCCTTCTTGCCGCGCGCGATCGCATTGTCGATAAGATTCCAGAAGCGTTTGTTTTGTGACAGCGCGAGGGCTTCGAGGTCGGTATCTTCGGTCACCGGCACCAGCGCCGCACAAGGCCGGCCGTTTTTGGTAATGACGACGGAGCCGGTCTTGGAAAGATCTTTTATATAACGGCTGAAACGAGTTTTAACCTCGCGAATGTTCTCGATTTTCATAGGGTCATCTTCCTGCCGCTGATGAAAAGGTGGTTGCCGCGCTTACACCCGATGGCATCGACGAGGACCTGGTCGTCTTCAATCCGGTAGAAGACGCGCAGCTCGCCATCGCGGAACTCGAACTCGAATTGCCCCGACGGTCGCCGTAAGCGGAACCGGTTTTGGTTCTCAATCGCATCGTCGTGGTCCCCGAGCCCCCCAACATTGCAGCCTTAGGCCGCGCGCGCTCGGCTGCCTTGAGCGCCTTGAACTGCCGAACCGCATCGGGGCCGAGCTGGACGGCTCTCTTCGACACCAATGTAACTTTGGGCCATCGCACATAACGAAACGGACTGACGGCGTTGGCCACAGTCGCCACGATGGGGTTTTTAGAAAAAGTCCCGAATTACCTAGAGAATTTTGGTGGAGGCGGGGGGATTGAAAACCCCTCACAAGGAAAGTCCGGTAAGAAAAGGTAGATTCGGCGGAGGTTTTTCTGATTTGCCGGTCCCCGAAAATACCGGGATTTACGGCCTCTTGTCCCTCGGGGACAGTGGGTTTCCCCTGGCGTTACCGGGTCGGTCCTTGTCGGAAGAATCTCGAACGCCGTATTCGCTGACGCTATTGATCCCAGAGAGAAATGTGTTGTGCCCATAGCCGCGACTCGCGGGCTCAGATGCAAGGGGTCCCTGGTTTCAAGTCCCTGGGCAGCGATCTTTTTGCGGCCCTGAGGGCCGAGTTCGGATAGGTGAGCTTGGTGACGGCGGACCAAGTGCGGAGCAGCTGCGCGGCCTTGAGAAGGCCTCTGCGCCGGCCAGATCTTAAGAACTGCGGAGTCTTTTGCCGGCAGCCATTGCTGCGGCTCGGGTATTTGCGATCCCGGCCGCCAGGAGGTTCCTTAGCTGACTCGTGGTTTGTGGGCCCGCTTTTGCGGGCGTTCCTGCATCAAATGGAGGGTCAGGATCATATTCGTTCAATAGCTGAAGCATCTCGGCAGCTTCAGCACCGCTCATCCGCGCCGACACCGTCAATCCGAAGTCGATACCAGACGTGACCCCCGCGCCGGTGATGCGATTGCGATCTTCAACTACCCGCCCTGGAGCTGGAATCGCATCGACCAAAGGCAGGAGGTCTTTGAACGCCCAATGCGACGTCGCTCGATACCCTCTGAGGAGTCCTGCCGCGCCCAAAACAAGAGAGCCGGTGCACACACTGGTTACATACTTCGCGCGAGCTCCTCGCTCCGAGAGAAAAGATAGAACCTTCTCGTCGCGCATCACCGCGATTGTACCCTCCAAGCCCCCTGGCACGAAGAGGAGGTCGAGATCCGGTGGACACTCCTCAAACGTGGCAGTCGGCAAAATCGAGAGATTGCCAGGACCGGTGGCTATTGCATCTTTGTTCTTCCAAACCAGATGCACATCGGCCTCCATTAGACCCGCTACAAATTGATGGGGTCCGACCAAATCCAGGGCGGCAAACCCGGGATACACCAACATCGCGATCTGCCGCCGACCCGCCGCCGATGGCGCTTGCGGTGATTCGTTTCTTTGCGTGCCGTTTTCCTTCGCGAAAACCGAGCTCTTCCCGTCGATAACAGATGCGATCAGACTCGCTGCAGAGCCAGCTAAAAATTCTCGACGCTTCATATCGTTAGATGGACTCCCTCTTTGTTCCAATCGATCGGCTTCCTGCCATTGCGTTCCACACCACTACGCAGGTTCCGGGTGGCAATACTTCAGGCGGTCGCCCTCACAACCATTCTGAGTTGTGATCGATGGAGCTTCACTTGGACCCATCCCGCCTGTCTTCTTTCGCGCGGACAACTTCGCAAGCTACTCCGCGAACTCATATCGCGCTCGGAGTGCGTCGCGGATCTGCTCGACTGGCGAACCCTGGTCATTCATCTGACTGGAGTCGATGGTTTCGCCGATGCAGGTCGCACAGGATGCCGCGTGATTGTCACGATGGCAATCCAGCAAATTGCGATGTCCCAGCACTTTGTCGCATCCACAATAGCAATGGAGTTGGGTCAGGAGAGAAGGTTTCTTGCGAGCGATCTCATAGCTCTGGCGCGCCCTCCCTGCAAATTCCTGTGGATCGAGGGTAAGGGAGGAACCTTGTTGCGACTGGCCGGACGGGGTGCGTGCAATGGCGACAGGTTGCGAACGATGCCACAACACAGTACCGGCCAGCGCTCCTGCAATCATCAGCAAGGCGAGAAGCAGAGCAATCCGGTGGGTTTTCTCTCGCGCTCCCATCTTCCAGGAAGATTCCTATCCGTGCGCCGCCTCTTGGAGATCGGCGAGCACCGAATCGGTATGCAGGACGTCACCCTTGTAGACTTTGAATTCGCGCCCATCAGCCCCTACGAGAATAACTTCCTCGAAGTGCTCGATGTCGCCGCCGGGCGCGCGTTCGCGCCTGAGACCGAATGCAGACAGTGTCGCATCGATTTGGTCTGGACTCCCGCTCAGGAAGAACCAACCCGCGCGGTTAGCATCGAGAGCCTTGGAGTAGCTAAGCAGCTGCGGCGGGCCTTCATGCTCTGGATCGATCGATATCGAAACGAACGTGACCTGCTGACCCAACGCCGGCCCGAGTTTCTGGGCGATACGCTCCATACTCTGTGTGAGCGTTCGGCAGGGACCCGGACACGAGGTGTAGATGAAGTCGACAAGCAGTGGCTTTCCCTTGAGCGAAGACAAAACGACGGGTTTGCCATTTTGATCGACGAGGGAAATATCCGGCAAAGCTCCGGCGTGGGTCGCTTCGGGCGAGCCGCATCCACTCGCGATCCAGGTTACACCCGCTACTACGATCGCGAGCGCGAGGATCAGAACGATATCGCGAGTAGAGCGCTTTCGACGGCGAGCAAACAGATGATTCATGGTCGCGCTTCTGCGCCAGTCAATGTAATTCTCGGATGGGCGGTGTATCGGGTCGAGATGGTTGAGGGCTTTCCCGATGGTCAACGCTTTTATCCAGCGCGCAGGCGGGCGGGGTGGTGTTGTGCGCCGTTATCCGAGACGGTGCCGTCCTCTGCCGCGCAACCCAGGAATTGAAATCCTTCGGTGTGCTGGCCACTACCCGGAATCGCATGCATACCGTTCCGCACCCGCATCCCGCGTCACAATTGCCGCGAAGCTCACCAGGCGACTTCACATCGAGATCGAGACGCTGGGTCTTGCCCGGCGGTAGGTCGATCGGCTTACGCATCCCGTCTATCCAGAAGCTGTGAATCACGTCCCCCGACTGCAATTCGAGTCGAACGGTCTGGTGGCTGGGCAAATGCAGCGCCTCGCTGGTTTTTATGCCGAGGGTTGGATAGTCGAACTCCCACCACCATTCGTGTGCGACAACTCTTACCGGCAGCGCGTGGGTCAATGGGAGCAGACTTGAGCGACGCAGATTAAACGCGGCGCCGCAAACCAGCACCGCTCCCGCCACGGCGAGCGCGATCCAGGGACGCAAGGCTTTCATAGGTGAACCTGGGTCGGCGGTTCTCCAGACTTCGCAAAACCGCCGGTCCCGGTCGCGTGCTCGACATCGCGGGCGACCATCGCGGGTTCGGCGCGCGAGCCCGCATACGCGTACAGTTGCTTCCCGTCGACACCGACCAGAAAGAATTCCAGCACGTGATCAACCGTGCCGTCAGCCTCGCGCTGGCGGATGAGATCGAACTGTCCCATCAACCGCTCCACGTCGGCTGGCGAGCCGGTTAGAAACAGCCACCCGTTTTGGTCGGCGCCTTGCTGCTTGGAATAGTCGAGCAACTGGGCCGGGCCGTCATGTTCGGGGTCGACAGTGACCGAAACGAACCAGACTTTGCTGCCAAGCAGCGGTCCCAGCCGCTTCGCGATCAGCCGCATCCGTGAGGTCAGCATCAGGCAAGGCCCCGGACAAGTCGTGTAGATAAAATCGACCAATACCGGTTTGCCTTTGAGCGAGGCGAGCGAGACCTGCTTGCCAAACTGATTGGTAAGCCGCAGGTCAGGCAGGCAGTCTTTCGTGTCGGTCGCCGTGTAGGCGCCGGTGCGTTCGACGCGAGTATGGCATCCTGCACAAGCAGCGACGACTGGAAGAATCAGCGCGACGACCAGTGCGAGACGAGCTACCGCGGGCAAACGCAAAGGGATCAGGATTCGTCTCAACATCGGCCAATCCTCTCTTCGCTCATCACACTAGCCGAGGCTCGCTGTATTGGAGCCGGCTGGTTTGCGAAGGTACGTGAAAGTTTGCATCTGCGGTCCTATTTGTTGAGGTATTTGTTGGGGTCCTGCGCGAAGGCGTCGCGCTCTCCCCCATCGCAGAAATAGTAGTCCTTGCCCTTGTATTGGACGGCCGGGGTGTCGCTTTTGACATGAAGCTTCATCCCGCATACCGCGCATTGAGTTGTAGTACCCAGATCCTGTTCTGGCGGTGAGTTCAGGACGGTTGCGATCGTGCCAGTATCGGCCGTGTGTGTACACGCAACACCGACAAACGACATGCCGAAAAGGACCAATAGTATCAATGAATAGCGCGACAACTGCGACATTTTTTCTCCCGAGCGTGAGACTAAGTCACACCAACTTTCATCCACCGTGTGTCTGGAGGGTTGGTTATAGGTGCACCTGGTGGACTCATGGAGACAGCGACCACGTTAGGACCGGCAGAGGGATCCTGCGGTCCGCTGCCTCCGCGTTCTGATAAGAGGCTCGCTCGCGCGCGGCGATCCCTTCTTGTCCTCTCTCCGCAAGGGTCTGGCATTGGCGGGCCGCGTCAGCGCGTTTGAGAAGCACTGCTTGGACCTCAAATTGAGTGAGCGGCCCCATGGTCATCGGGACGTCACCCATCTGATCGTCGGCTCGTGTTACCACTTCCTCGATGCACCGCGTTTCGTTTCGATTGATACCCTCCTGCGCCTGGTCCAGGTTTGTGGGACTCGAGGTGCCGGCGGTTTGGCTCGCACAGCCGACGAAAAGAATGGCGGCTATGGTGATGACTCTCATTTCAATTTCCCGATCCGGATCCGCGGGGCTGTGTTTGCTTCGACAATAGCGGCAGGACGGCCTGGGTCAGGCTTTGTTCGGTCACGGGAGTTTCCTCGGGAGTCAATTTCGCCCGAACAACTCCCTGTCCGTCGACGATGTACGTAATCGGGAGCTCGGTGGGATCGTTGAAGCCGTTGCTCTTGCAATCGCGCAGCATTGCCGCCGGGTAGCTGAACGAATCCATCACCTTGGCGACATCCGATCGTTCGTGAGCGCGGTTCGCCGCCAGGCCGATCATTTCAAGGCCCTCGCCGTGATAGTGGCGATAGAAGGCATCGAGAGCGGGCATCTCTTGCCGGCACGGGGGGCACCAGGTGGCCCAGAAGTTGATCACGACAACCTTCCCCCGCAGGGTGGCGAGATCGAAGGTCTGGCCGTTCAACTCCTGGACCAGCAGTGCTGGTGCCGGCTGGCCGATTTCTCCCGCCCCACGTGCCTCAAACGGGATCAACGCCGCCAACGCGACGGTCAGGAAAATGAACGGCGCGAATATCTGCCGCATCCTCTTCTGTCTCTAGAAGCTATAGCTGAGAATCGTCTTGACCAGGTACGGCGTGGTCAGCTGATAGCCATTTGCCCACTGGAAAACCGGAAACTCTACGTCGCCATACAAACGGAAGGGGCCCCATCCTATTTCGGTTCCCGGAGCGAGCAGCATTCGGGTGTATCCGCTGTTGGGAGGATTGGCATTCGCTCCCTGATCGTGGGTACGCCACGACGTATACAGGGTTAGCAACGGCGCCAGCTCGTTCAGAGGTCCGGTATTGCCGAAGTTGTAGATGAGGCCTGACGCTTGGTCGAATTCCCTGCCCGGCATGTAGTGGTCGCTTTGGAGAAACGGATACTCGTACTGGAATTGCAGGTAATATTGGAAGGGCCGCTCCCAAAGGGTGAGATTCACATTCCCTATGCGGCTAGGAAACGATCCGACCTTGTAAGCACCCAGGAGCAGATCGGTACTTCCTGTTCCAATCGAGGTATCCCGGTCGAAGTGAGGGTAAGTCCAGTCTCCGCTGGGAGTTTTGATCCCCAACAGCAGGCCGAGCGACATATCCTGTAGCAGGCCGGTGTACATACCCCACAGTCGGACGTCGCCAAAGTTGGCGTGCTCGTACTGGTTAGTGTGGGAAGTCTCCGTGTCCTCGGTTCTGAAGACTCTGGCCGTGTAAGGAACCGTCACCATCACTCCCCAGTCGTGGTTGAACATGTACTGACCGCCGACCGTATTGAAGTATGTTTTTATCTGCTTGTCAGAGTTGCTGGCCGCGCTTGCTGGCCGGGACGAGTGCCAGTTGATGTACTGATTCATGAAATCAAACTCGTACCAGACCGTACCGCCTGATCCCTCCGGAATCAGCGATGGCGTGCCAACATCGAAAACTCCACATCCACATGCGCAGGCCCAAACTGGACCGGCGGAGATGACTATCGAGAAGCAAGCCACGGCTACCATGCGGAAGGCAGACCACGAGAATCCGGACAGGCGCGCCCCGCTTCGTAACGTGAGCCCAGTCGTCAAATTCACTTTTTCCTACCTCGGGCGAGCCTCGTGCGGGCGCGCTCCAAAACACCACGCTCGACGTGCGTTGCGCCAAGCGTTTAGAAACACGAACGATTTGAAACGAACCGGCTGCGCTAGATCGCAGCCTTCGGAGGTGGTGGGTCAGGAGCAACGTTCAGATTAACTATTTTGCTCTTTGTTCTTTCGGGAATCGCACCCTGCGCATAGAGCACGGGGTGTTGGAAACTTGAAACCGGAGGTGCAATGAGCGGCGTACTTACTACATTGAAGCTTTGCAGCGGATGACACATCTCCAGGGCTAACTCAGGGTGATCCAGTCCTCCCACGATGCAAACTCCGGTCACTACGGAGAAACTGCCGAGCAGAATCGACAACGCCAGGAGGGCACTCAATCCCCGGGTCTTGCAGTTTGAAACACGTAAAGGCATCACATCATGCCGCTAAAATAGTTCCTGATGCTGTTTGAGTTGCGACGTACCGACCATGATACGGCCGCCGGCCTCGCGAACCGGAAGCTTGATTGGCGCGCACGACGCTATGCCGGACCCACGGGAGTTGAGCTTGTAGCGATTTCCGCACGACCGGCATACCAGGTAACCATGTGACGAGGTGTAGCCCTTGCGATATTGGGCGCACCGCTCGCACGCGTCGAAAGCAGCCGATACCTGGCCCGATTCGTCTCGGCCGAGGATAAAGCGGATCTCCTTACCCACATCGTTGCGATAGGAAAAAAATCGCAGGTCTCCGCGCTTGAGGTCCGCGCCGGAAATCACGATGGAGTCGACTCCACTGACCTCCGTAAATCGTGGCCCTATTCCGGTCCCGGCAAGCGCAATCGTCACCACGCCCAGGACGACCGCCCCACCAATCAACACACGCGCAGAAATTCTCCTCTTAGGACGCGCCATGCCTCATCACTCTTGGATCTCCCACCGTTCAAAGTCAAACGCGTCTACCGTCCGTAGCTGGAAAGACCGTCTGCTCTAGAGCGCCAGCACCCATCTATTTCAGCGGTGTTTCTTATCCCGTTTCCGTGATCTGACCGGAATTAACGACCGCTCACTAGGCGATCCGGGTTGAAGATCGAAACTTGGACAATCGGTTGTGGCGGGTGAGGCGGAAGTGCTGGTTGGCCGAACTGCGCCCTTTGTTGAGCCGGTAGACGACCAGGCTAGGCGTCATATGACGAACGCTGATTAGATCGCAGGCGAAAGCACGCCGGCCTCGACTAATGCGCCCGCCCAAATAATATCGAGGTTGATCCACGCGCTGCGCAAGATCGCGAGGCCCGCATACTGGGACACGAGGATCGAGACGGCTCCCATTACGGCGAGCATCGCACCGGTATGGAGCAAGACAACCATCGCCGCCTGAATGGTCGGATGCGCGGACTGCAACATTGGACTCACGCACATGACTGGAGAGATGCGTAGCAGAATCGGGAACAGCATCAGCCCAGCGCCCTGCGCGGAAGACATCAAGAATGACCAGAGCGCAAGCTCGCCCGAGTTCACGCGCATTGCGACCCATAGTGGATGTGCCCGCGGCCAGACGAAGCAGAATACTCCGAAGAACACGAGGATTGCCGCGCCCACCGGGCGCGCATAGGCGACTGCGATCACTGAGCTCAATCCGACGACCAACGCCACGACGACGGCTATTGACAGTAGGTGGCCCAACGCTAGCGGTCCGAGTGCGCGAACGCGCTGGTCATCAACTGATGCCTCAAACTTATGAATCGAGATTTGCCCTGCAGCGACCGTTGGAGCTCGCTACGTAAGGTGTCGGCCAAAATGCTGTGCGATGCAGAGTGTCCACAATCGTCGCGCTACGTTTCTGCCTTCGTGAGACGCCAAAGCATCCGGGCACGGGACGAAAAGCCGGAACCTGGGTCGTGGATTTTCATGACGCCGCCGGCGTACGTCATCGATATTCGCGCGGGACCAAGAGGGAAGCCAGTTGCGAAGCGACGTAGGTGATTGGCACTCCTTTGCTTAACAGCAATGTCGCGAACGTCTAGGGCCCCACGCACAAATTTGGGATCGAAAGCCGTTTGAACAGATGCGGTGAGACGATCACGGAAGGGGGATAGCGCTCCACCGCGGCCCTGAACTCGGGGTCGTTGAAAGCCGCGCGATAATGAGCCACCGACTCCCATACCGCGTAGTTGAGGAACACCGTGCTACCGGCAATCCCCTGATGAAGCTGAGTGGAAATGAAACCCGGTTGCCGTTTCATCCATTCTCCGTCCTGCGTCCACGCCTTCAGCATCGCTGGTATATCCGCCTCAGCGACGCGTAAGACGTTGACAAGAATGACGGGTGACTGTTCGGTCTGAAGTTGACTGAAAATCGGTACGTCAGCATCCAAGGGCTGGACTTGGAACATTGGAGATCTCCTTCGAGATTATTACGAGTAACAAGTGTTCTCCTCGTTGCGCAAACCTGCGAATGCGAGTTCGCCGGGACGTTGACCGGGGCGCTTATCCAGCGAGCCATCGGGCCATCGATCAGACACAACAGATAGTGTTCAGTTCCTTTTGGCGGTCGAGAGCTCAGCGGCGATATCGCGCCATCGAAATTCGCTCAAGTCGATCGCCGGGGCGAGCGTGCCGCACCCGGCGCAAGTGCGATGGGCTGCGTCCTGATTGAAAGCTTCAAACGATTTCCAGCAGCCGTCCCTGAGGGAGTTGGTCGGCGGTGTTCCATTCCGAGGGCCATAGCTCCGCCCCGCATTTGTCGCAGTACCACGCTGTGCCTTCCCATCCTGCCTCACGGGCTTTGTACCGAATCTGGATGGACTCCGATTCCGACACAATCCGATGCGGTGTGCCGGCGGGGACATCGATGAAATCGCCCGGCCTGAGCGCGAAACGAAGGACGTTGGCGTCCTTGAAAAGCACGGTCGCGCGCCCGGACATCTGAGTCAGTACACAGTCACGCTCGCAGACAAGAAAAAACGGCTGCGGTCGATCATTGCGCCTCAAGTGGAGTTGCGGATCGATGTCCGGTGACAGCAGCGGATATTCGGGAGTCAAAAGCACAGGAACATCAGGGCCTTTTAAGGGTGGACGCGGGGGGATTGAACATACGCCGGAGGAAGACCGGGGGAAGAAAGATGAAGAGAAATAAGGCTTTTCCCTCCACCGCTATCTCAAAGAATCATCTTTCCGACTTCATTTTGGGCACCGGGCGCCCAACCCTCGACGTTCTTCTTTGACGTCGAGCAACATCGCTTGCTCGGTCGGTTTGCAGGTGTGAGGCGCTTCGCCGACCTGCACCATTTCCGGTACGCTATGAGACGCCGTGCAGCTCACCGCGAGATGACCTTGCTGCATGGTTTCATGAAGAAGTCGCGGAAGACTCCGAAAGCCGATTTGCCGTTGCGATCGATCGCAAGCGCAGAATGGAAATGGAACAGTGAAACGACGCAAGCATGTTGGCTCTTCGTTCGACAAGTGGCTCGAGGAAGAGGGCATCCGAGCAGAGGTTGACGCGGCCGCTCTTAAGACCGTGCTTGCGTGGCATGTCGAGCAAGGTATGGGAGAGAGAAAACTCTCGAAATCGGACATGGCACGTGCAATGCGAACAAGCCGCGCAGCCTTGGACCGCTTACTCGATCCGAAGAACGAGTCGGTCACACTCAGAACGATGGCCCGTGCCGCAAGGGCGCTTGGCAAACGCCTCAGGCTGGAGTTGTCGGCAGAGGCTTGCCTCAGCCCGATGGCTAAGTCGCCGAGGCGGAGAACCAAACTGGCCGAGGGCCGCACGGTCAAGGTCAAGGTTGGAAGAAAAGCGACGAGCAGGCCTGCACAACCAAATTGTCAGAGCGAAGAGAGAGGCACGTCGATGGAGTTCGGAATCATTCTACCAGGCCTGGATGCCTCGCGTTGCCGCGATCTGGCGCAGGCCGCTGAAGGCCTCGGCTACGATCTGATCACCTTTCCAGACCATCTAGTGCAGGAAGGTTACGACGGTCAGTACGATCCTCATTCGTTGCTCTATGACCCATTTGCGATCGCCGCAACCGTCGCGGATGCGACCAAGAAGATTCGCATCGGTCACCTCGTGCTATGCAACCTATTTCGTCACCCTGCGATCATGGCACAGAGCCTTGTCACGCTCGATCACATAAGCGGTGGCAGAGTGGTCGTCGGGCTCGGCGCGGGTTGGACCGAAACTGAATTTCAAATGACCGGCATTCCATTTCCGTCGATTGGCGAACGTCTGGAAATGCTGGATGAGGCTATCCAATGCATGCTCTCGCTATGGAGCAACGAACGCACGTCTTTTGAAGGTCGGCACTACCGCCTACACGATGCGATTTTGTGGCCCAAGCCAGTTCAGAAGCCCTATCCCCCGATCCTCCTGGGCGGAAGTGGCAACGGACTGCTCCGAATCGCTGCCAAGTACGCCGACTACGTCAACATCGCTCCCCCGGTCGGAAAGCGGGGCCGACTCTCGATCGAGGACGTGAAGCGGGTTGCCTCTTGCGCGACGTTTCGCGAGCGTGTGAACTTCGTGCACCAAGAGGCACGACGCGTGAGGCGCGACCCTCAGGCGATCAGGATTAGTGCCATAGTAACCCCGACGATCACGGATTCGGCCGCGGTCGCGCAGCAGACTCTCGAGCGTTTGTCGCAACAGCTCAATCTGAGTCCCGACACAATCTTTGGGGCGCCGTTTGGTGTCATGGTCGGAACACCAGAGCAATGCGTTGTGAAACTGAGACGATTTGCAAAAGAGTTAAACATCTCGCAGGTCGTCTTTCATGCTCGCCTGGCAGGGATCGACGAGAAGTTGATGCGCCGCCTGCGCGAGGAGATCATCGCTCACGTGTGAACTCAAACACAGAGGGATGCGTTCAATTCAAAGAGATTCTCCACCGATGACTCCTCAGCAAACCACTTCAAGGCTAATCCTACTTTGATTCCTCGAAGGACCGAGGACGCAGTTCGGCCATCGTTGCTGAGGTCGTCGCCGAGGAGTTTGTATTGCACTCACCAACCCACGCTGGCTCGCTGAGAGAGTTGGAAGGTGCGAGGCAACTCGCCAGGGCGGTTGTGAAACAAGCGGACTACGTGCACCGTCACAAAAATCGATGACGTTCTCGCACTCGAAGATGCAGCGTCTTCGGTAACTATCGCGCTGAAGAGAAGCCCAGTCGCCCAAAGAAGGGTGAGCGATTTGCAATTGGTGCAATTGCGATCTACCGGTTCGTCGACGGTAAGGTCGTCGAAGACTTTGGTCTACAAGTGGTATGGCCACGGATGCTCCGGGGGGATAAGTCCGGGCGAAGACGAGGCAAGCCTCAAGAGAATTCGATGTCACCGGAAGTCTGCGACATGTCTAGATGCACAAACAACCTTCTGGCAGCAGGTCGAACGTTGGTCTGATACAGTTCGATCATGACAGTTCCTCGAGTAGAGCCTTGGCGTCCTTCAGGTCGGCGGTGTCGAAGCCCTCGGTGAACCAGCCGTAGATTTCAGAAAGCATCGCCTGCGCCTCTTGGCGCTTGCCCTGGCTCGCGAGTAGGCGCGCGAAGCCAGTGGTAGCACGCAGTTCAAACGATTTGGCGCCGGTTCCCTGCGCGACCTTGATCGCAGCCTCGGTGCTGCGCATTGCTTTCGCAATAGCAGGAGGTTCCTGCGCGAGGTAAAGCGATGCGCGCGTCAGATGTACCTCCGGCTCATACACGTGCACCTCGTGCTCTTTATCGAGATGGGAGGCGACCAGATCCAGCCCCTCGCGCACTCGCCCGACCCTGCTCAACGCCTCCGCCAACCATGCCTGGTAGTGCGGCTGTGCACCGTACTCCTGAATCGCATCACGGATGGCGAGGCCGGCCCGCATCGCTGCGATCCCTTCTTCTTCGCGTCCGAGCTGCGCAAGCGCCCAGCCGCGGACCAGAGTGCTTTCGCCCGTCCAGGTCGGGAACTTATTCCGTTCCGAGTATTCCAGTCCTTCCTTCGCAAGTTCGAGCGCGATGGCAGGTTCGCGACGCAGCACATGAAACCGGGCGACCTGGTTCAGAGCGGAGGCTAGCGAGAACGCATGATTCCGTCTCCTCGCGGTTGCGAGTGCGCGCTTGGCAGCCGCAAGCCCTTGATCTGGATAGCCCATATACCACAATGTCCACGCCAGATACTGAAGGGTCGCCGAGGAATGGTCGCTGCCTCCTGGTCCGGCGGTGCGGGG
>JAFAHS010000305.1 GCA_019237115.1 Deltaproteobacteria bacterium
CAGCGCACCGGCTTCGACGCTGGAGTGCTCAGCCTCGCCGAGGTGAAAGAGAAGATCGGCCGGGTGCTTGGGCCAACCTATCCCGATCCTGCGGTTGCCAGGATCGCGGGCAACGAAGTCTATTTTGCGCGCGGCGCCTACGAGAAGTTGCAGCAGGATCCCCTGGCGATGCGCGCCATGACCGATGCTGTGCTTGCGATTCCGGGCATCGCGGGTATCTTTCGCGCCGAAGAGCTGGCCGGCGGCGTCAAAAATCTTTCGCCCACGCGAACCGCGGTGCAGCTCAGCTATTTCCCCGGCCGCAGCGGCGATCTCTATCTATTGCAGCAGCCCTACTGGCTCACCGAAAGCACCCCCGAAGGGTCCAAGCGCTATACCGGCACGGGCCATGGCACGCCCTATTCCTACGACCAGCGCGTCCCCATCCTGCTTATGGGTTTTGGCATCAAGCCCGGCCAGTATTTCGACGAAGTGACCCCCGCCGACATCGCCCCCACCCTCGCCGCCCTCACCGGCGTCACGCTCGCCACCCGCGAGGGCCAAATCCTCCGTGCCGCATTAAAGTGAACCGGCTCTACCGCGGGGCCGGCACTACAGAGCACTACCCATCACCGCACGATTGGTGTGCAATCTCGAAAATCCAATCGGCTTGGGCAAACATCCCAGGGATCTCTATCGCGAGCGGCCCACGGCAATTAGGGCATGCAATTTCTTGAAGCGGGTGGGAATCAGAGCTGGGCCTGTGTACCACACCCGAACGAGCGTGCCGCACCGTCGGCAACGAACATCCGCCTGTGGATGAGGGAACGCCATTTTCGTGAACTTGCCCTAACGTAGTGGGCATCGCCGTCGAGAATCTGTACGCTGCCGAACACCCACACTTGTCTTGAAAACATCTCCGCATCAGCGTAGAGTTTGCCTCCCAGTCCGTTGACCCATCGCTCCGCGTCCCCGAGAGCCAGGAGGTCTTATGAACGTCGAGACCCACTGGTGCCAACTGATGTTTCGTTGTGTCAACTGTGGAAGGAATGAACTTTCGGCGCGAACTTATTCTGAACAACCCTTAGCCGAAGATTACATCAAAGCGCGACTGTACCACGCTCGATGCCACTCGTGCGGCTGGACTGGCGAGGTGTGCGGCTTCTCGGCCATAGATATCGCCACTGGGTCGCAGCTCAGAACGGAAGATTTGCCAGCAAAAACAAAGTCAGCTCGCGCCTGAATCTCGTCGCCGCTGAAGTGAACGTGCACGCACGGGTGGTCGCCGGTCTTCAGACCGGTGCTTTTGTCGCCCGTAGCCAGGGCCCCATCTTCGAGCAATAAAGGAGACGGCCATGTCAGAAAAAAGCTCACGATTCATCTAACGGACGAGCAACGGAAGCAGCTTATAAGGACGCGGCCGGCAGGGATCTTACGGACCTGAACCTGACCTTTGTTGTTGGAGACGAACTCGGCGAATTTGAACTTGGCCAAGTGCATGGCGGGTATGAGTGGATCAAAGCCTCCTTCGATAAGGCATAAACGAGCAATCGATCATTTCCGGTCAGACCACTTGCTCTCCTCACGGATCCCGAATCATGGAACACGAGTCACGTCCTGCGCAGCGGCTCTCCTCCACGGATCGCTCAGGGGTTCCGGCCCAAGCCTGTAACACCCTATAGGCATTGAATATCCCTGCGGCGTGCCTTGCGCAAATTCCCCGGCGAAGGAATGACCTTGACACCGGCTCGTCTTACTGCAATAATGCAATAAGATGGATTGGTACGAGGCCAAGGGGGATCCAGCTTCTCGCTTGCGTCAGCGCAAGCACGCCTGGCTTCGTCGTTTCCAGATTCCTCCAGACGCTCTCCCCGGCACGCTCGCCCAGACGTACCACCGCTGCGGAAAACCCAACTGCTGGTGTGCCGACAATGAAGGACATCCTTCTTGGTCTCTGACGTTCATGGCGGATGGTAAGAGGCACGTCGAACATATCCCGGAGGAATTGGTGGAGCAGATTCGTCCCCTAGTGGAGCAAGGACGCGAGTTCAAGGACGCGGTGGCCGAGGTCTTTGCCGCCAATGCGCAACTGCTGATGTTGTGGCGTCGGCAGACTACGAAGAAGAGGCGCAAGAAAACGTGAAGGATCAAGCTAGCCTTCGGGCGAGAGTCGCGAACGGCTAACGATGGGACTCACCCTGAGCCAGCCCGAAGCTTCGAACAGGGTGAGTGAGATCGTCGTCGTTCCGCCCCGGCTGGGGCGGAACGAACCGTGCCATTGCGGGAGCGGCACCAAGTACAAACGCTGTTGTCGGGAGCAGGATGAAAGCCTTCGCCGGGAGCTGCGCGGTGCCGCATTGCCCGAGTGGATCGAGGGTTCCCGTAGCAAACTCCGGCAGTTCGAAAAATACGCCTGCAACGTCTTTGATCTGCCGGGTTTGTTAGGGAGTCTAAAGGACACGCGGCGGCGTCCGAAAATTCCTACCTTCGACGTGGTCAACAGCTTATTTCACACCGCTGTGCTGCGCATCCCCAGTATCAACGCGCTCGAAGGCGATTTGAAAACCGAAGATTTTCAAAAGCTCATCGGCCGCCCGCCTACGCCAGAGGTTAAGGCCTTCAGCGCCGACGTGGTGGCGAACGTTCTAGACCAACTGGAACTGGAGGGCATCCGCAACGCCAACGAAGACGTGATCCACCAGGCGGAGCGCAACAAAGCCTTTCGGGAAGATTACGGAGCCTTGCGCTGCGTGGCCATTGACGGCTGGGAACCGCTCTCTTCTTACAAGCGGCATTGCCCACATTGTTTGGTACGCAAGGTCAAAAGGAAGGGTGCGGATGGTGAGACGGAAGTCGTCGAGCAGTACTACCACAGCTACGTGGTGGCCCTGCTGCTCGGGCCGGTCATCGATGTCGTGCTGGGGATCGAACCCGTGCGCAGCGAGGAAGCTCTACGGGATACCGATCCCGAGCATGAAGGCCATGAAGGGGAACTGACCGCGGGGCGGCGTTTGATCGATTGGTTGCACGAGACCTATGGGGGGTTCATCGACGCTATCGTCGGCGATGCCCTCTATGCCAATGGGCCGGTGATGACCCAGCTCACCAACCACGGCTACGGCGGCTTCCTGGTGCTCAAGAAGGAAAAAGACGAGCCGCTCAAAGATGCCCTCAAGCTCTGGGAGATCGAAGGGCCGTGCCAGAGCTGCGCCCATGCGGAGCGGAAAGAACACCTGGAGTTTTGGGATATCGACGAGATCGAAACACTGGATAGCTACCAGGGAAAAATCCGCGCGGTCCGCGCCGTGGTCACCAAGCCAGACCAAGAGAAACCCACCACTTGGTGTTTCGCTATCATCGGTGAACGCGCGCGCCAGATTAGTCCCCAAACAGCGCTCCGCATCATCCGGGCGCGTTGGCATATCGAAAACACCGCTTTTCATCAGTGGACTAAGTACTGGAATCTTTCACATGTTTTCCGGCACGGAGAGAATGCGCTGAGTGCCCTCCTGCTTCTCTGGACGTTGGCTTTCAATCTGCTGCAGCTGTTCATCTATCGCCGCTTGGGTCGTAGCAGACGACCCAAGGATCCGACCGATACGATCCGCAACATCGTGGAGCTCATGCTTCGCGAAGTGGCTCTTCTTCCTGAACCTATTCCTTGGGGGACCCTCTTGCTCGACACTAGCTGAGGCGGTGCCGGAGCCGCGCCCAAGGGGCGGCGCAGACGCACCGGCTCCTTAACCGCCCCAACCTGCGTCCCAGGAAAAAGTTCACCCGCTACAATGGAACTGGCTGTTGCGCCGAGGGTCCCATGCGCTCCGCGACCATGCGCTTGGGCCGCCGGATGCCGCTGCGGCTTGAAGCGGAACTCGTGCGGCGCGATACGGTTCGTTGACAAAGTTAGCCAGAGTCTCTAAACTTAATTTTTGTCTCTAAGGGAAAGGTGTGACTGATTGCGATGAGGACGTACGTAGCCAAGGGAGAAGAAGCGGACGCGCTGAAAGAAGGCGCGCAATGGTTCGTGATTGATGCCACCGATAAGGCGCTGGGGCGGTTGGCCACGAAAGCGGCGCGCATCCTGATCGGCAAAGACAAGCCGACGTTTACCCCGTATCTCGACTCGGGCGACCATTTAGTGGTCATCAACGCCGACAAAATTAAGATGACCGGGAACAAAGTGGAGCAGAAGGTTTATTACTCGCACAGTGGGTACCCCGGTGGCTTAAAGGCAGTTCCGGCCAAGCGCGTTCGCGAATCCAAACCCGAATGGCTCGTTCGTGAAGCCATCGTAGGCATGCTGCCCAAGAACAAACTGCGTGCCAGCCGCGCCAAGAAGTTGCGCGTCTATCGCGATGCCGCAGGTCTCGCGCGCCACGCCGGCCAAAAGCCGCAGCACGTCGCGCTTTAAAACGGTTCCCCGGTGTCGCCGGGTTTGTAAGTGCACGAGAGTTTCCGCGTTGGCCGTTCCTTTCTAAGTAGTGTCTTAGCAGGGAGCCTTCCGAGCGTGAAGTTCACCAGTTAGCGGATTGGTCTCGTCATTTTCTCGGATTTTCAGGAGGATGTTTTGAGCACTTCGGAAACGCCCGCA
>JAFAHS010000309.1 GCA_019237115.1 Deltaproteobacteria bacterium
GGAACCCAACCCCCGGAATGAAATCGGTGGGACCCCCAGTGTGAAATCGAATTCGTGTATTAGGCGAAAGTTCGCGTCGGAAAGATGATGGCGAGAATTTGTCGCTACGCCCCGAAGGGGTCGCCGGGGAAACTATTCTAGCTCGCCCCCTGACCCAACTTTCCGGTCAGCATCTTGGTTTCTATTGCAAGAACCCGTACCTGAAGGTCCTGACACCGAAGTGTTACCGATTGTTTGAAGCCACGGCTTAAGAGGGCGTTTGTTTCGATGCAACGCTGAACCGCTTCAAGGAGCTTCTTGGCCTCAGCGCGAGAACGGTCTGCAACTTGTGGTGCGCCAATTTGAAGCCAATCCTCCGACATATGGACAAGAGTAGTGGTAACCGACAGCGCGGTTTCAGTGTGAGCTTTCGGCAACACTACATGAAATCTATTGAACGTAGTTGCTAAGTCATTCCTGAGCCGGTTGACCGGCGGGAGGAATGACGATGCAGAAGCAGCAGGTGCCGACGGTTGAGGAAGTGAGAGCGCGCTTGGAGGAGTGGAGGCAGAGCGGAAAGAAGGGTGTGGCCATCCCCGATAAGTTATGGTCAGCCGCGATTGCGGTGGCCCGCAGAGATGGCGTGACTCGCACAGCCACCGCGCTGCACCTGGATGGCGGCAAGCTCAAAAGGCTTATGATGGGAGCGGATGGTGTTGAGAAGAAAACGATCGCACCATCGTTCATGGAATTGATCGCACCCGAGGCCGCGGCGGTTGCGCAATGTGCGATCGAACTGGAGGGGCGGCGCGCCAGGATGCGGATCGAACTGAAGGCCAACGCGGCTGATGTGGTCAGCTTTAGCCGGACCTTGGCGGAGTTGGTGTTGTGATCCAGATCACGCCGCATCTACGTATTCTGGTCGCAGTGGAGGCCGTGGACGGACGCAAGGGGTTTGATTCTTTGGCGCAGCTGTGCCGGGAGAAATTGAACTCCGATCCGTTTTCCGGCTGCCTGTTCATCTTCCGTAACCGCAGCGCACGGGCGATCCGGATCCTGGCCTATGACGGCCAGGGATTCTGGCTAGCCACCAAACGCTTGTCCAAAGGACGTTTTCGCTGGTGGCCGACGGGCACGGAAGCGGGTAGAACCTTGCGCGCGCATCAGGCGCAGCTGCTGCTGGCGGGTGGCAATCCGGAAACCGAAGCTGCGCCGGTGTGGCGGCGCGTGAGCGTATGAAAAATTTTCGCCACCAAGGACTTGCGTTCCGGATTCCATTCGGTCACAGTTATTGGCGGTGGCAGTGGCGGAGTGGAAATACCGAGGCCGGGTGGTTACGGCGCAAGACCTCGACTCTATCCGGGAGTTCATCAAACAACATCCGGGCCTGAGCCGGCGCCGACTATCGGCGCGACTGTGTGAGGCCTGGCAGTGGAAGCAGGCCAACGGCGCGCTGTGCGACATGGTGTGCCGGGGCCTGCTGCTAATGCTGCACCGGGCCGGCGCGATCGAGCTGCCGCCGGTGCGCCAATTATCACTCAACCCTTTCGTGCGGCGCGCGCGCCCCGCGCCGGTGCCTATCGATCAGACGCCGCTGAGCGGCGCTCTGCGAGAACTTAAGCCCATTGCGATAGAGCAGGTGAGACGAACGGCGGACGAGCCGCTGTTTAACAGCCTCATCGAGCATCATCATTATCTGGGCTATGAACAGCCGGTGGGCGAGCACCTGAAGTATCTGATCCGGTCGCGAGGCCGGCCGCTGGGGTGCCTGGCGTGGAGTTCGGCGCCGCGTCATCTGGGCAGCCGCGACCGTTACATCGGTTGGAGCGCGCCAACACGCCGGCGCAATATCCACCTGATAGTCTACAACACACGCTTTCTGATCCTGCCCTGGATTCGGGTCCCGCATCTGGCCTCGCACATTTTGGGGCGCGTGGTAAGCCGTCTGTCGCGCGATTGGGAGGGGATGTACGGTCATCCGATCTATTTCGCCGAGACCTTCATCGACCCAGCTCGATTTCGCGGAACCTGTTACCGTGCCGCCAACTGGCAGTCTTTGGGGCTGACCACCGGGCGCGGCAAGGCTTCCACCAGCAAACGCCCCAATCGCTCCTTTAAAGAGGTGCTGGGCTATCCGCTGACGCCGCACTTTCGGGAGCTGCTGAACCAGTCATGAAGAATAAGCAGAAGAAGTCCAGGCGCCGTCGCATCGACGTCAATGTGGAAGAACTGGATCAGATTGTCGACCGCACCCGGCAGGGCCCGCTGAGCGATACCGATTACGACAAGCTCAAAACTGCACTGCATGCGCTGATCGAAAAACTGCTGGGGCCGGCGAACACGGAGAAGCTCGCATCGGTATTCGCGGAGGATAAAACCTCCGCATCGCCAGCTGCGCCGCCGCGAGCGGAAGGATCGGCGGGACACGGTCGCAACGCCGCGCAGGCCTTCAGCGGGGCGCAAAAAGTGGCGATCGCGCATCCGCAACTGACTCGTGGCGATCGCTGCCCGGACTGCGGCAGAGGCAAGGTCTACGAACAGAAGGAGCCCAAGGCTCTGGTCAGGATCGTGGGGCAGGCGCCGTTGGCCGCGACCATCTATGAACTGCAGCGGCTGCGCTGCAATGCCTGCGGGCAAGTCTTCACGGCCCAGGAGCCCGAGGGTGTGGGGCCGGAGAAGTACGACGAAACTGCCGCGGCCATGATCGCACAACTGAAGTACGGCAGCGGCGTCCCCTTTAACCGGCTGGAGCGGATGGAAGAGCTGATGGGCATTCCGCTGCCGGCCGCCACCCAGTGGGAAGTGGTGGCGGAGGCCGCCGAGCTGATCAAACCGGCGCACGATGAACTGATCCGCCAGGCGGCCCAGGGCGAGGTGCTGCATAACGACGACACCAGCATGCGCGTGCTGCACCTGGAGCGCGAACCGTCGGACCAGCGCACCGGCGTCTTCACCAGCGGGATTGTCGCAACCGACGCGGGGCGCAAGATGGCGCTTTACTTCACCGGCCGCCAACACGCGGGCGAGAATCTGGCTGAAGTGCTTAAGCAACGCGCACCGGAGCTGGGTGCACCGATTCAGATGTGTGACGCGGCCTCGCGCAACGTGCCCAAGCTATCCGAGGGCGTGAAGATTTTGGTGGCCAACTGTCTGGCGCACGGCCGGCGCCAGTTTGTGGAAGTGGCGCAGAGCTTCCCGCAGGAGTGCCGCTACGTGCTTGAGGCGCTGGGCCGGGTTTATTACGACGACGCGCAGGCCCGTCAGCAGAATCTTTCAGCCCAGGAGCGTCTGCAATTTCACCAACAACACAGCGCTCCGGTAATGGAAGAACTGCACGGCTGGCTGCAAGCCCAGCTGGCGCAAAAGAAGACCGAGCCCAATTCAGCCTTGGGCAAGGCGATCAACTATATGCTGCGGCACTGGAGAGGACTGACGGTATTTCTGCGCCAACCGGGCTCTCCAATTGATAATAATCTTTGCGAACAAGTGCTTAAACGGGCTGTATTACACCGCAAGAACGCCTTGTTTTACCGCACGCTCAACGGCGCCGAGGTGGGGGATCTTTTCATGAGCCTGATCCACACCTGCGAGCTCAACGGCGCCAACTCATTCCACTACCTCACCCAACTGCAGCGGCACGTCCAGGAAGTGACGGCCAATCCTACCGACTGGATGCCGTGGAACTACCGAGAGATGCTGGAGCACTCCGCTGGCCCGTGATGAACTGACGCTTGGCAGAAACAAACAATTCATCAGGCCATAGCAGCCACTCTTTCTGACTGACAACGCACGCCTGCCGAAACCTCACAGTGGCTTCAGCAGTGTGGCATCGAGACCGTTGCCATGGAATCTACAGGTGTGTACTGGATTCCTTTCTTCCAAATCCTTGAAGCGTCCGGGTTTCAGGTCTGCCTGGTTAACGCTCGACACGTCAAGAACGTGCCGGGGCGCAAGACCGACGTTTCCGACTGCCAATGGTTGCAGTACCTCCATTCGGTGGGATTGCTACGCGCCTCCTTCAGACCTGAGCAAGCGGTCTGCGCGGTTCGCTCGGT
>JAFAHS010000319.1 GCA_019237115.1 Deltaproteobacteria bacterium
GTGGACCAAGGCCGTGGTTTGCAGGGTACCGGACGGAGCGCGGCGCAGTTGTTGGCGGGCGACCTTCCGGAGTTCCTGGTAGATCATCGGTATGAGCGACCGAAGCGCCTCCCGATCTCCAGCGCCCCATTTAGCGAGCAGATCGTCAATTTCGGGCAAATCGGTGAGTGGCATCGGCCCTCTATGGAGACTGAGCCGCGGCCGGAACTGCCTTGACCAACGCGCCAGTAATCATCTGTGTGTTTATCCACACCATCAGTACCAAAATGCGCAAAATAGCTAGGCGTTTTTGGCTAAGCTTGAGTCGGCTAGTTCAGCCCTCCGTTACGCAAGATGGCATCGCCTCCGGCCGATCCACCAGAGACTACTGCTTCGCTCAGAAACATTTACCGGCCCTGTGAGCTGTTTTGGCTCTGATTTTCCTATTCAAAGATAGGAGGTAGTTCAACCATGACCAAGGTAAAGGTATTGGTTCTCAGCTCACTGGCGGCAATGACCTTTGTCGCTGCGCCCCAAGCTCTTAAGGCAGCCGACGCCCCTTGCCCGCAGCAGAACGAAACCCTGCGTGGAACCTACATAAGCCTGCACCCGACGGGGCTCTACGTGGGTACCGGTCCGGGTACCGGTCCCGCTACCGCGAACGGCACCATCACCTTTGATGGAAGGGGGAACAGCTCAAACACTTTCTCCGCGAGCATAAACGGCGCGATCCAGCAGGGTGTGACCGTTGTCGGTCCATACGTAGTCAACCCCGACTGCACCGGGACCCTCTCCCAAAGCGACGGCTCCCATTACGATTTCGTCGTGATGCCCGATGGCAGCCGGTTTTCCTGGATTGAGACCGATACCGGAAGCGTCTTTAGTGGAGAAGCGGCTCGGTTTACGAATCAGAATCAGTAGATCGGCTCTCAGGAGAACCTTGAAGTGGCGTTTTCCCTCAGGAAAACGCCACTCATTTTACCTCTGGCCAGTGAATATCTTGAACGATCTTTGCGAGCGAATGGGACGTACTCCGTCCTCCGGCCGAATCCTTCGTTAGGACGCATTTTCCCTGATCTGGGTTCGTCGAATGTCGTTTTTGCAGTGCGGGAGATTTTGCGCGGGGGCGGTCTGTACCGCCCGAACGACAGCAAATTGCCGATGTGGCCGAGAACAGAACTCTCGACAGTTTTCGTCATCTGCAGTTTTTTTCAGCTCTCCGCACCAGCAGGCGAATCGCCCCAAGCGCGGATCGAGGATAGCGCCCGACTACATAGGTAACCGGCCCCACAACAAATCCACTCTCGTTCGTGGGAAGGCTGCATTAACTGGCCGCGGTTTTGTCCGGTTCCACTTCGACTATGCTCGCAGCCATGCCTAGCTCGAGGAATTGTTCGGCGGTGCTGGTTTCAAATAGATGCATCCCGCGCGCGATGATTCCGGTCCATCCCGTCTGATGGCTGGCTCCGATTCCCGCTCCGTTGTCGCCGTGAAAGTACTCATAAAACATAATTAAGTCGCGCCAATACCTGTCATTCTGAAACTTGGTCGTGCCGCCGTAGACCGGCCGTCGGCCATCCTTTCCTCGCAAGAAAATCGAGTTCAGCCGCCTCGATATCTCCCGCGCGACTTCATAGAGGTTCATGCGCCGGCCCGAGCCGGTCGGACACTCGACCGTGAAATCCGTACCGTAGTAAGTGTGGTAGTTGAGGAGGGCACGGATTACGAGTCCGTTGACCGGCATCCAAATCGGACCTCGCCAGTTGGAATTGCCGCCGAACATGCCGGTGTCGGACTCGGCGGGCAAATACCCCACACGGTATTCCTGATCGCCAACGTGGACCACGTACGGATGATCCTGGTGGTAGCGCGAAACTGACCTCAGACCGTAAGGACTCAGAAATTCATTCTCATCCAGCATCTTCTCCAGCACGCGGCGAAGCCGTCTTTCGTCCAGCACCGCAAACAGCCGCCGTCCGGCGACGCCCGGTTCGGTTGGGTCATGGCAGGTCTCTCTTAGCTCGGGACGCCCCCTGACGAAACGCAGGAAGCGCTCACTCATTTCCGGATACTTCTTGAAGAACGCGGGTTCAAACACGGTCGCCGCGCACAGCGGCAGCAACCCAACCATTGAGCGAACCTTCAACCTTTCGGCCCGTTCGCCAGAGCGCAGGACGTCGTAAAAGAAGCCATCCTCCTCGTCCCACATTCCGATACCCTCACCCAGTCGCACCAGGGAGGAGGTTATCAACGCGTCGTGTTCCAGGAATTTGAGGGCCATATCGGCGTAGCCGTCGTCCCCCATCGCAAGTTCCATCGCGATTTCCAGCATGTTGTCAGCATAGAGCGCCATCCACGCGGTCCCGTCCGCCTGCTCCAGGTAACCGCCCGTCGGCAGCGGTGCGCTGCGGTCGAAAACCCCTATGTTGTCCAGGCCGAGGAAGCCACCCTCGAAGACGTTATGCCCGAAGCGATCCTTGCGATTCACCCACCAGGTGAAATTCAGAAGCAGCTTCTGAAAACAGCTCTTGAGCCATCGGATGTCGCCGCGTCCCTTCTGGATTTTCTCCAGGCGGTAGGTGAATTGGACGGCCCAAGCATGAACTGGGGGGTTGACGTCATTGAAGTTCCATTCGTAGGCGGGTATTTGCCCGTTCGGATGAAGATATCGCTCGCGGAGCACTAGCCCCAATTGGTGCTTTGCGAACTCGATGTCTACCAACGACAAGGCAAGAACATGAAAGGCGAGGTCCCACGCCGCGTACCAGGGGTATTCCCACTTGTCCGGCATCGAGATGACGTCGCCGTTGTACATATGGTGCCACTGGTAGTTCCTGGGCGCGGTGGTCGGCCGGATGCGAAACGGGTCGGCACCGCGCTCCGAGAGCCATCGGTCCACGTCATAGAGATAAAACTGCTTGGACCACAGCATTCCCGCCAGGGCCTGGCGCATGACGTTGGTTTCATCGGCGTTTAAAGTTGAGGGAATCACCTCGGCGTAGAATTCATCGGCCTCCCGCTGGCGCTGATCGAAAGTCTCGTCAAACTTTTCAAACGGCGGGCGAATGCTTTGCGGACCAGCTGGAGAGAGCCGCAGCCGCATCGTCGCCGATTTTCCCGGCTCGATACTCAGGCGATGATGAGAAGCCGCTTTGGTGCCGCTGTGCTGGGGATTCACCGCTTCCTCTCTAGCGTGCACCACGAACTCGTTGATGCCGTCCTTGACATAAGGGCTGGCATTCGACGTTCCGAAAATCCGCTCATTATTGGTTTCGTTCTCGGTGAACAGCAGCCCGGGTTCGCCTTCGATGTAGAGCCAGCGGGCGCCCAGCTCGGCGTGCGAGGCGGAAATCGTCTGGCTACCCGCGGGACCCGGGATTTGGCGCAGCGAAGGCTTCGGCGAATCGGGCTGCCACGACCAGGTGTTGCGGAACCAGAGAGTTGGAAGTACATGCAGGACCGCGGCCTGGGGTCCCCGGTTGAAAACCGATATTTTGATTAGAATATCTTCCGGGTCCTCCTTCGCATATTCCACAAACACGTCGAAGTAACGGTCCTCTTCAAAAATGCCAGTGTCGATTAGTTCGTACTCGAGCTCGTCCCGAGTACGCCTTCGGTTAGTCTCGACAAGATCCGCATAAGGGTAAGCTGCCTGCGCATACTTGTAGAGATATTTCATATACGAGTGAGTCGGTGTTGAATCGATATAGAAGTAGTATTCCTTGACGTCTTCGCCGTGATTGCCTTCGCTGTTGCTTAGCCCGAACAGACGCTCCTTGATCACGGGGTCGTTGCCGTTCCAAAGCGCCAGCGCGAAACACAGCAGTTGCTTGTCGTCGCAAAACCCGGCCAAACCGTCTTCGCCCCAACGATAAGCCCGGGAACGGGCCTGATCGTGGGTGAAGTAATTCCAGGCGTCTCCGTGAGGGCTGTAGTCCTCGCGTACGGTGCCCCATTGCCGCTCCGACAGATAGGGTCCCCACTTTTGCCACGGGACTTTCGCGTGGCTGGTTTCCTCCAGCCTCTTCATCTCCGCATT
Source organism: Deltaproteobacteria bacterium (assembly GCA_019237115.1). Taxonomy (GTDB): domain Bacteria; phylum Desulfobacterota; class Binatia; order Binatales; family Binataceae; genus JAFAHS01. Next base: position 4,019 of record JAFAHS010000319.1, read on the forward strand.
CTTTTTCACTTCCATTTGAAACTCCGGAGCCGCACCCTCATAGGAGGCCGGAATGCTAGGTCTCTTTACTGTGCTTGCTTTGCGTTCCCACGGCTTCCGAAAGCCGGGGCTCCAAAGACGCGTGATTCGCAGCCACACTCCAATCAGTCACGCCGATATTGTTTTAGAGTGAATTTTAATTGTCAAATACGAACTTTATCACACGGAGCGTGACAGCGGTCGTTTGGGTACGGCATTTCGATTCAATTGCGATTGTGCCCAACACCCGCTGGTTTTTTGCATTAGGCCCTGCTTTTTCCCGATCGCCTTCTGGACGCCGAGAGCTTCCGGGTTCCCGCCTTGCGCTAGCTCAGCCGCTCGAAGCGAGAGCGTCAAATCGAACCTGGCATTACCAACGTCGCTGAGGCGGCGGCGAACTTCTTTCACACTGCGATGGCGGAGTCGGCCTGATTGCTGGAACCGGTAGCCAGCCGCGGCTTCCACGAGAGCGCGCTGAGCCTTCCGGCGTGCGCCGTGCAAAAGTTGTGCAGGTCGGACTGTGCTATCACTGACCCCGCAAATGGACAATTCCGTTCCGTAGAGAGAAGCCGCAACCTCACGGGATCAGCCCGTTGGCACGTCTCGCTTTCAAGGCGGATCCGTGGGTTCAACTTCCCTCGAGCGATGAATGAAACTCGATGATCGGTGTCGTGTCTTTCCGACCGCATGCCGCGCCTATAGAACGCAGCGCACGCCGTTGCGATCCATCTCGGCCACGCACTTGTTGCACGAGATGCATCGCGAGCGGGTCACCTCGCCGCGTGCCATGCGGTTGATCAGGTCGGGATCGGCGATCAGGGCACGGCCCATCGCGACAAAATCGAAGCCCTCGCGCATCGCGGTCTCCAGATTGTCGAGTGACAGGATGCCGCCGAGCAGCACCAGCGGCACCTTTACCGCACTCCGCACCACGCGCGCTTCATCAAGAAAGAACATTTCCTTGAATGGATACTCGCGAATGGCACGCCTGCCGAACAATCGCAGGGAGAGCTTTTGCAGCGGATTGTGCTCGACCTCAATCATTTCCTTGAGCGGGCTCGCGCCGCGAAACAGATAGAAGGGAGTCCGGCTGGTAAAGCCGCCGCTCAGCACGATCGCGTCTACCCCGCCGGCTTCCAGTCGCCGCGCGACCTCGACCGACTCGTTCAGCTCCAGCCCGCCGCGAAACCCGTCGCGCAGGTTAGTCTTGCATAGAATAGGAAAGTCCGAGCCGACCCGTTCGCGCACGCGCCCTAGCACGGCGAGCGGCAATCGCAGCCGATTGTCGAGACTGCCGCCCCAAGCGTCGCGCCGGTGGTTGGTCGCCGGGCACAGAAACTGGCTCAGCAGATAACCATGTCCCAAATGAAGCTCGACCGCATCGAAGCCCGCCAACACCGCCTTCGCGGCGGCCGTCGCGAACTCTTCGGTCACCTGGGCGATGTCGGCCTCACGCATCGCGCGGGCGAACGGCACGCCTGACATGAGTCCATATTCGTTCAGCCGGAAAGTCGGACCTAGCGAGCACCGTCGCGGCAGTTCCGTGTTACGGCTGAAGTAACCGCAATGGCCAAGCTGAATCGATGCGGCCGCTCCCTCCGCGTGTACCGCATCGGTCAACTCACGCAGCTTGGGCAGGATCTCCTCCCGCATGTACATCTGTTGTTCAAAGGTACGGCCATTGGGCGAGACCGCGCAGTAGGCGACAGTAGTCATGCCAACACCGCCAGCCGCCAAATCGCGATGGTGGCAGATCAGAGCGTCGGACGGCACGCCGCCGGGCGACATGCCTTCGTAGGTCGCGGTCTTGACGATGCGATTGCGCAGTTCGAGCCCGCCGAGCCGCGCCGGGCTGAACACTTTACGGCGAGCCGCCTCGTCCGACATCATTGCACCAAGATTTGCGCCTTCGGTCTCCAGCGGCAACCCTCGCATCCGGCGTCGATCGAGTAAAATCTTGACTTTGCCATAGCGATGCCCTGTGCTGGCTACGACCGCAATGACCGGCTTTCGACGACCGAGAGATTCTCCGCGCAAACGCTCGGATGCCGAGGCTGAGTCGTTTTTGTTGCCATGGCGAAACTCGCTGAGCGAATAACGGTCAGCCCCAAGCTATGCGGCGGACAACCTTGTGTGCGCGGAATGCGTATCCGTGTGGTTGACGTCCTGGAGTTGTTAGCAGCTGGACTTTCACCTGCTCAAGTTCGGAAGGAACTCCCAGACCTCGAACCCGAAGATATAAAGGCTTGCCTGTGCTACGCGAGCCAGCGCCTCAATCATCTCGTCCTGGCGGCTTGAAAATCTGGTTGGGCGCGCAACTCTCGCCCTCATTAGCGGTCTGGCTATCTCCGAGATTCAAGCTCGAATTTGTTGCGGTCAGAGACGTGGGTCTGGGGAATGCCGAAGACTACGAGATCTTCGGCGCCGCCCGACAGGCGGATGTTGTGGTTGTGACGAAGGACCGCGAATCATGGACTTCAGCCTGCCTCCAACCGCGACCATGGCAAGCATTCCCGACTACTCACGCTTCTGGTCGATGGTTAAGTCCAAGGATTGATTTCCCAGTGGAGCCTTCCGAGGAAAACCGATACCGGGCCGCGTGCGCTATTGAAGGCCGGATCCGCGACGAATTGGTAATCTGCTGCAAGATGTACGCTTACCAGGGAGTTCTTAAAAATCTGGACGTCGTAGTAGGCTTCGACAGTTTTCTCGGGGCTGTAACTAAGCGCGCCGTCGCCGGCCAATATCCCGAGCCCCCCTGCATTAAGGTACCTCTGTTGTTGGGTCGTAGCCCCGCTTATCACGCTCCCCAAACCGAAAGTATCACCCGGCCGTTGCCAAAGATCACCTTGAACGCTTACGCCCAGGGAGCCGACCCAGTTAGCGTCGCAGAACTGCATTGCTTGAACCTGGCCGTCATTCCACCCCATGCGCGAAAAAACGCCGACGTTCTTGATGACTTCTTGTTCCCAATTCAATCCGAAGCCGTACTTGTATCGGTAGCGCTGCGCGAGCGAGAGATCCACATTCGGACCCACCGCGGTTAGTAATGCAGTGGCCGCGTGATAGCTGGCCACACTTGCTGAATTCAGGTAAGCGAGAGGCCGGATCGCGCCGGGATGATCGTTGATTTCGTATCGGCGCTCAAGCTCCAAACCCATCGCCCATGAATGAAAGAACTGACCCCATCTTCCGCGCGCGGGCCAGATCAAATATTGGTCATCGCCGGTATCATTCGAGCCGATATTTTGGAAGTTGTTGTACGGCGGCATGCAGAAGATTACGTAGCTTAGAGTCCAATTCAACTGATTCAATTGCGCCGCAAAACCGGGACCGTATCCGATAGTATCCTGACCATAGTCCCACACGAGATTGGCCATCAGCCCCCAGCTCATGAATTGTGAGTGCGCGTCGGCCGCATATGCATTCTGGTCCTCTATGTCCAATGGGGTGAACCGACCGAAGGTCAAGGTCAGTCGCGAGATATCCCGCGTGCCTGCGAGAGTGAGCGGGCTGTCAATGATCGGTTCGGTATCGCCGCCAAATCCGATATTTTGCTGGATGAACAATCGGGCAAAGGCAAGATTGGGAATTTGGGTGCCGGCTTTGAAAGCGTCGCCATTGGGGAAGGACTCGACGCCATGAGTGTTACTCAAGCCGAACCCTTGCCACATCAATCCATCGACGTGAGCTTCGGCACCGCTCCACAACCGCAGCCCCGCATACAAATCCAGCGAAACCGTTTCCTTGGTATTGCCGGTAGGGTTGAGACTATTGGTGCCGGAGTACTTGGCTGGAAAAGCAGGAGCGCTCTGCACAATATCAGTGTTTTGCAGGTGCCAGTTCCAGGTCTGCTCTTTTGTGTTAGCCGAAGGTTCCAACAGCAGAGCCGCTGCGGACAAATCACTAGCAATTGCGTTCTGCGCGATGGCCTGGTTCGGCAGTATACTGAGAATGATCGAACTGCAGAGAATTGCAAAGGTAGTGAAAATCCGGGCGGATATGCCCGCGGCAGGCTCTCTTGTAATGCCGGGACGGGTTCGGCCGCAGGCCGCAGTCTCTCGAATGTATTGAACGATACGGCCGCCGCGATTCAGGTTCACGAAAGGAGACATTAACATCTTCGCGGCCTCCTTTTCGGTTGGGCGGGAAAAGGAAAATGAGATCCGGCCCGGTCGTTCCTGGACCGAAGTTCCATTCGCCTCTGTTCTGTAGGTGGGCACCGAGCCCAAACCTGGTGTGTAGATCGCCCTACGCCAGTTGTTGCGGTCGTGAACTACTCCCCTCTGGTCCGCCAACGCTAGATAGGGAGAGTTTCGACCGTCAAGGCACCGTGTGAACGGGGTGTTATCCTTTCATGTGAGTGGCTTGTCTTGGCGCGGGAGACGTTGCCGGCTTCATCCATCCGATAGACGAATTGGCAGGCTTAGGTCGTTGGCGGCTTCACTTTGACACCACGGAAGCGAACATGCAGTGTTTTAAACGCTTTGGCTTTCGCGATTCCCGAGTGCGAAGCGGGTAGTTACGCGTTTACCCGTCTGGCAGGAAAGGCGCGGCGCGCGGTTTTTCATAGTGTGGACCTCAGCCGCCCGGTTGGCGCATGGAAGAAAGCCTGGAAAATTGCGTGCCAGTCGGCAGGCGTACGATATCGGTGGCACGACTGTCGCCATACGTTCGTCACACGTCTCTCGGAGAATGCGAAGAGACCATTCGGCCCTGGCCGAAACCGTCTCCATGAGGATGCTGGAGCGCTACAGACATATCGGGTTTGCTGTGAAAGAAGCGGCTATCGCGGACTTGGAACGGCAGCTTCGAGGTTGAGGACTCCTCAACTAGCGAGATCGGCAGGCGTTTTGAGCGACCCGACACATAGGTGACGGATCGGTAGGGTCGAGAACTGGCGCGCACACGCCAGGTGGAGGGTTTCCATCCTGGTGGGTTCACAGTTCCACCATTGTCGCCTTTCCAGTTCCCGCCGCGTCAAACCGAACGGGCGGATTTCCCGCACTTTGCTTTCCTGCCTGCTTGATCGCAAGGGCTATGAGATCTATCGCTGGGAGCGCTTTCGGCGCTAAGCTGCGAGTCCGGTTAAGTGTAGGCTCCGCGCGGCAGGTGGCGTCCTGAGCGTGCTCCAGCCTTGACGCTGCTCGACTTGGTTGTAGATACTCCAGGCCCGATGGCCGCGCGTCGAACAAGCTGGTTGCTTCCCGCCCTCGTCGTCGTCGGAACTGCGTTGGCGGCGCCGGTGCCTCGTGTCTGGCGCCCGGCCGAAGTTTACGCGATCGTGTCGCTGTCCGAGTCCGACTGCGAGACAGAGGCACCTTCCGAGCGCAGCAACCTGACATCTGAGTTCGTCCATTCAACAGACTGTGTTCGCTATGAGCCTCGCGCTAGCAGTCGGCGCTTCTGGTCCCCCAACCATCGCCGCCCGCCGCCGTTCCCTTCTCTGGCATAGCCGAATCTCGACCGACTTGATTTCCCTCAGAGAAAGGAGGGCGCCATGCGCCGATTCTTGCGATCTCTATTTTCACGTTCAACTTCAACCGAAAAGTCCCAAATCGATCTAATCAATGATCGCCGCGCGGTACTGGCAAAACTGGACGACCAGGAGTTGAAGGCCAGTGCCGGACGAGCCGGAACTCTGGTGGAATTCGTTGCAATAACTGCAGTCGTGGCTGCGAGGCTGCTGGGTCTTGGAATGTTTGACGTTCAGCTGCAGGGCGCACTGGCTCTGGCCAGCGGAAAAATTGCCGAAATGCAGACGGGCGAAGGCAAGACCCTCGCCGCAGTCCCCGCGGTAGCGTGGTATGCGAAGCAGCGACAGGGCGTGCATGTGATGACCGTAAACGACTACCTCGCTCGCAGGGATGCCAGCTGGATGCGCGGTATCTACGAGTTCCTCGGGCTGTCGGTCGGATGTATTCGGCAGAACATGCCTAAGGAAGAGCGCCAGCGCGCCTATCAATGCGATGTCACCTACGCCACCGCTAACGAGGTCGGCTTCGACTACCTTCGTGATCAACTTGCTTTGTTTCCATCCGACCAGGTGCACCGCCCGTTTGCGGCAGCCGTGATCGATGAAGCCGACTCGTTGTTGATCGACGAAGCCCGCATCCCTCTGGTCATCGCAGGTGGCGAGTCGGGTCAAAGCTCTCTGCCCAATATGGTTGATCGCTTGACACGATCTTTCCGGCAAGCCCATCACTACACCGTCGACGAATACGGGCGAAACGTTGCGCTGACCGAAGCTGGCATTCAGGCGGTGGAGTCCGCATTTGCCTGCGACAATCTTTTTGCCGAGAACAATCTCGCCCTGCTAACGGCGGTCCAGGACTCGCTGCACGGGCACGCTTTCCTTCGCCGCGGTATCGATTACCTGGTGAAAGACGGGGTCGTGGAGTCCGTTGACGAGTTCAAAGGACGCATTGTGCCGGACCGGCGATGGCCGGCGGGTTTGCACACAGCCATCGAGTCCAAAGAAGGCGTCGCACTCAAGATGCAAGGAACTATTCTCGGGTCAATCACCTTGCAAAGACTGATCGCGCTTTATCCCAAGGTGTGCGGCATGACCGGCACGGCCGCTACGCAAGCTGAAGAGTTTCGTGCGATCTACGGACTCGAGGTGGAAGTAATCCCCACAAATCGACCAATAGTCCGCATCGACCACCCCGATGTCCTTTTCCCCACCAAGCGGGAGAAGGAACTGGCCGTGATTGAAGAAATCCGCCGCGCACATCGCACTGGCCAGCCGGTTCTGATTGGCACAGCCAGCGTTGCGGAATCCGAACGGCTTAGTGCGTATACGGTAGACATTCCACATCGCGTCCTGAATGCGGATAACGAAGAAGCCGAAGCCGACATCATTGCACGGGCGGGCGAAGCGGACGCGGTAACCATCTCTACCAACATGGCCGGACGCGGTACGGACATCCGGCTCGGCCGAGGAGTAGCGGCGCTCGGTGGCTTGTACGTGATCGGTACCAACAAACACGAAAGCCGCCGCATCGACAATCAACTGCGCGGCCGTGCGGGGCGACAAGGTGATCCGGGCGTTTCCAGATTCTTTGTTTCACTTGAGGACGACCTGATGATCAAGTACGGAACGAGTGACTCTAATTCGCGTCCGGACCCTGACCATATCCAGCGGGTGGTTGAAGGCCAGAATCTCGACATTCGGCGTTTGCTTTACCAGTACAGTGGCGAGATCGAGGCGCAGCGACAGGCGGTTCAGAAGTATCGCCAGGACGTTCTCAGCGGCGCAATTCAGTGTTCGTCGGAACTCGAGAGGTTGGTATCGCTGACCACGATCGATGAACTCTGGTCGGAGCACCTGGCGGCGCTCGCCGAGCTTCGTGAGGGAGTCGTCTGGGTAACATGGGGTGGCGGCAATCCGTACATCGCATACCTGAAGGGTGCCGTTAAGCTTTTCGGAAGGCTTGAGGAACGAATATCGGAGGAAATTCCCAAGCGTCTGTCCGAAGTCCGCGCCACCGGCATCGATCCTTCTCAACGCAGCGCAACCTGGACCTACCTCACGACGGACCAGCTCTTCGACAGTCCTAACGTGCGTTTCGTAAGGGGTCTGGCACGCATAATGGCGGCCCGCAGACGCTCACGTCGGAAAGGCCTTACCTGAAAGTTGTCTCATATCGGGGCGCTACCAGGTCTCCGACCAGGCCTCAGAAGTAGGCTAGAACGTGAATACACTATTGAAATTATGGAATTTAACAATTCCATGCTAACCACCCCATGATTGGATGGTGCGCGGCTCGAACCGCTCGACAACCCCTTCGGCCCAGGGTTGTCACCCATGGAGCCGGTACATTGTGTTACCTATGTCTCCGGGCCGGACCCTCGCCGGACCTTGGAAAGTCGTTAGGTCGCGTGGCGGCCACGAGCCTCAGCAGAGCGATGCCTCTCATCCAAGGAGAGGACTCAATAGGTTGGGGGTGATGCGGCGCTGTTCGGCTGACAGTTCTCGCCATTCCGAAGACATCGTTTCCTATCAATTCCATCAGAGTAGACTTTGATAGGAAACGTCATTCTGTATGAAATCTCGATCTAATCGAAGAGCCATTTATTCACAGCCGATCTGCTCTCGTTCCTATCAGAACCCGTAAACGAGCAAATTGAAAGGAAACAAAAATACCACCCGAGATTGCTCGTCCGCTCGAGCTCGATGCTGCAGTCCCGGTAGCTTCGACGCTCGGCACACTTTCGTGACACGACTCGCTTAAAAATTCCTCAGTCTTGGAAAAGCCATTCGGCGACTCGCGGGTATGTCAGGCCCCAAGATGCTCAGCCGCTGCGCCCATATACGCGTTGCTTGAATGGCCGCGTGACGATTTTAGGAAATATTGAGCGCTCGGACCCCGGAGGAAGAACATCTCGAAAATAAAAGGAAACTCTCTTAAGGGTCGCACCAGTCCTTCCGCTTATTACCTGAATGCGCAGGACGTATGAACGTGATGTCGCGCATTAGAATCGGGCGAGATGCTGCCGAACTGTGAGGCAATCGAATCAGGGACGTGCAGCTCTCTTATACAAGCACAAAGCGTGAACGGTTAAATGTGGAGTGTTTGGCTGGCATATAGACTGCTTCTCCATGGCGCTGATACGCATCAAACACCCAGCACCGCTTTTGGCACAGCACCTGAATGCTGCGATCCGCGGCTCCGTAACGATCTGTTTTTGTGACTGACATGCGCGCCGCCGGTAATGTGGTTGCGCGGCGCTTCTGGAAACGATCATCGGTCTGACGTGGAAAGAGCAATACCGCTCTTTTAGTTTTCGCGCCCAAGAGCAAGATCGCCCCAAGGACATTCCTCAAATGGAAACAAAACCTTATGGAGCTTTGCGAGGCCTGATTGAGGTCTCTGTGGAATTTCCGTTGGCCCTTCAGAACTGGGTGTTCGGCATGACTTCAGACAACCGCGAAATTGAACATGCTGCACTGAAGGCTTTCGAGGCTTGGACGAATTTCGCCAATCAAAGTCTCGAGCGTGTTTTTGAGTCAGAGCGATTCGCGGGGTTGATGGTTGGTTCCGTAAGGAATTGGGTGCAGTTGCAGCGCGTGGCCCGGGATTTCATTGAATCTCTAGCGCCTGCCGGGCCGAACGGCAAACCGGCCGAGCCCGACGCGGAACTAGCGGAACTACGCGCTTCCGTGGTCCGTTTGCGCCAGGAAGTCCGCGGCATAACCGCCAGATTGAACGTAGCAAAAGCCGGCGTCCACCCTAACGGAATTAAAGCTGCATAGCGGTGTCAGTCGCGCGGATGACGTGGCGATCGATCGTCAACGACGAGTAAACCGATGGTTGATTTATTCCATCAGTTGGCAAGTTACTTGCTAGAGGGAACGTCACAGGCGGCAGAAGCAACCTTGCGAATGCTGCGCGATCCCTATCCCCTGGACGATGAGCCTTCCGGTGCGACACCGTTCGAGGTCATCTACGAGGGTGACTTGGTCAAACTGCGCCATTACTCGACCGGTTCTAAAAGCAGTGATACGCCCCTGCTGGTCGTGTATGCCTTGATCAAGCGGCCCTTCATCCTGGACCTGATGCCTGGACGCAGCGTGATCGAAACTCTCACCCAGTGCGCGCTGGACGTCTACCTGATCGACTGGATCCCTCCAACGCGCGCCGACAGTTGGCGCGGCTTTGATGACTACGTGAATTGCGAGCTCCACGACATAGTGCGCGCGGTGCAGAAGCACTCCGGATCTTCCGAGGTCAACATTCTTGGCTACTGCTTCGGTGGCGTGCTGTCGCTCATGTGGACCGCGCTTTACCCCGAGACGGTGAAGAATCTCATCACGCTGGCTACACCGGCCGATACAAACATTGCCGATAGTCCGTTATTCGCTGTCGCCGGAAAAATGCACGACGCCTTGGAGCCTCTGCTCGAGATGTATGGCAATTGTCCCGGCTGGTTTATCAACACCTGCTTCAAGTCCATGGCACCGGTGCATCATGCGGTCTCCAAGTATGTGGACCTGTACAAGAACCGCCAAGGCGTGGGCTACGCGGAAATGTTCCGCTTGTTTGAGCGATGGATAAACAGCGACGTTCCGATGACCGGAACGATTTTTCGCGAAGTCGCTGACCAGCTCTTCGGCCGCAACCTCTTAATTCGTTCGGAGTTCCGGGTCGGCGATACGCGAATCGATCTGAAAAACATCACGTGCCCCTTGCTCAATGTAATTGGTGAATACGACGACGTGGTTCCGCCGCGTTCGAGCTTTGCAATCGGAGCAGCGACCGCCAGCCGCGACACGATCGAACTCTTATATCCGGCGGGCCATGTAGGCACAGCAGTTAGCGGAGGGGCGCAACGCAAGCTGTGGCCGCGGGTCGCAAAGTGGCTCGAATCGCACAACTAGATTGATGAGGATCAGCAGTGAGTCCTGTGAAATCCAGGCGCAAGCCTAATAACGTCCACAACAAAAATCTGGTTCGAAATGAAATGATAGGAGAAGAAGCGAGAATGGAAACCAACGAATTCAGCAGTGCATGGAAAGACAGCGCAAAGAAAGCTGTCGAGCTATACGTCGAAAGCGGCGAAAAGCTCGGCAAGATGATGCTGGAATGGCATGAACAGTCGACCAGTTGGGCGAAAAAAACGATGATCGGCCCGCTGTTCGAAGCGCAGCGCAACGCGAGCAGACAGTTAATGGAAAGCTCCGCGGACACGGCGCGGAAGCTGTTCGGCATCGCAAACAACGGCCAGTAGAACCCCGAGGGAGGGGGCCTTTGGCCCCTCCCTTCCAACCATCGTCCGTGACCATTCCTCGGCCCAGCTGCGCGCGCGGGAACGGCAGAATGGCTTTGGGGTCAGCGGGCAGCAGCAACCGCCGTACGGGCAGTTGCGGTGGGAATAAACAGCCGGCCCGGGCGCGACGCGAACGGCACAAAGCCAAGTCTTTTGTAGAAGTCGGAGGCGCCCTCGTTCTTCGCGTCGACTAGGATTGCCCAGACGTCCATCGAACGATCGGCCCCGAGCACCCGCTTGATTGCGTCCGCCAGCAGCAATTCGCCGACGCTCCGGCCCCGGCGGTCGCGCGCTAGACGCCCGATGAGCGCGGCGGGAATCGTGTCGTACCGCGGTAACTTCCGTGCGATCTCCTTGGGCAACTGGCCGGGATGAATCGCGCAGGTGCTCAGCGTGTAAAAGTCGACGAGTCCAAGATCGTCCTCGGTGGCGACAAAGACGCGAGCGACGTTGCCCCTTTCATCCTGTCCCGCATGCTGTCGAAGTAGTCGTCGAGCGCGGGTTCGCCGCAGGAGAAGGCCGACCGCTCATGGTGCTCTGAGAGGGGTTCTATCTTGATCGGCACTCGGCACCGCGGCGTCTGTCATGCGACTTCGGCGCCGTGGCGCTTCAGAGCGGTGATGAGTCGCCCAGATGGCTTCGGCGGGGCTAAGCACAGCTCTCAGGAACACCCTGCGGTCCGCCTCGGTTAGTTCCATGTGTTCATGTTCAGTCAGGACCCGGCGGGCGCCTTCGTAGGCCAAGTCGGCGGCCGAGAGGCCGCTCACCGGAGCGGCCTGCTGGATCACCCTTTTCGCCGAAGGGGTTACTCTAAGCTCTAAGCGCTCCGACTTGGTTTCGACACGTGTACCCGCTGAGGTTGCTCGCTTCATCGTTTCAACCGGAGGTTTGGCTCACTCCGAGCCCTCGCTGCTATGCGTTCGAGTCCCGTTGCCATGGCGAGCGGTTCTTCTCTTTGCATAGAAGGCCGTATCTCCCATTGGATGAAGCCCATGTTTCCCCCGAACGATTCTACTTCCGCTGGCAGCTTGCCCATGTGGCCGGCTTTCCCGACCTCGGAGTACTACCAGCCAGCCTGACTTCCGCCAGGTCATTAGTCCTCCTCCGCCGAATCGTGGCAGAGCGTGGTATTGGACGCCCCATGCCCACGCCTCATATCCACAGTGTCCGGAGTTCGAGTCTCCGCGCCGCCGCCAAAGTTTCTCGCACGCTGACAATGGGTCTGGCGATCAACCTCATTGAAAGTCGCTAGCCGCATCGGTGGATCAACTCCAGAACGGACTTCACCTGTGACCGTTCGGCCAAGACTAGCTTTCTTTACGTGGAGTGCGGACTGTGTTAATCCCGGCTTCAGTCAGCGTTAATAGGACGGCGTTCTTGGGCTCGGCGTACGACGACCGTGACGACGCATGGTGCCTGTCCTGCTGCGTACACAAGCTAGTCAAGTCAGCGCCCAAACAAGGAGGGGATGATGGCACGCAACCGAAAAGCGGTAGAAGCTGCAGACGCGATTGCATCGTCTAATCCGGACTTGATATTTTTCCACGGCCCGCACGGTTGCGGGCTTGCTTTCTCAGATCCCGCAGTCGGCGGGACCGTCCTTACCGAGTTTTTCCTGGAACTCGATAAACCGACTCAAACCAAAATGATGGCCGCAAAGCTCGAAACCAATGCAGCGGTTCACAAGGCCCTTGGCGAAGGAATCAGCAAGGTTGCGGCTACTTTGAAGACCGGTGGTTGACCACCGGCAGGCTGGGATTTCTGCCTGCCTCAGCAAGCTCCCCGCGCCGGTTGAAGGCCGGGCGACGGTGGCGCTCATAGGCTTTCAAGACCAGGGAAATCTCGGCATCGGATACCTGGCGGCGGTGCTGCGGCGGCACGGTTACACCGCCGAGATGATCGAGGTTCGAGAGAGCCCGGCGACCATCGCGGCGCGACTGCTCGAGAGCCGACCGCTATTGGTTGGATTCTCGCTTATCTTCCAGTTCTTTCTGCCGCAGTACCGCACCATCGCTCAGCGCCTGCGCGACGCCGGCGTGACCTGCCACTTCACCATCGGCGGACATTACCCAAGTCTGTGCCATGATGAGCTGTTGGAGAATTTTCCCGAGATCGACAGCGTCGTGCGGTACGAAGGCGAGGAAACGCTGCTGGAGCTGGTAGATCGCCTGCGGGCCGGCGAGAACTGGCGCGACATCAGCGGAATCGCCTACACGCAAAACGGCAAAGTGGTGGCGACCCCGCCCAGGCCGCTGGTGCAGGATCTCGATTCGCTCCCTTTCCCGGATCGCCCTTTCCAAGCAGACCGCGTCGGCGGGTTTCCGATCCTCCCGGTGCTGGCCAGCCGCGGCTGCATTCGCCGCTGTTCCTTTTGCTCGATCCACACATTCTACCGGACCGCTCCGGGCAAGGTCGTGCGCGTCCGAAAGCCGGAAAAAGTTGTCGCGGAAATGCTCGAACTCCAGCGTCGTTATGGCGTGCGAGTCTTCCTGTTCCAGGACGACGACTTCCCGTTATGGGGTCGCAAGGGGCGGCACTGGGCCGACGAACTCATCGCGCGCCTGCAAGACAGCGGGCTGGCCAGCAATTCGATCTGGAAGATTAGCTGTCGCGCCGAATATGTCGAGCCCGAACTGTTCGCGGCGATGCGCGAGGCTGGCCTGTTCCTGGTCTACATGGGAATCGAATCCGGAGTCGAATCGGGGCTCGAGATCCTCTTCAAGGAAATGACCATCGGGCAAAACCTCGACGCGATCGCAACCCTCAAACACCTCAACCTCGTGTTCGCCTACGGATTCATGCTGTTTGACCCGTCCAGCACGTTCGAATCCGTGCGGCAAAACATCGCCTTCCTTCGTCAGATCGTCGGCGACGGCAGCGCCCCGGCAGTATTCTCGCGCATGCTGCCATACGGCGGCACCCCGATCCGCGATCTATTGGCCAAGGAGGGGCGGCTGCGCGGCGACCTGACGCATCCCGACTACGACTTTCTAGACCCGCAGCTGAACGAATACTATCGGCTTTTAAACGAGACGGTGCTGCCTTGGATTCACAATCAGGGCCTGTCAAATCAATTGAGCTATGCTTGGGACGAGGTCGAGTTATTCACACGGCTGACGCCGGGCCTGCATGGGGTCAAACCCTATCGCAATGCGCTAGCCAAACTGACCGCCCGAGCCAACGCGCGGCTGTTCCGCCTGGTGGAGGAATCCTCGCTGGCGTTCGAAGAGGGCGACCGGTCGCTGCTCAACCCCAAGCGCATCGCCGTCTATTGCGAGCGTATGCGTACCGAGCTGTTCGATCTGCGAAACGTTTTTGTGGCCGGCAATCTTGAAGCGCTCAACGACCGCATCAATGCCGATTGCGCGAGCGGACCAGTTCTGCTCCCTCAGATACACTAGAGAGCGTGGCTTGTCCCTCTCCATTCATGGAATGAGCCAACAGCCAGCTCCGCGGTCGAAACCGATCGCGCCCCGGCGGGACCCCTGCCAGTTCGCGCCGCTGTTCGTCCTGGCGCCGGCGCGCTCGTACACTTCCGTCGTCGTCACGATGATCGGCCAGCATCCGGACCTTGCCGGCCTGCCCGAGTTGAAGCTGTTCAGCTATCGCACCATCGGCGAATTGGGGGCCTCACTCCCGACGTATTGGATCGAGAAGGGCTTCGCCCACCGAAGCCCGGGCCTCGTCCGCGCGTTGGCGCAATTTGAGTTCGGCGGCCAGACCGTCGAAGGCCTGACCGCGGCGCAAAGCTGGCTGCGCCAGCGTGAGCATTGGTCAGGAGCAAACGTGCTCGATGTGATACTGGCGCGACTCGCGCCCCGCCACGCGGTCGAGAAATCGCCCGAGAACGTGGCGACTGCCGCCGCGCTACGACGGCTCGCTTGTGCCTATCCCAATGCACGCTACCTTCATCTGACCAGAAATCCGCTCACCACGCAGGCCTCGACGGCGAAGCATCTGCTCGCGACCATCCCCGAGCATCCACGCCTCGGTGAACCGATGGCGGGCATCGCCGCTTGGAACGACACTCACGCCCGCATCCTGCGGTTTGCGGCGACCCTGCCCGCCGACCGCGTTATGCGGGTGCGCGCGGAGGACGTTCTTAACGATGCGCCGGCGCAATTGCGCGCGATCGCAGCCTGGCTGAGCCTGCGCACCGACGACGCCGCAATCGACGCAATGCGTCATCCTGAGGCTTCGCCCTTTGCCTCCTTCGGGCCCGCCGGCAGTGGAATAGTGGGAGGGCACGATCACGACTTTCTCCGCGATCCAATCCCGCACCAGGTCGCGCCCCCTCCACCGCTCCAGCCGCCGTCCGGCTGGCACGGTGAGCCGCGTTTGTGGCGGCGAACGGTCAAGATCGCCCAGCAACTCGGCTACGGCGACGGCTCCGCGCGATCGCGGCGCCGAAGCTTGCAAAAGGGTCCCGCAATCGACCCCGAGGCGCTGCGCGACGAACTCCTGCGCCGGCGCGACCTCGACCAAGCCGCCCGCTCAGCCTACACCGGCGCGCCGGTGGAGATGGCGCGGCTGATGGAGATGGACAGCGATAACACCGCGTGGTTGATGGCTACCGTGAAACATACCGGCTGGCCAGGCCATTCGATGGTCGGCGAGGACGGCGCCCACGCGGCCTGGCTGCTAGCCCAGCACGCAGACATGAACCCCACTTTTCAGCGCCGATGCCTGGAGCTATTGCAAGATGCGGTCGAACGCGGCGAGGCGTCGGCCGCCGAACTCGCGCATCTCACCAACCGAGTGCTGCAGGCGAGCGGCCAAGCGCGACTCCACGGAGCCCGAGTCATCGGCCGCGACGGCAAGCTCCCGTCGGCCTGGTCGCAAAACCCGCGCAACGTCGACTCGCGCCGCGCGGCCGTCAGCCTCGACCCGCTCGCGTTGAAGCTCGGCCGCGCGTCAGTTCGCCGCAGGTTGCCGAAGTCGGCGCGAAGCCCTTGCCCAAGTTGCGGCGAACTAATTGATGTGTGGTTGCCCGCGCCGGGCCAGGCTACGCGATTCCGATGCCTGGCCTGTGGCGCCACCGGCGCCGTGCGCGCCAGACGCCGCGTCGGGCCGCCGTTCGCGTCAATTTAGGTTCAATTCAATTCGCCTTCGCGGAGGCACTCGCGATCCTGATCCGTTCCGGTGACGGCGTAGCTCAGTTGGTGAGAGCATGCGGCTCATATCCGCAGAGTGGTGGGTTCGAGTCCCTCCGCCGCCACCAAAGTTTCCTCTATAATATCAAAGTAGTTTCCACGTCCCCATTCTGGGCCGGCCAACACCATGTGCGAAGTCATCTACAGTTTTTATCTACACATCCAGCCCAAGACTCGCCTCCCGATTGCGTCAGGCTTCGGCCGTGCGCCTAGGGTGACGGCCGTACGGAAAGTGTCCGTAAAACAAAAGTAGAGCACGGTCATCGCGCCAGGCTGCTCGCGGCACATGTAATCAGCCGGCGTCGGTTTCGAATCTACGGGGGCTCCAAGAAAATCAAAGGGGGCTTTTCGTCTTCCAATTCATCGGAATCGTCGACGGTGCTTATCGCACGGAAACCTTGTCGAAACATCCACAAAAACGAGCTGGATCGTTCAGCAGCCGGTGGACGTATCATCGAGGGTGATCCGCGACAATTAGATTTGCCGCTCGCAGCCGCCCCGGCAGCACGCGAGATGAAGTGGAGCCAGGCGGCGAGGCTCCATGGTGAAGGACGCGCAGGTCGGGGTGTTGCGGTTAAGACGGATCGAGCCCCAATGTTTTTTGAGAGAGAGTTGTCGGAGTGAGTGGATGCTTCCCACTCGGTAAAGCCAAGCGAAACCCACTGTCCCCGAGAGACAACAGGCAATAAATCCCAGTATTTTGGGGGACCCGCAAATCAGAAAAAATGCGCAGAATCTATTTTTTCTTACCGCAATCTCCTTGTGACGGGTTTTCAATTCCCCCGACTCCACTACTAAACAGCCTTGAGATCGGCGTTTCTACGTTAGGATGAGCATCAGAATAGCAGCCGGAAAGTTGCCGAAGGCACGATAAACATGTCGATGGTGGCAACACCCGGTGCGTGGTTGTCCAGGAGACTGCGCGAGGTCGACGATGGGGTGCGGCCGGCCGGCCGAATATGTATCGACGGCGGAATGAGGTCGCCGACCGGCCCTGAAGATGCGTGGTCTTCCGCAGTGTACGGAGCTCGAGCTCGTATGCTCCGTCGGGCGTCGCGAGGATCAAGTTTTGAGAAGGGACAGCCTTACATCTGTAGAGTGGTTGCCATCGGAGATTGCCCGCCTGCTGCGCAAATTGAGCGAAATTAAGGCAACTCACGTCGCATCGGCGAAGGAAATCTCTACCGTTCAGTTGGAGACTCGAGAATCGGCAAGGGCGCGGTCCTTGCATCGAGGCAGTCGATCGCGCGAAGGGCGCCGATGCTGCTTCGCGTTCAGAAAAATTCTGGAGGACACCATCTTGAGCGGAAGTTCGGCGCGTCTGCAGGCGATAGAGGCTGTCACGACCTATCATCCCACCGCAGCACCCTTGTCATTCGCGAACATCTCGGCCAGTGAGCTATTCGGTTCGAACGTCTTCGGCAAGTCGGCGATGAAAGAGCGGCTCCCCAAGCCGGTGTTCAAGTCGCTGATGAAGACGATAGAGAACGGATCGCACCTCGACCCAGCCATCGCTGACGCAGTCGCGTCGGCGATGAAGGACTGGGCAATATCCAAAGGCGCCACGCACTATTCGCACGTGTTTTATCCGCTCACCGGGTTTACCGCCGAGAAGCACGATAGCTTCCTGTCCCCCGACGGCGATGGCGGCGCTCTCGCCGAATTCTCAGGCAAGACGCTGACCCAAGGTGAGCCCGATGCCTCGAGCTTCCCCAACGGCGGAATCCGCAACACGTTCGAAGCGCGCGGCTACACGATGTGGGATGTCACGAGTCCCGCTTACATTTTGGAGAACCCCAACGGCACGACGCTCTGCATTCCGACCGCGTTCGTGTCGTGGACCGGCGAGGCGCTCGACAAGAAGACGCCGTTGCTGCGCTCGATGCAGGCGCTCAACAAACAGGCGCAGCGAATTCTGAAATTGTTTGGACATCACAATCCAGCCCATGTGGTCTCCTTTGCCGGCTGCGAGCAGGAATATTTTCTGATCGACCGGCATTTCTTCTTCTCGCGGCCGGATCTGCTCGCCACCGGACGAACGTTGTTCGGGGCGCTGCCGCCCAAGGGCCAGGAGTTCGAGGATCATTATCTGGGCGCCATTCCGGAGCGAGTGCTCGCCTTCATGCTCGAGACCGAGCGTGAGTTGTTCAAGCTCGGGATTCCCGCCAAGACGCGGCACAACGAGGTGGCGCCTGGACAGTTCGAGCTCGCGCCGATGTTCGAGAACGGGAACGTCGCGGCCGACCATCAGCAGTTGACGATGGTAACGCTGCGGCGGGTGGCTGAGAGGTACGGAATGACTTGCCTGCTGCACGAAAAGCCGTTCGCAGGTGTTAACGGATCGGGCAAGCATGTGAACTTCTCGCTCGGCAATTCGACTCAGGGCAACCTTCTCGATCCGGGCGACACCCCGCACGCCAACGCGCAGTTCCTGATTTTCTGCGCGGCAGTGATCCGCTCGGTCCATCGATGGGGTGGGCTGCTGCGAGCGGTCGTCGCGTCCGCCTCAAATGACCATCGGCTGGGAGCTAACGAAGCGCCGCCGGCCATCATTTCGGTCTTCCTGGGTGAGCAACTCAACGACATCTTTGAGCAGGTAACCAAGGGCGGACCGAAGAGTTCAAAAGGCGGGGAAACGCTGAAGGTCGGCGTGGATTCGCTGCCGATCATTCCGAAGGACGCCGGCGATCGAAACCGCACGAGTCCGTTTGCGTTCACGGGTAACCGCTTCGAATTCCGAGCCGTGGGATCCAGCCAGTCGATCGCGGGAGCGATGATAGCGATGAACACCATCGTGGCGGAGTCGCTGGACTATATCGCTACGCGGCTGGAGGAGGCGGTCGGTGACGATCCGTCGAAACTAAATGTCGCCGTCCAGAGAGTGCTCCAAAATATCATGGCTGAGAATGGCAGTGTCGTCTTCAACGGCAACGGTTACTCCGAGGCATGGCACAAGGAAGCGGACAGCCGTGGTTTGCCTAACCTGCGCTCGTGCGTGGAAGCCCTCCCGCTGCTCGCAAGCAAACAGACGACGGAGCTCTTCTCGAAATACGGCGTGCTGACGGAGCGCGAGACACATGGCCGGATGGAAGTGGATCTCGAGCAATACTGCCTCGTGGTAGGCCTCGAGGCGCGCACTGTGATCGAAATGGCGAAGACGATAATTTTCCCCGCGGCGATTCGATACCAGGGTGAGCTGGCGCTGACCTGCGCGAATCTCAAGGCTGTCGGCTACGTGTTCGATACCGACACGCTCGACAAAGTGACGGCGCTGGTGAAGGACCTGCAGGACGGAATCGTGAAACTCGAAGGGATGCTGGCCGAGGGCGGAGGACATACCAAGCTCGATCACGCCAGGCATCTGTGCAACACGGTGCTGCCTGCGATGTCAGCGGTACGGAAAACAGCGGACACACTCGAGGGCATCGTCGCCGACGACTTGTGGCCGCTGGCGACGTACCAGGAAATGCTTTTCATCAAGTAGGTTTCTATAGCGAGGCGGAGGCGTCCAGCCGCCCGCGAGAAGGTGATCACCATTCCGCAAGTCGGCGGTTTGCACCAAACGCCGTCGGCATCGCGTCCATGGATTTGTTCGTCGCGCGGACCATCTCGTTCAAGGCTCTATGGCGCTGCCGGCGTTGTACAGAAGAATTTTCGGGCGCACCGAGCCGCTCACGGACCAAACGACGGGCGGCTTCGATTTGCACTCGATCACCTATATCGGCCGGAACGGCGAGCACCTCGCCTCCAGTGCTACTCTGGATTTCCTCGGCCAGCGAATGCAGGTCAATCAGCGTGGCGAGCATTGATCGCGACCGCGTAGTGCTTCGCAAATCGTCGCGCTAACGCAGCACCGAGCCCGGGTCCTACCCCAGTGACGACTGCAACCGGTCGATCTGTAGTGCCCCCATAGATTTGCTTGCTCGCTTTGATGAAGCTAATTTGCCCGACCCAGATGACTATCGGTGCCCTGGGTGCTCCTCGCCATGTTTTGAACACCTCTTCGGCCGTTCCGGACCCGGACGGTGAAAAAGCTGCGGTTGAACTGCCTTTATCCAGAGAGCAAAAACAACGCGGAGTCGATTTTCAGTCAAACGAGATAGGAGGCCCCCGCCTAGGAACTCGTCGATACCCCGGGGGGAAACCCCGTAAAGAACTGACGCAAGGCTCTGACCCGGAGCGGGGCCGCAGCTCGAGTCAGCACAGAGCGTCCGTAAGCCGCGCTCAGCTGCGGTTCCGGACCCGGTTTGTGCGATTGCCTCGTTTGTGGGCGGATCAGGTTCCACTTCGGCTGCTCACGACCCGCACTTCAGCTCAGCTTAGCCGGTTCCCAGTCGGCGGGGGTGCCCGGCGTCGGATTTTCGGCTAATCGTTGATTGGGGGAGGCGAAGAAAAGACATCTGGCTAAAATTCTACTGCTTGTTACCGCTGATGTGATCGCCTTCGCCACGACTAATCTGGACGATCTTTTTGTTCTTCCGGCGTTTCTTTCGAAACCTGAACACGATCCCGGCGCGGTAGTTCTCGGCCAGTTTCTTGGAATCGGCTCAATTGTGGCGCCGAGTCTTCGCCATTTCGCTGACATCATTGCTGATTCCAAGGCCCCTGAACGGCCTCATCGGCATCGTGCCACTCGTGCTGGGTTTCAAAAAAGCCGTCGGGCTCCTGCGGGAGCTTGTCGAGTATGGCGGCCTAGGAGGCGCAGGTCCCAAGAATTCCGCGCGATTCGACAGACACCGATGAACGCCCAATAAATTCTGCTCTACCCAATCCCGAGTGGATTACTGGACAAACACATGCCTGCCAGATGAGCGGCTACGAGCCCCCGCCGAAGCTGCTGGACTTTCGATTGCGAGCCCCTATTTGGCGCCCTGCCTGGCATTTTCTTTGCGTCATCCGTCGGCTGATTCGCGGAGGCTCCGGCCGATGTTTGATGACGAGACGATCTCGATAGCGTGTGCCCAATGCGGATACAAGAATGAATTATGCGTCAGAGAGTTTGAGAGGGCCGATGTGATACGCGTTCGATGTGATGGCTGCAGGGTGGGACTGAGGATCGAGGCACACGGATTCAGGGAGCAGCTGGATCGCATCGCTGCTGAGTTGGAAGCGATGCGAGTCTCGACCAGAGAAGCGCGACGGAGAAGAATCCGCAGGGGCGCCATCGACTTTCAAATCTAGAATCCTCGGCTCCGGCGAGCTGGGGCCCTGATGAGGCCTCGTCAAGCGCCCCGCAACGATCCTTCCTCTCAATCCACTGAAAATCCTTGCAAACTGTTGAACTGGAAAAATCCAGTTCCGCGCGCTGTGCGCAGTCGTGGTCGATGTGTCGTAGCCGCGGCAGTTTCTGTGAACACGGTCTTGGAACTCCCGCGCCTAAATCGCTCGCCAATTCTTGATGATGGAACGGTGGTAAGACACGCGGATTTGCATTCCACCTGGATTCACGATGCCGTCAAATGGCTTGCGAAACCCTTAGGACACCTGCGCAAGCGGAACGGTCACGGTCCGTGAAGCTAAATCAGGGGAGGGAAGGCGTCTGCCGTTGAGCGATACCGCGCGCCAGGCGCTGCTGGAAGTACGACCATCTAACCGAACCTCAGCTCGTGCCCCCAAAAGTTCTAAACGACAACGGCCACGTTTTCCGAGCGCCGCATGGTGGTTGCCTTATGAACTTGAATCGCGATTGGGACAGCGCACTGAGCAAGTCGGGACTAGAGGGCTTTCGGTTCCACGATCTGCGCCATACCTTCGCGTCGCGTCTTGTTATGATCGGCGTTGTCCTCTATAGAGTTCAAATCCTAATGGGTCACAAGACAGCGGCCATGACTCTTCGCTACGCCCACCTGAGTCCCCAACATTTGCGGGCGGCCGTGGCACTGCTCGATATACCCGGGCCTAAGCCGTAGAGTGACGGGCCCCGCTCGGTGGGGAGCGCGGTCGTTCCATCTACATTTTCATCTACACTCCAAACTACAAATCGAAGGATTCCTGCGTAGCTGAGCACGAGAATTCTTCAGGTTTTCCTATCCGGAGCTTGTTCTGCATACTACCAGTCGTCGGCTCATATCCGCAGAGTCGTGGACCATCACTTGGGATACTTCGATCTCGAAACTCGGGTCTTAGAACCGCTCGACAACCCGTTCGGCCCAAGGTTGTCACCTATGTGACCGGTACATTGTGTTACCTATGTCTCCGGGCCGGACCCCACTTTGGTTTGGCTCCCCGGGCCGGATTCGAACCAGCGACCCGACGGTTAACAGCCGTTAAAATGCACTTTTCGCGGTATATCTTGGTAACGCTAAATACGCTCCAAGCCACTGGCGCACAAAGGTTTTTTGCATTCGCCGATTGTTACCGGGTAGCATCGAGTGACTCTGAAATTGACCGAGACTCCCCACAAAATCCCCCACAGTCCGAGCGGCGCCTACTGAGCCCGCCACCGCGCAAAGTTGGGCGGCAAAAGACTCTTCGCCGCATGGGTTGCCCCGAATAAGCGTGTCGTTCTCTTTCGGCTTCTCACGACCCTGTGATTCGTTGGTTATCCCAAGTCCAGGTTTTGCAGTACTGTCATGCGCGCTCGAGAGTGGTGCATGGGAAGACGCGCTGGATGTAGGACTCATTCCACCACCCTGAATCTTGCCCCCTCCTGTCCGTTAACGACCGCCACCGCTCGCATTTTCGGCTTCGACTCACAGTCACAAGGGACGGTTTTGCCCCGCTTTCGGCCACGAGAACAGTCCAAGTTCGGTCTAAGAAGGGCCGGTACCCTGAAGATTGATCTAAACTCGACGGAGAGAATCGTGCTTCGTGCGATTCAAGGCTGCTCTTCTGGCCGAGATAACCGACATGTGGGTGCGCGCCCTTCGAGATACCTCGTACTTAGGGGGGTACTAGATGTCTCGCGCCCCAAGGGTAATGAAGAGACCTACGCGGCCAAAGCTATTTCGGCGACGATCTTTTTCCAAGGCGCCGTGAGCTTACCGTCGGCTGACCGCGCAACGAGGCCGACGCGCTCCATGACCTCAAGATCGTGGTGGACGTTCTTGTAATCGCGTTTCATCCTGCCAGCCAGCGCTCGCACGCTCACTGGTCCCACCTGGTGGACCACTTTAAGAACCTCCAAGCGCCCCGGCGTGAGAACTTTGAGCATCGTGGACAGATCCTCGAAGTAAAGACGTTCAATGGGATGTTCGGGGGGCTTGCCCTGATCGGCGCGCCGCCAGGCCTCGACAAATTCCTGGGCCGATTCACGCGCGCCCTTTATAGAGACTGAGAGCTGCTTTTTCATGGGTTTGCGCCTCCGCGCACTTCATCGATGTCCCGGAGAAAATCAGCGACCAAAGCTTCGACACCGTGAAACTGATAAGGTTCCTCGCGACCGCGGATGTGGCGGTGATCGCCTTTGCCGGTCTCGTTGTCGTATCGGACCACGGTGCGTCCATCGGCCGACCCGTAATGGAGCCGATACTTGAAGCCGTGCGGGCGTTCGGGGCTTCGCGGCGGCAACTTCCACAACACCATTTCTCGAATGGCGCCATCCGCGTAAATGAACCTAGATCGAAGAACAAGCGTGGCGGTTGACGCCATATGGTCGCCTAGACCATAGCACGAGAGCGCCGGTTCCGCCACAACCGCCCTGCGGCTTTTTATCTCTCATAACCTCCTTTATGAGAGAGGACGAGGAGGGGCTGGCATTTCCGTGCGCTCCTCTTTCCTTAGGCCGAATGATACGTGGTCCGCACCGGCAAGACCCCGGTACTGGCCGCGACCGAAGCGCGGCAGCTCGACAGCATCGACACGAAGACTGTGGTCGGCTCGCGCGACCGGGCGCTGATTGGCCTGCTGGTTCTTACCTTCGCGCGCATCGGCGCGGCGCTCGGTATGACCGTGGCCGACGTGTTCTGGCAGCATCGCCGCCTCTGGGTCCGTCTGCACGAAAAAGGCGGCAAGGAACACGCGATGCCCTGTCACCATCATCTCGAGACCTACCTGCAAGACTACATCGAGGCCGCCAAAA
>JAFAHS010000329.1 GCA_019237115.1 Deltaproteobacteria bacterium
AAGTCAACGCGGATAGTCATTTGATGAGTAGGCTTTTTAGACAGAAGGCGGCGACAATCCAAATGAAGATCGCCGTAGGTGCAACAAACGATGCCGACAGTTTGTACCGCATAATGATTTGACAAACGGCGCATCCATAGATGAGGAAAGCAGCAGCCCCCAGAATCATCGAGCGCGCCTCCGCAGCTGCGAAAACCCTCCCCTTGATGTCAATCGTCAGGATGAAAGTCGCAAGCGCGACAGACGGAGCCGCGGCGAAGAGCCCCGCGAAACTCTTAGGTCGGAGAACATCCCCAAGCAGCGCGAATAGAGAGACGAAGAGGCCGCCGACGACGAAGCGAATAGTAATTTCTTCTATGCTCACTTAAGCCTTTTGAGACGTTGTGAACCTACCGATAGAGGCTGGTTCGACCAAAATACAAACCCCGGCCATGAGCAAAGCAAACACGTTTGCGGGGGGATGTTTTCGAGCATGATGTCGAGCCTGCTTAACCACTCGCGTTAAAATCTTGATGTCCATTGTCAACGCCGGAGTAAAACTCCATCGCCGAGCCGGAGTAAAAGTACATCGCTTATAGACAGGAGCTGGGTTGTGTCAGGGGGTGCGCGAGGGGGATCGCCCCCTCGCCGGTGTTTGGAGCTGAAGGTTGAGCGACCTGGGCTAGGTTAGTCGGGCTCCGGGGCTGCCTGCTCCGCCGCGAGCTGAACTCTGCTGTGCTTGAGCCTGAAGCTGTCACCGTTCATTTCGAGGATATGTACGTGGTGGGTAAGGCGATCGAGCAGCGCGCCGGTGAGACGCTCGGAGCCGAACACGCCGGTCCACTCATCGAAGGGCAGGTTGCTGGTGACGATGATCGAGCCGCGCTCATAGCGCTGACTGAAGACCTCGAACAGCAGCTCGGCGCCGGTCTGAGAGAGCGGCACGTAGCCCAGCTCGTCGACGATCAAGAGCTTGTATGCGGCAAGCTGACGCTGCAGGCGCAGCAGACGCTTTTCGTCGTGGGCTTCGTGCAGTTCGTTGACCAGGGCCGCGGCGGTGGTGAAGCCGACCGCCAGACCTTTCTGGCAGGCGGCCAACCCGAGGCCGAGCGCGATGTGAGTCTTGCCGGTGCCGCTGTTGCCCAGCGCGATCACGTTCTCGCGGCGGGCGATGTACTCCGAGCGCGCCAGTTCGAGCACCAGGGTCTTGTTGAGCGAGGGAATGACGGTGAAGTCGAAGCTGTCGAGACTCTTTACTGCCGGGAACCTGGCTTCCTTGATCCGGCGTTCGACGGTGCGCCGTTCGCGGTCGATGATCTCAAGCTCGGTCAGGCGTAATAGGTAACGCGCGTGATCGACGCCTTCGGCGGCGCACTGGCGGGCGAGCTTGTCGTACTCGCGCAGAAAGGTTGGGAGCTTGAGCGCTTTGAGGTGATGGGCGAGCAGCACCTGCGGGGCATCGCTCATGACGCTGTTCCTCCCGCCAACAGACTCATGTAGGAGCGGGCTGAAGTGGTCGCTACCGTGGCCTGCGGCAGGTAGGGATAGATCTTCAGGTCCAGCCGCGGCGGACGTCGCTCGATGCGGCACAACACCAGATGCTTGACCGCATCGAAACCGAGCACGCCGCGCGCGATCGCTTCTCGCACCGCTGCCGATACGTCGTTGAGTCTGAACACCTCGAGCAGGCGCAGGACCTGGACGAACGCGCGCTTGCCGGGCTTGCCCAGGCGCGCCTCGAGCAGGCGGCGCAGAGTGGCGAACTCTTCGGGTAAGGTCCAGCCCACCAGCGGCGCCGCCTGATCCAACGCCCCGATCTTCCGTTCCAGCAGCGCCAGATAGTGCAGCGGATCGAAGACGAAGTCTTCGCGCTCATACGAGCGCGGATGACGAGCGATCTCTTCAGCACCGCAGGCGATCACAACTTCGTGGACGTAACCGCGGACCAGCACCTCGCGATGGCCATAGGCCGTTGGCACCGAGTAATCGTTGCGCCGGTAGCGCACCAGCGAAAGCGAGCTGACGCGCGCAGTTCTCTTGTCGCATGCTTCATAGGGAGTCGGCGGCAGCGGCAGGAAGGCAGCGCGGTCTCGCTCGAGACGCTCGCCGATGGTCTCATCATCATGCCCGCGCAATCGATCGTTCAACCGGCGCCGGCAGCACTCCAGTAGATGCGCGTTGAGCTCGGCGAAGCTGGCCGCGTGCGGTACCGGCACCATGAAGTTGCGCCGCGCGTAACCCACCAACCCTTCGACCTTGCCCTTGTCGTTGCCCTTGCCTGGTCGGCCGAAACGGTCGGCGAACAGATAGTGCGACTGCAGCTCGCTGAACACCCGGGTCCGCAGCCGCCGGCCATCGCCCAGGATGCGGGCCACCGCCAGCTTGGTGTTGTCGTACAGGATCGAGCATGGCACCCCGCCGAAGAACTCGAAGCCAACCCGATGGCCCTCGCAGAACGCCTCGCTGCTCTCCCACGGATAGGCCTGCACCAGGCAGGCGTCGCTGTGCGGCAGGTCCAGTGCGAAGAAGTGGATCTTCCGCTCCACCCCGCCGATCAACGCCAGTGCCTCGCCGAAGTCGACCTGCGCGTGTCCCGGATCGTGGCGCAGCGGCACGAACACCTCGCGCGAGCGCAGCCGCCTCACATGCACGTAGTCCTTTACAATCGTGATCCCCCCGGTATAGCCGTGCTCGTCGCGCAACCGCTCGAAGATCCGCTTCGAGGTGTGCTGCTGTTTGGCTGGTCGTTCTTTGTCCTGCTCCAGGATCCGATCGATGATCCCAATGAACCGGTCCAGCTTCGGCCGCGCCGGCGGCACGCTGCGCCCGGTATCCCGGCGGCACCGAGACCGCCAGCATCTTCGCCACTGTCCTGGGGTCGAGCCCGAATCGCCGCGCTGCCTCGCGCCGCC